>CANMQB010000041.1 GCA_947499885.1 Spartobacteria bacterium
GACGGCAGGCGCGGTTCCAAAAAGGACGCCTGCCACAGCAGTGCCATGGCCGAAAAAATCAACCCCGCGAGCATCTGTCGGGGCACCGCTGCCTTCCGTGGTTGTGAAGCAAAGATCATCAGCAAAAGAAGCACCTTCAAATGCTGGATGAGTTTTCTCAAGGCCTGAATCAAGCAAAGCCACCTTCACTCCACGCCCATCGCCCCGATGCACTGCATCGGGAAAGTCCCCTACCCGCGTGAGCCCGATCATGAGCGCAATTTTGCTCCAGTTTGTATTGCGAGCCCACTAAGCTGTGAGTCCATTTGCGCACTCCAAAGACTTGACGCCTGCGAGAGGATGTCGAAATCAGCAGGTAGAAATGCCTCCTTAGGATTCAAACTTGAGCCCGAGCTAAAAATGACGGCTGAAAAAATCCCTCGGCATCTTTGAGCGAAGAAAATGGGAATGGCGACCATGGCTTGGGTCCTTGCCCCCAATCGCGAATCAATATCCGAGCAATACTCACTACGGCTTGCGACATGTGCTTCGCAAATCGCATTTTCAGTAAAAAAAACCATACTGATCAGCCCCGAAGTCAAGGGCTGGCGTATTTCTTGCAGAAACCTGTCGGAATGGGCCGCGGAGCTGAAACACGGCCGCAATTCATGTTTCCAATCATCAACCAACCACAGCGCTCCTTGATCCGCCCCAGAGGCCACCACCGCATCACGCAGCATCCCAAATCCGCTCTGGCAGGGCCAGCCATCCCACTCCCCACGGCAGATGGCTCCAGCCTGAATATCCATCCAGGCCTCATACTCTGCATAGCTCCCTAGAGGAGGCCCCATGCCTTGAAGTAGTGACCCAGAAGAGGAATTAGGACGAGAACTTTGCATAATGAAAACTACCTATTCTTGCGATTTCTCCCGACTCGAAGCCTTGGTCTTTTGAAGCAATTCGGCGAGGTGAGCAATTGCGGAAGGATCTGATTTCAACTTGCGAAAGAGCTCATGCACTTCGGCCAAGGAAAGACGACCAGCTACCATGTCGGTCATGTTACTTTTGAGTTCGTCCTCGTGAGGTTGAGCTTCAAAACAAACAACCGAATCGGCAGAAAAAAACAGATCGAGGAAAAGCGTAAAAAACGCATGGTCGTCGCTGATATCGTAAAACGCAGAATCCATCGCTTTTTAAAGTGGCTCCACCATTCGACCACAAACCTCAACGATATCTTTCCACCGAGGAGCCATACCAGATTGGGAGTTTATGAGAAACAATTCCACCTGTACTTTTAATTCAGATCTTAGAGCAGAAAGATGGCGGCTCATCTTGGTGTCCGACCAGCCGAGGATTTTTGCAAGAATACGTTGATCCACGTTGTGCCCGTGAACGAGGTGTAAAAGCACTTTGTCGGTTGCCGAGATGGAGTCGAAGGCACGCCTGAGTGCCAGGCGCAAGGCATCAAGGAGCGCCTCATCCTGAGTCTCTTTGGCATCGATCCCCTCTTCGTCAGCCAAGCCGATCAGAAGCCGAGCCGCGAGGGCATGCTCTCGCCTCTTTCGACGCAGAAAATCATAATACTTATTGCGAGCGACAGCATTCACCCAACTGGAAATCGAACTGCGCCCATGATATTTGCTGATCAATGCCGGACGAGTCGCAGTCCCAACCAGACAATCACACATCACTTCCATAGCCAGCGTTTCAGCCTCCTCTAACGAAGCTCCAAGATTTTGAAGAAAAGCAATCGTAGGAGGCAGCAACTCCGAATAAAGGCGCGATGCTTCATCCGTATCCCCACTGAGACAACGCTTAATACTTGTAGAGACTGCCGTCAGATCCGGATACATGCAGCGGATGCTTATAGTGTGAAAGAAGCACTTTGGAAATAATTTTGATGGCTTTTTGAACCTCTTAAACGCCGAATATGATTTTCAGCCCATTGAAGAATACCAATGAAATCTGAGCACAACTCCGACGCGACATTTTCATTTCTTTTTGAGATCGCCGTAGACGAAATCGAAAGGACCCGTACGGAACTACCCGACCAGCTAAGGACGGCATTGGATAAGGTCGCTCTGGTTCTTGAGGAGTTCCCGTCACCAGCACAGGAAGCAGATGGCGTAGCAAGAGACCAACTCGGGCTCTTTGATGGATCAGATGCCACCGACCCCTCCTCCCCTCAGATGCCTCGGATCATTCTATGGCTTGGAAACCACTGGGAGATGTGCGAGGCAGTAGAAAGCGATTTTCGCGAAGAGGTACGCATCACTTTTCTGCATGAGATGGGACACTACCTCGGCTTTGATGAGGAAGATATTTCGGAGCGAGGTCTGGAATAGGCGCGAAAAAAAACGCTCACCCATTCCGGCACTCGAGAATGCGAGCCGTGTACTTTGCCAGCATGTCGCACTCAAGATTCACCGAGTCCCCGACTGCCAGCATAGCAAGATTTGTCGCCCCTGCTGTGTGTGGGATGATCCAAACCGTAAAAGTATCCTGCCCGACCTCCGCCACCGTGAGGCTGACTCCATTGATAGCAACCGAGCCCTTGTAGGAGAGATAGCCAGCGAAGGCTGATGGCATTTCAAAATCCAAGCGAAGATCCGTGCCATGTCGTGAGGTGGAGCGGACTTGTATGGTCGTATCCACATGACCTTGCACAAAATGCCCACCCAACCGACCGTCGGCAGCCAGCGAGCGTTCGAGATTCACGACCGTTCCAGGTGCAAAGCTCTCGAGATTCGTACAACGGAGGGTTTCCTCAAGGAGATCAAAAATCAGCACTCCTTGCGCAGCATGAGTCACCGTGAGACAACAACCATTCACCGCCACGCTGTCCCCCACGCGAACGCCATCGGCAATGCGTGGCGCGTGAATCGCCAATTGAGCCCCACCCTCTGCGATCTTGAGCCACTCACAGCGCCCATTTTCCTCAACAAGTCCTGTAAACATAAGTCAATCTCTCTATAACCCAATGCGCCTCGTGCAAACCAAATTCCCGCCCACGCCAACGAGGATTGATCCTGTTTCCTCCCTACTCGGTTTTGTGTTAAGCCACACTCCAACATGCCGACGCATTCACGCCTAAAAAGCCGTTTATTCTTTGCCAGCCTAGCATCCATCGCCTTCTTGACTCTTTGCCATCAGGCAACTGGAGCCACCGAACCAACAGCGATTTTCCCCACAGCTATAGAAAACTATGCAGATAGCAACGTTACCAATTTAGCGCAGAAGCTCCTCGGACGGGTCCAGGCGGACCCCTTCAACCTCGTTGCAACCGCAATTTTTATCGCGGCGATCGTCCACACATTTGTTGCGGCCAAGTTTCGAGCTGTCTCCCACCGATTTGAAGCCGAGTACGAGCGGATACTCAGCGAGCCTGATGGGGCCAAACGCAATTCGAAGATATTGGATCAAAAAAAATTCCTCGCCGTGACTTTTCATTTTCTCGGTGAAGTGGAGGTGATCTTCGGCATCTGGCTCATTCCGCTCGCGCTCGCGATTGGTTTGATGAAAGGCACCAGTGCCGTCTCACACTATATCAATGGAGTGAACTTCACCGAGCCGATCTTCGTCGTGGTGATCATGGCGATCGCTGGTTCACGCCCGATACTCTACTTCGCAGAGGTAGCGATGAAAAATTTTGCCAATATCGGGAAGGGTACCCCTGCTGCCTGGTGGTTTGCGATTCTGACCATCGGTCCACTCTTGGGATCATTCATCACAGAGCCTGCCGCGATGACGATCTGCGCCATCTTGCTCTCAAGCAAATTCTATAAACTCAAACCGTCCATGAAGCTCAGCTACGTCACACTGGGCCTACTCTTCGTGCACATTTCGGTCGGAGGAACGCTCACTCACTTTGCCGCGCCTCCCGTAGTGATGGTCGCAAGCAAATGGAACTGGGACACACCCTTCATGCTTCTCCACTTCGGCTGGAAAGCCACAGTCTGTATTCTGCTTTCAAACACTCTCGCATTTGTGGTGTTCCGCCGAGAACTCCTCTCCCTGAGAAGTCCCGCACCCAGTCACACAGAAAAAACAAACCGAGTTCCCGCTTGGATCATTTTTTGCCATCTCGTCTTCATCGCTTTTGTCGTCCTGACCGCGCACTACGCCGCAATGGTCGTCATTATATTCATGTTTTTCCTAGCCTTTGTAACAGCCACCCAAAGAAATCAGGATGCAATCAACCTTCAAAGCCCGGTTCTTGTAGGTTTTTTTTTAGCAGGCCTTGTGATCCACGGCGGCTGCCAACAATGGTGGATCGAGCCGGTCCTCACGAGTCTGAATCCCACCCAACTCTTGCTGGGGTCAGCCGCACTCACAGCCTTCAATGATAATGCTGCGATCACTTATCTGGCCTCGCTCGTGCCAGGCTTTTCCGATCATGCCAAGCTCGCTGTCGTAGCTGGAGCGGTGGCAGGCGGGGGACTCACGGTCATTGCCAATGCACCCAATCCCGCAGGCCAATCAATCCTGCAATCCCATTTTGGATCGAATGGGGTGGATGCGCTGAAACTTTTCCTCGCCGCCCTTATTCCAACCGCGATCTGTGTGGTGATTTTTCTTCTCCTGCTCTGAGCCTTCAGTGCTTCGGGGCCTTCACCGTGCCGGCTTCAAGGTCCTCCCGGCGGCGCTGAATAATGCGGTTGCCAATCTCGAGCACCATTTCCTCAAGGAGCAAACGAAGATGGCTCCCCGCGCGGAAATCCGATGGTGCAATATTTTTTACCCGATCCGCATGCGTGCTGAGCTGGTAGCATTTTTTAAAGCTCGTGCGCGTAGGATCATTCGGATTGTAAACAGCAATCGCTTGGCCTCCATTGCGGCGCATGACGGTGAAGCAAGGCACATCGGTTGGACCGTCGCCAACATAGATCATATTTTGAAACGGAACCGGACGTAGCAGTGGGTCCATGTGATCATTCACATCTTGATCAAGCTCGAGCATTCCTTTGTTGATGCGGAAAAGGAATTGGGTTTTCTGAGTGTGGCTGATCGCACGCTTCGGAAATGTGATGCGGTCGTGCTCGTCAACGGCGAACTCGCAGCCAAAAATTTTCCGTACATAGGGTGCGAGGCGGCTACCTTCGATGAGTTCCTTCATCCCCGAAGAAACAATGTAGTGCTCAACGCGAATCCCGTGCGCGGCATGCTCAGGAGTGATCAGCGTATTTTTTAAATCTTCGAACATTTCTGGCAAACCCGGATAAAATGTGAGCCGCGCCCCCAATTCACGAAGACGAGCATTCGTTGGACGGTCAATCTCAAGACAATCCAAGAGCACCTTCATGTAAGCCAGTTCATGATCGTAGCCCTGCAGTTGAACCAGCTCAGCGCATCGCTTCCAGAAGTGTGAAGGATCAATCCCAAAAACAGGAAAAATGGCCTCCTCCTGCATGTAAATGGGCGAGAGGGTCTGGTCGTAATCGTAAACAATCGCGATGGTATTCTGCGGAACGCTCATAAACTCCCCACGCTTCAACCAGAACGATCCCCTCTTGGCGACGAGAATCTAGCGAGGTGCTCGCCAGACTCGCCTACTGGGATAATCCGAAGGCGGCATGCGCAAGCTTTGCAGCCTGCTCGATCTGAACTTCATCAATGATGACGGCAATTTTAATTTCCGATGTGGAAATCATTTGGATGTTCACTCCCCCATTGCCGAGACATTCAAATAGTGTGGCAGCGACACCGGAATGCGATCGCATGCCGATTCCGACAACACTGAGCTTGGCAATTCCACTTTTTTGGATGACCTCTCCAGCACCGACCTCGTGTGCGACACGCTCAATGACTGGGCCGAGCTTCTCGAGTTCCTCCGAGCCCATCGTAAAGGAGATATCCGTCGTTCCACTGATGGAAATGTTTTGGACAATCACGTCGATGATCACATTCGCCTCGGAGAGAGCCGAAAATATGCGAGAGGCCGTGCCTGGCTTATCGGGCACATGGGTAATGGTAACCTTGGCCTGTTTGCGTTCGAGGCTGATACCGCGCACAACGACATTTTCTAATCCGATGGATTCTTCTTTCACGATGGTTCCTCTATTATTGTTAAAACTACTGCGCACCTCGAATGGCACTTTAAATTTTTTAGCGAATTCGACCGAGCGGGATTGCATGACCTTCGACCCGCTGCTGGCCATTTCCAAAAGCTCGTCGTAAGCGATCACATCGATCTTCCGGGCATCTGGCACAACACGAGGATCGCAGGTGTAAACGCCATCCACATCCGTGTAAATTTCACACATGTCAGCCCTCAGGGCCGCCGCAATGGCGATAGCTGTGAGATCCGATCCGCCCCGTCCGAGCGTGGTGATCTGCCCTTCAAGTGTCTGGCCTTGGAATCCGGCTATGATGCAAACGTTGCCCTCATCGAGAAACTTGCGGACTTTACGCGGGGCGATATTCGCAATTTTTGCTTTGGTATGAACGCCGCTGGTGATGATCCCCGCCTGCGCTCCCGTAAGCGACACAGCTTTGCCTCCTAGCGAATTGATAGCCATCGCAGTGAGAGCGATCGTAGTCTGCTCGCCGGTAGCGAGGAGCACGTCCATTTCCCGTTCGGCTGGCGAAGACGACACTTCCTTGGCAAGTTTGATGAGCCCATCGGTAACGCCTGACATGGCCGAAACAACAACGACAACAGAGTTGCCTGCTTGCTGGGTCGCGAGCACACGCCGTGCAACGTTTAGAATCCGCTCGGGATTTCCAACCGAGGTGCCGCCGTATTTTTGAACAATCAAGGCCATGAAAAAATCAGTTTTTGTCGAGGACCGCGCGCACGGCATCGAGATTGGCATCCGCCTCAGCTGGAGCAAACCCACCGAAACTCACCGCAGTCTCGGTATCCTTGAGTCCATGTCCCGTTACAGTGAGAACGACTTTGGCACCCTCACGCAGACTTGAGGCAAACGGACATCCACTGCATCGCGCCTTCGAATGGCATTTCAACAAGCCGGCGACGCTGGCAGCACTCGCTGGCTCCACAAAGACACCTTCCTTGGCAGCCAACCAAGCCTGTGCAGAGAGGATTTCCTCATCCGTAACGATATCGATACATCCGCCGGATTCGCACGCCGCATCGTTTGCACCCTCCCAACTGGCAGGGTTTCCAATGCGAATGGCCGTAGCAATCGTATCCGGCCTATCGATCGGACGATTATAAAAAATCGGAGCAGAGCCGGCAGCTTGAAATCCGACCATTTTCGGAAGGCGGGAGGAGCGCGCTGCGGCATGAAATTCGCGGTATCCCTTCCAATAGGCGGTGATGTTACCAGCATTACCCACTGGGAGAATATGAATATCCGGCGCATCACCAAGGTCTTCGATGATTTCGAATGCGGCGGTCTTCTGCCCCTCGATGCGGTGGGGATTTATGGAATTCACAATCGCCACGCCGTCAATGCCTCCGAACTCCCGCACGATACGCAGGGCATCGTCAAAGTTTCCACGAATCGCAACAACTTTGGCACCGTAAACAAAAGCCTGCGCCAGTTTGCCAATGGCTATTTTCCCGGCGGGCAAAATCACAGCACACTGGATTCCCGCCCTAGCGGCATAAGCCGCAGCGGCCGCACTGGTATTGCCTGTGGAGGCACAGATGACCATCTTGGCCCCGTCCTCAACAGCCTTGGAAATGGCTACCGTCATGCCTCGATCCTTGAAGGAACCTGTAGGGTTCAAACCCTCAAATTTTAGGTAAACCTCGGCTCCCGCCTTTTCACTAAGACGGGGTGAGTGGATGAGGGGCGTTGAACCCTCACTGAGAGATATCACCGGCGTGGCATCACTCACTGGCAGAAATGGCCGATAGCGGTGTATGACACCCTTGTCGTTGAGGGGCTCGTTCACGCGAATGTCTCCATGTGAAGCAGGAGCGGAGTTCCCTTCACACAGGAAAGGGAAGCCAACTCGCTGGCTGTTTTTTTCATCGGTCCGTAAGGGGCATCATGCAGCGTGAGAATGAGAGGAACTGCGCCATCGACGAGTCCCTCGGGCTGGATCACAGAGAGAATGCCAATGTCCGCTTTGGCCAAGGTTCCTGCAATCTGTGCCAAGACGCCCGGGCGGTCCTCCACGCCAAGGCGAAGGTAGTATTTTGATATGGTATCATCAACTGGCTTGCAGCGCCCATAGAGGTCGTGCGCCGTGAAACCTACGCAACGGCGTGGCGACTGCATGAAAGCGGCAGCCTCAGCAAGGTCGCCCAAGACAGAACTCGAGGTTGGATCTTGACCGGCTCCGCGACCATAAAAAAGGGCCTCACCAACAATATCGCCCTTCACAGCGACGGCATTGAATACACCATTCACCGAAGCAAGTACATGGGTTTTAGGAATGAGCGTCGGTACCACGCGCACCTCAATAGATCTGCCTTCATCGGCTTTAATCGACGCCAACAGCTTGATACGGTAACCAAGTTCGTTTGCAAATTGGATGTCGGCCGCGGTAACTTTTTCGATCCCCTCGACAAGAACATCATTCGGATCGATCCAAAATCCATACGCCAGCGAGGCAAGAATGATGGCCTTGTGAGCGGCGTCCCAGCCATTCACGTCCAGCGCAGGGTCGGCTTCCGCATAGCCCATTTTCTGAGCCTCTGCGAGCACAGGAGCAAAATCCAGCCCCTCATCGGTCATGCGACTCAAAATGTAATTGCTCGTCCCATTCAGGATTCCGTGAATCGCCTCAAAGCGGTTGCCGACAAATCCCTCGCGGACGGATTTGATGATCGGAATGCCCCCAGCCACAGCTGCCTCATAAAAAACGGGGACGCGCGCTTCAGAGGCCTGCTCAAAAATCTCACGCCCATGCTCGGCTAAAAGCGCCTTGTTGCCAGTGATCACAATCTTCCCCGCAGCGATGGCTTTCTTGACAAAAGCGAGCGGGACATCAATGCCACCCATGAGTTCCACCACGACATCAATCGAGGGATCCGACAGAAGGTCATCGGGAGATGCTGTGAAAAGCTCGGCAGGAGCCTGCACATCACGCGCCTTTGCAAGGTCACGCACAGCAATCTTGCGCACTTCAAATTGAACCCCGATGCGCTGTTCAAGAAGCGCAGCGTTGCGGAGGAGGTTTTTGTAAACCCCAGCTCCGACTGTTCCAAACCCTGCCAGCCCTATGCCGATTTTTTGAATCATTGAGAAGCGGGGAATATCAGCGTCCCGACGTGAACCTGTAAAGCCAGAACGCGCCCAAATTCTTCAAACGGCACTTGCATCGAATTTGAAAGTATGAAAGTTTTCAGTTTCTTCCACGCCGACATAGCTCAGTGGTAGAGCAGCGGTTTTGTAAACCGCTGGTCGTCGGTTCGAATCCGACTGTCGGCTCCCCCTCCCCCGTGGCTACTATCAACGCCTGTTGCACCTCGTGCAACAATGGGGAAAGTTAAATTTGAGTCAACCTACTGAACCCGACTTCCAGCATTCCCATTTATGTCCAACAACGATTCACCTGATTCCTCCGTTCCTGACTTCGGCACCCCATTTCAATCACTGATCGACCACTGCGAGGCGAACGAGCTCAGCTTTGCCATCTTCCGCGAGGAAAAACAGATTCGGCTCAATATCTGCCGCAAGCATGCACTCTACACATGCCATTTGAGGGTTTCGAATGATGATGAGATTTTTCAAATCCATCTGAATTACCCCGTCCTCGCAAAGGATGAAAAAATGAACGCCAGCGTGATGGAGTTTATTACCCGAGCGAACTACGGACTTATTCTTGGCGGATTCGAGGCGGACTTGCGTGACGGAGAGGTTCGCTACCACATCAGCCACTTGATTACTGACGAATGCCTGAAGGATGAAGTCATCCACCGCATCATAGGCTCAGCCCTCTCGACCGCCGACCGCTATTTCCCCGCCTTCATGCGTGTGCTTTTCGGTGGCGAAACCCCAGAGGATGCTGTGTTTCTCGCCGAACTTGATTTGAATACTCAGGATGTGGAGAGCGAATCCGGTTCCGCTGAAAATCCCACTCCCCCACCACCCAAGGCCTCCAAACGAAAACCCCGAAAAAAGCGCAGCAAGCGGGATGATTCCAGCTCAGCGGAGTCCTGAGGACACGCGCCTTTGACGTTTTGACAGTTCCAAAACACCAACGATACAGGATCAAAAAATCGCGAAATCGCTTGGATTCTTCAATTTTCCACCGACTTTAAGCTATTGTTATGGATACAACGTTGCTCGTTTTAGCTGCCGGCATGGGCAGTCGGTATGGTGGATTGAAGCAAATGGATGGCGTGGGGCCCGGCGGAGAAACCCTGCTCGACTACTCGGTTTATGATGCCGCCCACTGCGGATTCAATAGGGTTGTATTTGTGATCCGCCGAGATTTCGAAGAGGATTTTCGCGACCGCGTGGGACATCGCTACGAGGATCGCATGGATGTCGGTTACGCATTCCAACAGGTCAATGACTTGCCCTCTGGCTTTTCCGTACCCGAGGGACGCACGAAACCCTGGGGGACAGGTCATGCAATCCTCGCTGCTCGGGAGGCGGTAGATACTCCCTTCATGGCAATCAATGCAGATGATTTTTACGGTCGCGACGCCTTTGCGGCAGTGGGCGATTTTTTGAAAGCACATGACGAAAACGGGACTCGTTTTTGCATGGGCGGATACCGACTTGATGCGACGCTCTCGGAGCACGGGAGCGTATCGCGGGGAGTTTGTCAGGCTGATGCAAGCGGTCTGCTGATGACTGTGCGCGAACACACGCAAATCCAACGCACGGTCCAAGGCGTCACGGATTTGGCGACCGGCGTGGGATTCAGCGGTGCAGAGCGAGTTTCCATGAATTGCTGGGGCTTCACTCCAGAGGTCTTTCCCTTGTTGGAAGGCGGTTTCAAAACCTTTCTTGAGGCTCAAGGCTGTGAGGAGAAATCGGAATTCTACATTCCAAGTGCCGTGGAGGGCATGATCACTAGCGGCGCGGCAACAGTCCAACTTGTGCCGGTGGAGAGCCAATGGTTCGGCGTGACTTATCGCGAAGACCGACCAATCGTCGCCGAAGCATTAGCCAACCTAACGGCCAAGGGGCAGTATCCGTCCCCCCTAGGCTAAGAGCAGGCGACACTCCCTTACCAAAGGCGTCAAAAGCTCTTCAACAGAGCCTCTCCGTACTTTTACGCACTCAGGAAAGGCAGCAAGGGAGCTATTTTTAAATGGAACGACACGGAGGTCATTTCCCCAGCGTGCAAATGAGCCGGATGATCTCTGCTTTCTGCTATTTTTTAGCGGCCGAGGGCACTACTGAGGGCACGGCTGAGGACTTTGAGAGATTTGACTCGGGCATACCACTTGAAGTTGGCAGGAATGACGGTCCACGGCGCGGTGTCGGTGCTGGTTTTTTCAAACATATCTTCGGCGGCTTCGATGTGTTCGTTCCAGCGTTTGCGGTTGCGCCAATCCTCCTCGCCGATTTTCCAGTGTTTGTAGGGATCTGCCGCTCGGCTTTTAAAACGGACGAGTTGCTCATCTTTCGTGACATGGAGCCAGAGTTTGACAAGCACGGTGCCGTCATCGGTGAGCATTTTTTCAAATTGATTGATCTCGCCATAGGCGCGTTGCCAAGCCGATTCGCTACAAAAACCTTCGACGCGCTCCACAAGGACGCGCCCGTACCAAGAACGGTCGTAGATTGCGAGGTTTCCACGTGGAGGCAGCTTGTTCCAAAACCTCCACATATAATGCCTGGCTAGCTCTTCCGGCGTGGGCTTATTGATCGAGTACACACGCAGCAGACGAGGATCGAGACGCTCGGTGAGGCGCTTGATAGCCCCACCCTTGCCGGCGGCATCCGGACCTTCAATGACAATAACGATCGGTATTTGCTTCTCATGAAGCTCAAGCTGCATGTTGAGAAGCTCGAGTTGGTATTGTTTCACAAGGACCTTGTATTCCTCTTGGGAGAGGCATTTCGACTGGTCGAGATCGTTGAGGCGAATGCGTTCTTTTGGCATGGATGACGGGAAGCGGTTTTTAGACAGGATTTACAGGATGAACAGGAAAAAGGTGGAGCCCATTGGAAGAGTCCAAACTGAATCTCAGTATTTCAATATACGCTCGAGAAATTGCCTCACGGCAGGTTGACGGGGGCTTTCGAAAAACTCGGCAGCGGCAGCGCACTCGAGCACGCCGCCCTCTGCGATGAAGGCGACGCGGTCAGCTGAGCGACGCGCGAAGCCCATCTCGTGGGTGACGAGGATGATGGGTTTTCCAGATTCGCGAAGCTCCACAATCACGTCGAGCACTTCAGAAGTCATCTCGGGATCAAGAGCGGATGTGGGCTCGTCTAGAAGGAGAAAAGCGGGATCCACTGCGAGTGCGCGGGCTATGGCAACGCGCTGTCGCTGTCCGCCGCTGAGTTGCGCGGGTTGCTTGGCGGCGTGTTCGACAAGATGGAAGCGATTCAGGACATCCATCGCCCGATCACGCGCGGTTGAGGCCTTCAGCCCGTGAACCTCGGTCAGCGGGAGCATAACATTTCCGAGGGCGCTTAGGTGAGGGAAGAGATTGTAGGCCTGGAAGACAATACCCGTGTGGCTGCGATGGATTCTCAATCGCTCCTCGTTGCGAGGCAGGGGCTCCCCATTTACGAGGATTTCACCCGCATCGGGGGCATCAAGACCGGCGAGGAGTCGAAGGAGGGTGGATTTGCCTCCACCGGATGGCCCGATGAGTGCAAGGGTGTGAGCGAACTCCACATCGAAATCCACAGCGTTGAGAACTGTCTGCGGGCCGAATTTTTTAGTGACACCTGCGAGGCGGATTTTCATTTTTTGCGAAGCTTCTCCGGGATTTCGTCTGGTATCACACCGAAGTCTGGCAACGGAACCTCCACGATCTCCTCCATGTTAACAGGGTCAAAAGGAACTCCCGGGGCAATAGGAGGAGCCACACGCAGGTCACTGAACACGACGTAGCCGGTGCGGTCATCGCTTAATCGCACGAACGCGTAGCCCGAATCCTTTTTGAGCACATTGAGAGAGGTATTTTTTTCGATCTTCTCGGAAGGGAAAGCTTGGGCGGGGCCGCTGCGAAAAAGTTCCGTTCGATTCTTGGTGAGATACTCGGGAGGCGCCTCCTTATCGAAGTGTTCCACCGGCGCACATCCCACCAAAAGGAGAAAGACAACGAAGCCGAAATACTCACGTTTCATAGCGCACTTTTGTTTCGAGATATTTCGTCCACAACGAGACAGGAAGCGTGAGGACAAGGTAACATACGCCAAGCGGAACAAAACTCTCAAACGTGCTGTAGGTGGCCGAATTAATCTGATTTGCCGCAAAAGTAAGCTCAGGGATTCCAATGATGTAAAGAAGAGAGGAATCCTTAATGAGGGAGGAAAACTGGCCGGCCACAGGAGGAAGAATCTGACGCAGGACCTGTGGAAAAATAACGAAACGGTAGGTCTGCGCATTCGTGAGCCCGATGGCACGAGCGCTGTCCCACTGGGAACGGCCCACGCTTTCAATGCCGGCACGAATGATTTCCGCGATGTAAGCGCCACTGAAGAGCGAGAGGATCACGATTCCTACCGAGATGCGGTCGTTCCAGCCTATGGCATTGGCGATGCCGTAGAATCCGAACAGGACGAGTACAACAAGTGGGAG
>CANMQB010000042.1 GCA_947499885.1 Spartobacteria bacterium
CACTGACGATTGCTGACACATCAACAGCGAGCAAAAAGCGAGCCCGCAAACCAGCATCGCGTATTTCGCGCTATCGCGAAACAACATCTTCAACGCGACGTTCAGCATCGCAGCGGAGAGTTTTTACCCACTTAGCGACGAGATCCCATGAAGAGACGCAGCACATACCAAAACATCATCGCCACAGCGGCGAAGAGCTGGATCGCTGCGGCCAGATCGGCATTTTCGGGGTAGTCCCGCATGATGGAAGAAGTCGTGTAGAGAATGGAAGCTCCGGCAAGTACGACCATCCCCACCGAAAACCATGTGCCGAGGTTAAATTGGAAAAGTACTGCACACACGATGGCGACAAGGCCTAAGAGGCCGCCCCAGATGAGGAAGGTCTTCAGAAAAGAAAAATCCTTCCGTGTTGTCACCACGACAGCCGTTAGCAAAAAGAAGCCGCCGAGCGTGGCCTGCGCTGCGCTGCCAATCACTCCTGGGGCTGTTTGGTTTGCGATGTAGAGAAGAGGAACGGTGATGATGGCTTGCAGGAAAACATATAACACCAGCCCAACATATTGAAGGGGCCTTGAAATCGAGGGATTGGCCAGAAAAGTGGCCAGCCAAGAGAGAAGCATGAATCCTCCCAGCACAATCAGCCAAGAGACGCTGTCGAAGGCTTTCACAATGCTAGTTGCGATCCCACTTTGGAAAAACCAGACCTCAATTCCAACGAAGAGTGCGATGGCCAAAGCAAGGTGGCTGTAGGTGCGAACGAGAAAAGCTCCGCGAACATCGGCTGGGAGTTCGCTAACCGGCATTGTGGTAGGTGAGTTCATAAGTCAGATTGTTACTCTGTCGTATAGCTCCCTCTGGGGGAAAAGCAACCACGGTCAGATTCTTATCCTGATCCAAATTTGGGATGAATCAGGGAAGCGATTTTTATAAAGGAGACCCGAAGACCAGTCGGCAAATGATGATCGAGGCCGCGACACCGAAGAGGTCTGCAACAAGGCCGGCGGGGACGGCGTGTCTCGTCCGGCGGATGGCGACGGAGCCGAAGTAAACAGCGAGGACATAGAATGTGGTCTCGCTGCTGCCAAGCACAGTGGCCCCCATGCGGGCGATGAGGCTGTCCGGGCCGTGAGCTTGAACCAGTTCGGCGAAAAGACCATTTGCTCCGCTGCCGCTCAGGGGGCGTATGAGCACAAGCGGGAGAAGTTCTGTCGGGAACTGAATCGCATTCAAAACTGGGCCGATGATGCGGGTGATGACATCGATACCCCCCGCTGCGCGGAACATCGCCACGGAGGCTATGATGGCCACGAGATAGGGAATAATACGGAGAGAAACCTGAATGCCTTCTTTGGCGCCTTCCACGAATTCTTCATACACTTTCACGCCGCTGAGTGCGCCATAGAGCGGAAAGAACGCGAGAAGGAACGGGATTGCGAGATATGAGACGGTATCCACAAGATTCACCAAAACGCCACGCGTTGCGGTTTGAGCCTGGATGAATTGCCAACCAAAAATCAAAAAACATCCAGCGAATGCGAGCAGGATGAGAGTTCCCCACCACTTTGGTTTCTCGAAGGTCTCTGAATTTTCAACCGACAGGAGATCTGCGGGTGTCGTCAAGTTTTCAACTTTTGGCAGGGCATACATTGGCAGTCGCTCGAAGGTTTTTACGGCAAGGATGGCTGCAATGGTCGAGCAGCAGGTGGCAAAAAATGTGGTCCCGATGATAGCTGTGGGGCTCTTTGATCCTGCAGCAGCCAATATCGCCACGGTCGTGGCCGGGATGAGTTGAATCGAGCTCGTGTTAATCGCTAAAAAAGTGCACATGGCATTCGTGGCCGTGCCCGGGCGGGGGTTGAGTTTTTCAAGATCTTGCATGGCCCTTAGGCCGAGCGGCGTTGCTGCATTGCTGAGTCCCAGCATGTTGGCAGCCATGTTCATCACCATCGACCCCATGGCCGGGTGGTTCGCTGGCACCTCAGGAAAAAGCCAGACCAAAAGCGGGCGGAGCGAGCGGGCGAGAAGATTCACGAGGCCCGATTTTTCCGCAATTTTCATCAGGCCGAGCCAGAGAGCCATCACGCCTGCAAGCGGCAGCGCAATCGTCATCACGGCTGTCTTGCAGGCCTCGAAGGCAGCACCTGTCACCTCCTGCAGTTTTCCTTCAAAGCCCCCGAGAAGCATCGCCAGCAAAATCAAGCCAAGCCAGATGTAATTGAGCATTTCTCGGAGGTTGCCTTATAAAGTGGGTTGCAGGAAAGGGGGAAAATTCTTTACGCGAATTCGCCATCCAAACTTTCCGCACGCAGGAGACTGACGAACCAAAAATATCGGCGATCGTTCAAATTTTTGGTTTGGTCGGGAAGGCGAGTGGTCAAACCCAGCCGAGCCAGCCTATGAGGGCGGCGCCGCCTACGATGAGGATGGGATTGGTTTTGGTAGTGGTGCAAAGGAGGGTGCAGATGGAAGTGAGAATCCAAGCGCGCCAGTCGTGATCGGCGGCTTTGCTCATGACCCAGCCGCTGGCGAGAACGAGGGCGACCGTGAGTGGGGCGAATCCCCGCTCGATGGCCAATCGCAGGGGGGAATTAGCCGAGCGTCCCCAGAGTCGGCTCACGAGATAGACGAGAATGCCGGAGGGAAGGATCATGGCGACTGTGGCAAGGATTGCGCCAACGATGCCGGCAGCCTTATAGCCGACGAGAGTAACAAGGAGGATGCTGGGGCCTGGAGCTGCTTGGGAGATCGCGAAAAGGTCTGCAAACTGGTTTCCGCTCATCCAAGAGTAGGTATCCACCGCCTTGCGGTGCATTTCAGGGATCACGGTATTGCCACCGCCGATGGAGAGAAGCGAAAGCGAGCTGAAGAGGAGGAGGATGTGAATGAGGTTGGAGCCTTCGTCTTTCATTTATTTGGGGATTTTGGCCATGCCCACAGCAGGGCGAGCGGGCCAGTGAGCGCAAGGACTCCGAAGAGTGGCCAGCGCAGGATGCCATTCAGAAAGAACGTGGCAGCAAAAAGAACGAACGGAATGGCTCCAAGAAGGCATTTCTGGCCGGTTTTAAAGGCCATCGAAAAGGTGAGTGCGATTGCTCCAGCGGCGGCACCCTTGAGGGTGCTCTGGAGCGCGGGAATATGGTTGTATTTAAAATAAGCTGCTCCCATGAGCAGGATGAGTACAGCCGGTAAAAAAGTGAGCCCGAAAACGGCAGCGACGGCGCCTGGCCAGCCAAGGAATTTTGCGCCGACAAAAATCGCTACGTTCACCTGATTTGCACCCGGCAAAATCCGACACATGGTGAGAATGCTTAAAAACTCCTCCTCGCTCATCCATTTTTTTTCCACCACAACGACCTCGCGCGACCACGCAGAGAGGCCGCCTCCAAAGGAAGCGAGCGAAATGTGGTTAAAAGTGAGGGCCAGTTCGATCAGCGAGGGTTTCGCTGCCGTGGAGTCATTCATGTCGGAGTTCGTGGTCGTGGGGGAAGTCGGCCTCATGGTGCTGCGAGGCATCGAGGGGGTCTGGCGCGTCGTAGCGGTGAGATAAATCCCAGTCGAAATGGAAAACATTGATCAACTCGGAGACAACATCGCGGTCGTCGGTTGTCATGCCGAGTTCCCGACGGAGATCAAAAGCGGAGCGGTCCAGATTCATGGAGCCTAGGAGGGCACGCTTGCTGTCTGCGATCAGGAGCTTTGCATGAACACGCAGATTTTTTTGTTTATGGACCTTCACTCCCGAGCGGCTCATGACGCGCAGCGAAGAGAAGGTATCGAGGATGTCGCCATCACTGATACCGTGGCGCCCGCCGCAGAGTACGCGGACTTTTACGCCGCGCGAAGAGGCTTCTATGATGCGGTCCAGCACGGAGGCGTCCACAAATTTTGGGTGCTGAACGAGTAGCGATTCCTTGGCGGAATCAATGAATCTCGCAACCGCCAGCCGGGAGCCGGAGTTGCTCCAGATCAGCCCGGTATCGCTCGATGGAACCCACTCCACTCTGTTCCAATCGGCCTCAAAGCACTCAGTGATCTGGGCGGCCTGTGCGGGGTTTTCAAAAATCACGCCGTAGTCTCTCGTCAGTGTGAAATACTTTTCGCAAAGGTTGTAGGTTGCGACCATTGCACGCGTTCCATCTGCAACCATGGATTTTTCATGCGTGACGTAGAAGTTTGGATTTGACCAGCGAACGGCAACGCCGCCTTGATCCAGTGCGGCAAATGAGTCGTCATTTGCCCGGTCGCCTCCGGAACGCTTAGCGTTCAACATGACGCGCACATTCACTCCCGAGCGCTTGGATTCCAGCAGTGCCTCAAGGATTCCAGGGTGGGTTAAGGTGAATTGTTTTAAGATGAGCGTTGTCTTTGCAGAGCGGATAAACTCGATAACGGGGGCGGGGCCTTGATCCGGCTGAACGATTAATTTCATTTTTGAATTCCTTGTAAACTTCGGGTGTCCCCAAATAGTGACGACTTTCCCTGTTTTCTTGAAGCAAAAGTTAGCGATGGAATCGGAACGCCGGGCCTGCCAAGCTTTTGAAATGAGTAAGAAATCCGTCAAATCGAAATCGGCAAAATCCTTGCGTCTTCTTGGCAGCGCATCTGCATTGCCGCAGGAGCCGTCGGTGGAAATTTTGGAGACATTTTCGAATAGCCACCCTGGTCGTGGTTATGTGATTCGAGTGGATACAGAAGACTTTTCCTCGCTCTGTCCTGTGACTGGCCAACCAGATTACGCTGAGATCGTGATCGAGTATGTGCCTGCTGAGCGTTGCGTTGAGACGAAATCGCTCAAGTACTATCTGGCGGCATTTCGGAATACGCCGTCCTTCAACGAGCAGATCGTGAATAGGATTCTGGACGATCTCGTCGCCGTATGCGCGCCAGAGAGCATGACGGTGTGTGGAGCGTTTGCCGCGCGAGGTGGCTTGGCTCTGACTGTTACGGCCACACACAAGGCCACGAACAAAAAACGCTAGCGTGTCCCTGTGGGCTGTGAGCCTACTTTTTGTAAAAGGAAATGGCGGTGATGAGGTCCACGGCGCGTTGAAGAACGGTGTCGCGGAGTTCCTCACCTTGTCCTTCGGACTCTGTGTTTTCGGCGATCTCGGGATTTGTGTTAGCGACTAACGCGGCCTCATTCATTCGGGGGCGTTCCACATCGAAAACAAACTGGCTTATGCCCTTTTCTTTCGTGAGTTCGAAAATTTTCTTCTGTGTTTCAGCTGGTAGCTCGACTTCGATATCGGGTTTTACCCCGCTGGGGAAAATTGCTCCTTTGCCCGGCAGCGAGACGCGGGATACGGCGAGGTAGATCGTCCTACCTCCACCGATTGGAAACTCTGAAAATTCCACCGCTCTGCCTGCGGTTTGCCAGCCGACAATCATAGCGTCAGAGTTGGCGCGCAGGGTGGCTGCAAGGGCCTCGGCCGCGCCCGCTGTGTCGGCATCAGTCAACACCACAAGAATCCCTTGGAAAACAGCATCCCGATCTGCGGTGAGGATTCGTTCCTGTTTGGCGTTGGGTTTTTCAATGGTGAAAAGAATTTTTCCCTTCGGGCAAAATCTCCGTGCGAAATCAGCCGCCATATCGAATTCCGTTCCGCTTGGGACGCCTCGCAGGTCCAGGATGAGAGCGGGAATGGTTTTATCAGCGAAGTTGCCAAGGGCGGAGTCTGTCTGTTTGAGCGCGGCGGGATCCATGGCCCCTGGGCGAATATAGCCGATGCGCCCATCGAGAATTTCAGCCAGAAAAGGAACAGGCTTTGAATTCGTCTGACTTGGTTGATTCAATTCGGCTCCTGAACCGAGGCGTCGGAGAAGCCCCTCCAAAAGCGCCTTCTGGCGGGAGGCATTATCGAGTGCTTCGAGTGAGAGGTAGTTCGCCTCCATCGCTTCGATGGCCTTCTGGATTTGCGACTCATCCAAGGAGTCCACGTTCTCTGTCAGCGTCGGAACTGGGGTCGGAGTGGTTTTTGGAGCGGGTGGCTCCTCGGCTAGATTGGTTCCTGTGAGAGCGGCTAAAAGAACAAGGGGGAGGAATTTCATGGCTTTCGAGGGCAGGCCCCGATGTCGTTGCGGCGATGGACGCCATCGAACAAAATCTTGTCGGCAGCCTGGTAAGCAAGGCTGCGTGCGGCTTCGAGGGTGGGGGACTTGGCAGTGACTCCCAGCACGCGGCCGCCGTTGGTCAAGATGGTATCGCCTGCAGCTTTTGTCCCGGCGTGAAAAATTTCGACGCTCTCCAGTTCGGCGGCATCGGCGAGCCCGCTGATGGTTTTGCCTTTAACATAGGAGGCGGGATAGCCCCCTGAGGCGAGAATGACGCAGACAGCAGGCTTAGTGTCCCAAGCGGGGGATTGCGTGCCGAGTGCGCCTGCCGCGGTGGATTCCAAGAGAGGAAGGAGGTCCGACTCCAGGCGTCGCAGCAGCACTTGGGTCTCTGGA
This sequence comes from Spartobacteria bacterium, assembly GCA_947499885.1. Taxonomy (GTDB): domain Bacteria; phylum Verrucomicrobiota; class Verrucomicrobiia; order Chthoniobacterales; family Terrimicrobiaceae; genus UBA967. Next base: position 6,448 of record CANMQB010000042.1, read on the forward strand.
TCGCCCCAGCGGCAGTTGAATTCCAGCACCTTTGGGCCGGATGCCGTGAGCATAAGACCCGGAAAGAGCATGCCGCGGAAGTCGAGTCCGTCTTTATTGATACCGGCAATGAAGCGGTCGAGGATCTCTGTGCGGATGCGGTTATTCAGAATGTCGTCCACCGACCCGGAAGGGCTGATCGTTCCCATGCCGCCTGTATTCGGACCTTGGTCGCCATCGTGGGCTTTTTTGTGATCGCGGCAATCGGGGAATAGAAGGTAGCCCGAACCGTCCACAAGCGCGTGGATCGAGCACTCGACGCCTTCGAGGAATTCTTCGATCACGACTCGGGTGCCAGCATCTCCAAAAGCCCGCTCCTCCATGCAAAGGCGCAGGGCCGCATCAGCATCGTGGAAATTGGCGGCAATGATCACGCCCTTGCCGAGTGCGAGTCCATCGGCTTTCACGACGAGCGGGTATTTTGCGCTGCGGCAGTAGTCTCGCGCAGCCGGACAGTCGGTGAATTCCCGGTAGTCCGCTGTGGGGATCCCATGGCGGACCATGAAATCTTTTGCAAACGCCTTTGATGACTCAAGTCGAGCGGCAGCCTTGCGTGGGCCAAAAATTCTCATGCCTGCATCTTCAAAGGCATCCACCACGCCGGCTGCCAACGCGTCGTCTGGGCCGACCACGGTGAAGTCGATGGCATTTGTCTTCGCGAAGGTGAGGAGGCTCGAAATGTCTTCGGCGGCGATGGATACATTTTCACCGATGCGGGCTGTGCCGGCATTGCCAGGGGCGATGTAGATTTTTTCAACGCTGGGAGACTGGCTGAGCTTCCATGCCAAGGCATGTTCACGACCTCCAGAGCCCGTAATGAGGATGCGCTTTGTCACGGAGTGCAAACGAGAGTGGTTGTTTGCAGCGGGAGCATTTCGCGTGTGAAGCGGAATTTCGGCCCATTTGATTTTCGCAGCTCCCCACTGGTCCAAGCCTGCGAGCCCGTTGGAATGACCAGACGGGGCCGGAGTTGAGCGATGACTTGGGTGCGGGCCTCGGTTGGCAGCGCATCGGGTGAGAAGAATAAAACATCCACCGTGCCGATTTGTGAAAGTTGGTATGAATCCAGTGGACGAAGGAGGACGCCAGCGTAGCAGAAACGCATGCCATCCATTGTCCAAGTGAAGATCATATTCATGCCGTCCGAGGCTGGCATGTCGGGATTCTTATAGGCTGGCACGCCCAGAATTCTGATGCCGGTCACGTTGTTCACGCCGATGCCAACGCCTCCGCGCAGGATGGATGGCTCGTTGTCCAGCGCGTTGACGTTGTTGAAGTCCGAGCGCTCAGAGGTAATCAGGACGATGTCACTTTTGAGCGGTGAGGGGAGAGATCGGCCACCTGTTTTCGACGCGTAGGGGTTGGCAAGAATCGTTGTGCCGATGGATGAAGTAATGCGGTAGCACTGGTTGCCGAGCCACTCGATCTGGGTTTCGCGCCGGATCGAAGGTTGAGCGGGTGTCTCAGTTGTCCCGCACCCAGCAAGGGCCAGAGTGGTTAGTGCCAAAAAAGCGAGGCGGCGCATGCTCAGGAGTTGAGCGTGAGTTGCGTGCCAAGGTCCCCGATTCGACTTATCGTAAGGCCTTTGAGTGCAGAAATCTCAGACGCCATGAGCTTAAAAACCTCTTCGATCGTGTAAATGCCATTGGAGCCGCCCGTGGCTTGGATGAGATCGCGAAGGAGTTCCCAGTCGTCGCGCGCTTCGGCTGGAGGTTGTATGGCTTGATTGAGGCGCTGCAAGCGGCCTTTGATATTGATCATCGAGCCGCGTTTTTCCGCCCAAGCGCTGGTTGGGAGAACAACTGTCGCTCGGCGCGTAGTGGCATTAGCGAGGATGCCCGAAACCACGAGTGTCTCGAGATTTTTGAGGTGATCTTCGGAAATGCCGCAATCCACGGCATCCTCTCCGAGCACGATGAGGCCGGTAATTTGGCCGGATGCCACACCTGCCGCGATGGCGGGGAGTTTTCCGGTGGCCAAGCCAAGGAGCTTCGCGCCGGTGGTGTTTGGGTTTCCATCGTCCGAAATGAGGAACCCGTCACCTTTCTGCGGGCGCGGTAAGACGTCGAAGTTTTCGATTTTTAGCCCTGCAGCGAGGCGGCGTGCGAGGAAGAGCTCCTCGTTTGTCATGCGTGCGGACGCGATCATGGCGGTTTTGGCTGGATCGCGGCCTTTGAGTTGCTCTGCTGCCGCGGCGATGGCGCGTGTCCAATGGGCTGGGGCTTCTTCGCCTTTCACAATCGGAGCAGTGAGGCGGGAGTCGCTCTGGAGATAATGGAAATTCAAGCGATGGCTGTCGGGCATCCAGCAGGAGTTTACGAAATCGTTTTCGCGGGGAGTGATGCGGTGAACGGTGTTTTCGCGGCTTGAGATCAGGATATTCGTACCCATGCCGCAATTCACATCGATGCTCTTGGTTTCCTTCAAAAACCAGACGCGCATTTTGAAGCGGAAGTCTTTGCTGGTGAGAGCACCCACGGGGCAGATATCCACCGTGTTCAGCGAGTAGTTGTTGTCGAGTTTTTTGCCCGGATACACCGACAGGGTGGTGTAGCTGCCTCGGTTCAGGAAGCCCAGCACGTCATCGTGGGCGATTTCCTTCATGAAGCGGATGCAGCGTGAGCACATGATGCAGCGCTCGTCGTCGAGCACGATGCGCTCGCCGAGGTCCACGCGCTTCGGCTTTTTCACCTTCTCTTCGATAAAACGGGATTCGCCTTTGCCGAACTCCACGGAAAATTCCTGCAATCGGCACTCGCCCGCCTGATCGCAGATCGGGCAATCGAGCGGGTGGTTGATGAGCAAAAATTCCATCACGCCCTTGCGGCATTCTTCAACAAGCGGCGAGGAGGTGCGAACACCCATGCCCTCGGCGACTTCCATCGCGCAGCAAATCTCAGGCTTTGGTCCCCAGCCGATCTCCGGCTTGCCATTGGCATCCAGCACGGGTTGGCGATCGGGGGTCATCTTCGGACGGCCTGTCTCCACGAGACACATGCGGCAGTTGCCTGGCGAGCTGAGTTTGGGGTGGTAGCAGTAGTGCGGAATGAATTTGCCGCTCTGCATGCAGGCCTCGATCACGCGCGTTCCTTTCGGGAATTGCTTCCATTCCCCGTCAATCTGCACGTTGACCATAGCCACTGGTGTTGCCGTTTCGCTCATGTTTAAAAGTCCTCTCGAAAAATCCCCGGTTAGGGGCGTTTACAAAGCGATAACTTATCGGACGATGCCCCCTTGGAGGCAAGCAAAAGAAGGGAGATGACATCCGACATTTCGAAAGGCTTTAATACCCCCATGGCAATGTATCGTTGGACCCGCTTGAGCACGCAACGGATGGAGGAGGATTGGTATGCGAGGCTTTCTCATATCGATCCCGAGCATTTGGTCATGCTCACGCAGCCTGGATCTAGCGCGTTAAAAATCCAGGTTTTCGGCGACAAGAAGACTGTCGAGACGCTTGCGAGGGATTTTGGAGGAAAAACGACAAAGCTCGAGAAGGAGGTCTGGACTGGAGGGAAGGCCCGTGCGCCGCTCTCGATTCGGGGGCGTTTGCGGATTCACTCGCATGAGGACACCTTCCGCGAGGCGGCAAATAACGGGCGCGATCTTTTCATTCCTGCTGGCATGGCATTCGGCACAGGCGATCATGCGACCACGGCGACCTGTTTGCGATTGCTCTGCGATCTAGTTCCCGAGCTTCCTATTGGTTGGAAGGCGCTCGATGTTGGCACGGGGACAGGGATCCTGGCCATCGCGGCAGAAAAACTTGGAGCCTCTGCCGTGGAAGCTTTCGATTTTGATCCCGTATGTATTCGAGTCTCCCAGGAAAATGCCACGGCCAACGAGTGCCACATCGTTCGCTTTTCCGTGGCGGATTCGCGGCGTGTCGGGTCGTTTGCAAAAGCGGATGTCGTTTTGGCGAATCTCTACAGCGAGCTTCTCATTGCCTCGGCCGCCGACTTGGTAAAAAAACTCCGGCCCGGCGGACGTTTTATTTTTTCCGGTGTGCTTTTGCATCAAGCGGCTGAAGTCGCTGCTGCGCTGGAAAAATGCGGGCTCCTGCCGCCGCGTATCCTCAAGCGGGGCAAATGGTGTGCCGGGATTACGACGCGACGGTTGGATTGATCGGCGAAGCGGAACGCCTTCGTTCCCAGCCCTAGACCAGCTATTGCAAAGACTCGGTCTCAGAGGCGTGCTATGAGCAGCTCTCGTTGGAAGATGATCTCCTTCGGGAGTTGGCTATAGAGTTTGATGAAGAGTTCGTCTTGGAGCAGGAGTTCGCGATGCCACTCGGCGGTGTCGATTTTTTGTGTTTCGGCGAAGATTTCAGGAGTCACGGTGTTTTCAAGGCCGTTCATGTGGATGTCCGAGTAATCCGGCAACCAGCCGATGGCGGTTTCGAGCGCGTGGGCTCCGCCGCGGCAGCGTTCGACCATCCAGCGGAGGATGCGCGTGTTTTCGCCAAAGCCCGGCCAGAGGAATTTTCCGGCGGAGTCCTTGCGGAACCAGTTCACGTGGAAAATGCGCGGCACGTATTTGATTTGTTTGCGCATTTCGAGCCAGTGGGCGAAGTAGTCGCCCATGTTGTAGCCGCAGAAGGGCAGCATAGCCATCGGGTCGCGTCGCACTTGGCCAACGGCACCAGCCGCTGCGGCTGTGGTCTCCGAGCCCATCGTGGCTCCCAGATACACGCCGTGGACCCAGTTGAACGCTTGAAAAATGAGCGGCATCGTGGAGGAGCGGCGACCCCCAAAAATCATGGCACTCACCGGCACGCCGGCGGGGTTTTCCCAATCGCTGTCGATGAGCGGGCAGTTCCTTGCCGGAGCGGTGAAGCGGCTGTTTGGGTGGCTACTCAGGATGGGCTTGCCATTGCTGTCGGTTTGTCCCGGCGCCCAATCCCTGCCGAGCCAATCAACAAGGTGGCTGGGGGCTTCTTTTGTCATGCCCTCCCACCAGACATCTCCATCGTCGGTGAGGGCGACGTTGGTGAAAATCGTGTCTTGTTTTATGGAGTCCATCGCCACGGGGTTGCTTGCGGTGGAGGTTCCCGGGGCAACGCCAAAAAATCCGGCTTCTGGGTTGATGGCCCTCAGGTATCCATCTGGTCCGGGTTTGATCCAGGCGATATCGTCGCCTACGCAGCTGATTTCCCAGCCTTCTTTCTGCATATCCGGGGGGGGGACCATCATGGCGAAATTTGTCTTCCCGCAGGCGCTGGGGAAAGCGGCTGTGACATAGGTTTTCTGGCCGTCGGGGGATTTCACGCCCAGGACGAGCATGTGTTCGGCCATCCAGCCTTCATCGCGGGCCATGGCGGATGCGATGCGGAGGGCGAAGCATTTTTTTCCGAGCAGCGCATTGCCGCCATAGCCAGAGCCGAAGCTCATGATGAGGCGCTCTTCGGGGAAGTGGGTGATGTAGGTATTCTCCGGGTTGCAGGGCCATTTCACATCTTGCTCGCTGGGGGCGAGTGGGCGGCCGACCGAGTGCAGGCATTTTACGAATACGCCAGATTTTTCGATTTCTCCGTATACCGCCGTGCTCAGACGGGTCATGATGCGCATGTTCGCCACGACGTAGGGGCTGTCGGAAATTTCAATGCCGTATTGAGCGATGGGAGAGCCAACGGGACCCATGCTAAAGGGGATGACGTAGAGGGTGCGCCCTCGCATACAGCCTGCGAAAAGGCCGTTCAGGCGAGCTTTCATCTGCTCCGGATGCTCCCAATTGTTTGTTGGGCCAGCGTCTTTCTTGGATTGCGAGCAGATGAATGTGCGCTCCTCGACTCGGGCCACGTCGCGAGGGTCACTGCGGACGAGGAGGGAATTTGGTCGCTTTTCGGTGTTGAGCCACACGCCGGCGCCCGATGCCACGATCGCTTGGCGCATGGCGAGGTCTTCGGATTCCGAGCCATCGCACCAGTGGATCGCATCGGGCTGGGTGAGGTCGGAGATTTGCTCCACCCAGCGGGCCGCCGGCGAATCTGTTGAAAGTCCGTTGATCTGCAGCGAGTTGAAATTCATAATATTCTCTAATATAAGTATTTGTATTCTTAGGTGCAAGGAAAACGTTTATGTCATTCTGAGTGGGCGAGCTGTCTCGATGCCGCCGGCTGAGAAGAGGAATTGAAAAACCTGCAGGCTTCTTGCGCGGAATGCTCCCGAGCTGCTCAACAGGTAGAGTCTCCACATTCTCACAAACTCCTCGCCGTAGCGTTGGCGAAATTCGGCACGCGAACGCATGAATCCCGCCTCCCACGCCCTCAGGGTTGGCACGTAGTAAGGACCGAGGTTGTGCATATCTTCATTCACAAAAAACGGCTCTGCGGCCTGCAGGACCTGAGCGGCGGTCGGGATCGCCGAGTTTGCAAAGATGTAGCGGGATATGAATCGGTCGCACGCTATGCCGGGCTCGTTGGCTGTGATGGTGTGGCAGAGAAAAAGCCCGCCCGGTTTTAGGCAACGGCTCGAAATATCCATGTATCGTCTGTAGTTTTTGGGTCCCACGTGCTCCAGCATTCCGACGCTCGCGATGGCGTCGAATTGGCCTTCGATATCACGGTAGTCTTGGAGGCGGATTTCCACAGGTAGGCCGCTGCAGTGCGCCTCGGCGTATTGTTTTTGCTCCTCGGAGATCGTGATTCCGACCACTTCGCAGCCATGGTTCTCGGCGGCAAATTTTGCAAGTCCTCCCCAGCCGCACCCGATATCCAAGAGGCGCATGCCAGGTTGGAGGGCGAGTTTTTTGCAGATCAGCTCCATCTTCAGTTCCTGTGCGGCTGCCAGATCGGTCGTGCCATGGAAATAAGCGCACGAGTACTGCATCGAGGGATCCAGCATCGCTCCAAAAAAATCATTTCCGAGGTCGTAGTGTTGTTGGGCCACCACGCGCGAGCGCGACTTGCTTTGGAGGTTCAATAAAAGTGAGAACGCGACTTCCACAAGCGCTCCCAAGCTCGGGCGGATCGAGGTTTCAATCCGGCCATGGATTGCCCGTGCGCACATTTCCTCGATGTCGTCGCAGTCCCACCAGCTCTTCATGTACGATTCTCCG
>CANMQB010000043.1 GCA_947499885.1 Spartobacteria bacterium
AGGGACTTTGCATCCGCTCACGCAGCTTATGGACCGTGCCGTGCGGTGCTTCCGCCGCATGGGATTTGCGATTGCCGATGGACCCGACATCGAGACCGAGTGGCATTGTTTCGATGCGCTGAACACGCCGCCTGACCATCCGGCCCGCAACGAACAGGATACTTTTTACCTCCCCGATGGCCGCCTCCTCCGCTCGCACACATCTAGCGTGCAGATCCGCGTCATGGAAACAACGCCGCCGCCGGTGCGCATCATCGCTCCTGGCTCTGCCTACCGCCGCGATGAAGTGGATGCCACACACCTTGCGCAGTTTACCCAGATGGAGGGACTCTATGTGGCTGAAAAAGTCAGTCTCGCCGATCTCAAGGGGACGCTGGAGTTTTTCTTCCGCGAGCTTTTCGGGGCTGGCACGGACATTCAATTCCGTCCCCACTTCTTTCCATTCACCGAGCCCAGCTACGAAATCGACATCCGCACAGAGGCTCTTGGAGGTGAATGGATGGAACTCGCTGGCTGCGGCATGGTCGATCCCGCTGTCTTCGAGGCCATCTGCGAGCGCCGTGGCGACCGGGTTTATGATCCCGAAAAAGTCAGCGGCTTCGCGTTTGGTTTCGGCTTGGAGCGGCTTGCCATGAATCTCTCTCGCATTCCCGACATCCGGATGCTTGTGGAAAACGATTTGCGCTTTCTGAAACAATTTTAATCCTGCCGTGAAAATCTCCATCAACTGGCTTCGTGACTTTGTGGACTGCCAACTGCCGGCGTCCGAATTGGAAACCCTCCTGCGCCGTGCAGGGCTTGAAGTGGCGGGCATCGACCAGCGCGGTGCTGCGATCGATCATGTCGTCGCCGCCGAGATTCTTGAGTCAATCCAACACCCGAATGCCGACCGTCTCAGCGTTTGTAAGGTCAACGACGGCTCGCCCGAACCGCGCCAGATCGTTTGCGGTGCCAAAAATTACAAAGTCGGCGACAAGGTTCCACTGGCGCTTCCGGGTGCCGTGCTGCCGGGGGATTTCAAAATCAAGACCGGCAAGCTGCGGGGAGTCGAGAGCGAGGGCATGATGTGCAGCGCGAAGGAACTCCGCCTTGCTGAGGACTCCGATGGTCTTCTCATCCTGCCGCAGGAGACCGCTCCGGGCACAGCCATCAAAGACCTCTTTCCTGCCGAGACCATTCTGGAACTCGAGATCACTCCAAACCGCTCCGATTGGCTCAGCCACCTTGGTGTCGCCCGAGAGATCGGAGTTTTCACCGATTTGCCGGTCAAGGCGCCTGAGCCAGCGCAGCCGTCCATAGCCAGCGCCGAGGGACAGGTGCGCATCGAAGGCGATGGATGCGAACTCTACACGCTGCGCCGCATCTCCGGCGTGAAGGTAGGCCCCAGCCCGCAGTGGCTCCGCGATCGCTTGGCGGCTGTGGGACTTCGCTCTGTGAACAATGTGGTCGATGTCACAAATTTTGTTCTCTTCGAGCTTGGCCAACCGCTGCATGCCTTCGACGCAGCGAAAATTTCCGGCCCCCTGCAGGTGCGCGCTGCATCTGAGAGCGAGGCCTTCCGCGCGCTCGATGGTCGCGACTACAAACTGCCAGCGGGTTCACTGGTTATCGCGGATGACAATGGCCCCGCTGCCTTGGCCGGTGTCATGGGCGGCGAGGGGAGTGGTGTCACTGAGTCCACCACCGATATTCTTTTAGAGAGCGCTGTTTTCGATCCCTCCCGTGTGCGCCGCGCCTCGCGGGTGCTGGGTCTTTTCAGCGATTCCAGCTATCGCTTCGAGCGAGGTGTTGACCCCGAGGGTGTCGCTATCGCATCCGCCCGCGCGGTGGAGTTGATCTTGCAGGTTGCAGGCGGCTCGGCCGGCTCCGCCCTTCTTGTTTCCGGTAAATGTCCAGAACGCAGCAAGGTTTCCCTGCGCCATTCGCGCGTGCGCGACCTGCTCGGCATGTCTCACACTAATGCTGAAATCGAATCTGCTCTCGCACGTGTCGGTTTGGAAAAACTCGCTGCAGGTGAAGAAACTCGCTGGAGCATTCCTGGTTACCGTAGGGAACTCCGCCGCGAGGCCGACCTCATCGAGGAAATCGCCCGTGTCGTGGGAATCGAAAAAATCCCATCTCTTGCGCAAGGCCCCTTCGCCGCCAGTTCGGATGCCGATGCCGCCTACGATTTTGCAATGAATCTCCGGAGCCGTCTCGCCGGAATGGGCTTCCACGAGGCCCGCACCAGCACACTCGTATCCGCTGCCGAGGTGTCACATTTTGGCGAGGCCGTGGCCTTGAAAAACCCCTTTGGCGAAGATCAGTCCCAGCTCCGCAATAGCCTCGTTCCCGGACTCCTCACCGCGCTACGCCGCAATCTTGATCAAGGTGCGAAATCCATCGCCCTCTTCGAGTGCGGTCGTGTTTTCCACCCGCGTGGTGAGGGACAACGCCTCGCTATCGTGCTCACTGGCGAACGCCATGAACCAAGCTGGCGGGGAGGGATAGAACGCTCGTGGGATGTCTTTGACCTCACCGGCGCAGTGCTCCAACTTGCAGGCCTCCATGAACACGATATCGTGTCGGCGCCTGCCCCTGCGGCCCCGTTTGGTGCGTGCGCGGATATTTTTCTTTATGGCAAAAAAATCGGCGTCGTTGGTCAATTGACCCCTGCCGTGGGGCGTGAAATCGGAGCCTCCACTCCGCTCCTCTGTGCCGAGTTTGACCTCGACCTCTGGCGTGCGGAGGCCTCTACGAAGACCCAAGTTGCCGCTCTCGCGAAGTTCCCCGGCTCTGCACGTGACATTGCATTTTTGGCCCCGCTGGCGTTGCCCTACGGCGAGGTGAGGTCTCTGATCACAGATCTCCGCGAACCCCTCTTGGAATCGGTGCGCTTGTTTGATCTCTTCATAGATGTCAAAGGGGAAAAGATCCCGTCTGACAAAAAATCGATGGCCATTTCCTTGACTTTTCGCAGCCCCGAGAGAACCCTAACTTCAGACGAAATCCAAGGTGCCACCGACCGCGTCAAAGCGGCATTGAAAGACAGGGTGGGTGTTGATTTTCGAGAATAGTTCTTTCCACTAAACAGGAAAAATTTTCGCGGCTTCGGCTGCAACGAATTTGCCCTTCTGTGTTCGCGATTAAACGGAGCGAAGTCCCGGACCTATGTTGAATAAAATCCCGGAGGCTTGGCGCCCGGCGAGATGACAGGCCTTCATTGGACGTCTGATTGCTGGGAATGCGGTCATCCACCCTAATCTTAGGGAACGGGAACTGCTCCGGAACGGCACGAGGAGGGCAATTTTTTTGAGGTATCAGATCGGACGGATCGGACGAGATTCGTTCTTTGAGCCGCACTGCGGGCAGGTCTGGAGATCTTTGGATTTGGTCCCCTTGTATTGAAATGCGCAGAGCGGGCATTGCGTCCAAGCGTGGAGTTTGTAAGATTCGCGCCGGCGTCGGATGGTTTCGTAGCAGAGCCAGGTGAAGAGGATTCCTGCGAGGAAAATGAAGAGGGCCGTAAAAACAAGCCAAGGCAATGGCATTCGGATCATGGCTGATCTGGGACGGAGCGGGTTCCTAAGTGAAAATCCACAAACCCCCAGGCGAGAGGGAGGTTTTCAGCGGGTAAAAATCGGAGGGATTTGAGGATTTGCATCGCTCGCAAATCAATGTCGGCATTTCCCGAAGACCGTTCGGTGACGATGTGGGCAACGGAACCGTCACCTCGGAGGCCTACAAAAAAAGTGGGGGCATCCAAGGAATCGTGCGAATCTTTTGGGACGAGTATGTCGTCTGGAGGGAGAGGAAGGCGGTCGGCAAGTTCGGACGTGGAGGTGAGGCGGTTGGAATCCAGCTGGCCTGAGCTTGGAGGGGACGTTCTTTTTGGAATCGTGATGGTGACGGGGCCGGAGAGGGTTGCCTTTGCTTCTGAGGTTCTGGCACGTGGAGGCATATTCAGAAGCGCCGTTTTACTCGAGGCGTATTGGGGAACATAGGCGGCGCTGGATCCGCTAAAGTCCGGAGTTCTACGTAGCGGAGCAAAAAGGGAGGGATCGTTCGAGGCCAGCGTGGTCTCAAGTTGGGCGAGTTCGGGGCTGCCTTGACCCAAGAAGTAAACGCGTGCGGGGTGGAGCCCATCGGCTTTGACCGGGGCGTTGGCTACCGAGAAGAGAAAAAAAATCCCACTGTGAGCGAGTGCTGCCAGAACGAGCATGGCTGGAAGGACAAGATGGATGCGATGGCGGTGTGGCCACTGAAAAAGCAGGGCGGCGGATTTCACTTTTCCTCCGAAGTAGCGATGACGGTGGGGTAGCCGAGTCCCAGAGAGATATTCATGACAGCGGCAAGTTTTTCAAACGGGGCGTGGCGATCGGTTTTGATGATGAGGGTGTGCTGGCGATACGTCCGTGCGCGAAGCTTTTCGGCAAGCTCTTCCAGCGTTGTTTCCTCGTTCTCAAAATACACGGCAGAGAGTGGGGCTGCGACGATGCTAATGACAAGAGGGTCGCGCTGCGGGGCGAGCAGAAATGGGGAGTCTGGCACAGCGACACTTACTCCTGGCTGCAGGAGAAAGGAGGTGCTGAGTACGATGTAAAAAACCAGCAGCAAGACGACGTCCAACGAGGGCGCGATGAAAATGAGAGCGGGATGGAGGGCTGGTGAGCGTTGGAGTTTCACACGGAATCTTCGGATTTCGAAGTGGAGCGGAGGATTTCGAGCATTTCAATGCCAGCGCGTTCAATGTCGTGAAGTGCGTCGTTGACTCGAGCCGAGAGGTAGCTATGGGCAACAAAGGCGGGCAGTGCAACGGTGAGGGCTGCTGCGGAGGTGAGCAGGCTCTCGTAGACGCCGCCTGCGATTTCAGCCGCCGTTGCGTAGCCGCCGTGTGTGGTGATTTGTTGAAACGCTGTGAGTAGGCCGAGAATTGTTCCAAGCAGGCCGATGAGTGGCGTGGCATAGGCAATGGTTCCCAGCAGGGCCAAGTTGCGCTCCAAGCGGGGAACTTCAAGTTGACCAGCCTCTTGGGCGATATCGCGTAGTTCGGTACGAGGGGCATCGTGGCGGAGAAGCATGGAGTGCAGCACCCGGGGTACTGGCCCGGGGGATGCAGCGCATTCTTGAATCGCCTCGGCAAAGTTTTTGTTTTTGATCAAATTTGCAAGGCCTCGCAGGAAATCTCCGGTTTGCATCGAGGCGCGGTGGAAATAAATGACGCGCTCCAGGAAGACGCCCAAGGCGGTGATACTGCAGGCGAGGATAAGCCACATGAGCGGGCCGCCCTTTTGCACAAGTTCCATCATAAGCCAGATGGTTTAAATGATGACCCGCCCGGCGGCAATGGCATTTAGCCATGTGGCTGGTTACAAACTGGTGGTTTTTGGGGGAAGTGCCAGCGGAGCGCGAGCGAGTTCGGTAAGTGTGGCTGTCATTTTCTCTCGCACGCCAGGAACGAATCCCCGGTCGCCATGAAAGACGAGCAGGGCAAGGTGGTCCCTCTGGAAAATACTCAGCGGGCCTTTTGCTGTGTGGAGGGTCATTGCGGGAATCTCTCCAATGCCCATGCCTGCGGAGGCGCCCTGCATTGCTCGGAGCATCGCGGCGGCATTCGAACTCAGCGACACAAGATCGAGACCCTCGGGGATATTGTGGGAGGCAACGACTTGGGTGTCGGATGTCAGGATACAGGATTGGATACCGGGTAGTCCGCCGCAGAGTTCAACAATTCGACCGGTGCTGAGTATCTCATCCGTCATGAAAAGAGCCTGGAGCGCGTGTTGCTCAGGAATTCCGGGGTTAGAATCCGAGTTGGTCGGTGATGGCGGCTCGGGGCTGAGAGGTGTGAGTGTGAGAAACGTCGTTTCTGTGACGCGTTGGAATGTCGGAAGATTGCTGATGATTTCGGTGAGTCTGCGTGGTGGTGGGTCGCATTCCACCTCAGCATGCGTCTCAATGGGGGAGGGGCATTCTTCGTGGTCTGGTGGTAGGCACTCGGGCGGTGTGAGGATTTTTTCTAAGTGCGAAATCGGGGAGGGGATATCTTCCCGCAACAAGGAATCATCGGGTTCCTCGGGGGCCTCATTCATCGTTTCCACGAGTCTGTAGGCTTTTGCGATTCGATGGGCAGGCAGGCGAACCACCTTGTTGAAAGGGGCAATCAAATCCGGTCGGAGCTCGGCCAGTTCATTGAGTGAAAGTGTGGGGACGATGTGTGCAAAAATGTGCGATGCGGGAAGGTCGATGGTTTCATTTTCCTCGATCGGACGAAGGAGCAGGTCCGCGGGAAGGCAATCCGCAATATCAGAGATCCGCAGTCGGAGTGTTTGTGGTGCCTGACTTCGATAAGCGGGCGGCTCGGTTGCTGCGGATGGCGGGGCTGCTGACATATCTTTGTGTTTGTCGAACGTGACGGCAAAGGCTATCCAACAGGGCTCATTTAGCAACTCTGTGGAATTCGATTTTAAATTTACCGCCGACGGGTTGATTCCCGTGATCGTTCAAGAAGCTTCAGGAACAGAGCGTCCGGCAGGTCGCGTGCTCATGTTTGCCTGGATGAACCGAGAATCTCTCGCGATGACTCTCGATAAAGGTCTCATGACCTATTGGAGCCGCTCGCGTAGCAAACTCTGGCTAAAAGGCGAGTCAAGCGGCCACACCCAGCGCGTGGTGCGGTGGTTTGTGGATTGCGATAAGGACGTGTTGCTTTTCGAAGTTGAGCAGGAGACAGGCGCCTGCCACACGGGTTATGAAAGCTGCTTCTTCCAAGAGATGGATCGCAGTGCTCAGCAGCTCCCTGTGCGCGAGGAAAAAATGTTTGATGACGGTAAGGTCTATCAAAAAGGCTGATCTTCTGCTGGAGGGTGTAGATAGGGTGCCTCTGGCACAAAGGCCCTGAATGAGACTCAGGCCATTCAGGGCTGATTGACCAAGAAACCTCAGCGCATCACAGGGACGCCATCGCGCAGAAGTTGCTCGACGAAACCGGTGTGGTATTTGCCTTGGCGGAAGGCCTCATTGTGCATGATTGCCTGTTGGAAAGGAATCGTGGTCTTGATTCCCGTGATCATGTATTCGTTGAGGGCCCTTGACATGCGCTTAATGCAAGCGTTCCGGCTGGAGGCTGTGGCGATGACCTTCGCGATCATCGAGTCGTAGTGCGAGGGGATCGGATACCCTGCGTAGGCGTGGGAATCGATGCGGATGCCGCGTCCACCGGGGGCGTAGTAGAGCCCAATATTGCCCGGGCAGGGTTGGAAATTTTTTTCTGGATCCTCTGCATTGATCCGGCATTCGATGGCGTGACCGCGTGGGCTGGCTTCAATGACGTAGCTGCTGAGGTGTTCGCCGGCGGCGACTTGAATTTGCTGCTTCACGAGATCGCATCCATAAACCTCCTCGGTGATCGGGTGCTCGACCTGGATGCGAGTGTTCATTTCCATGAAATAGAAATTTCCTGCATCGTCCACGAGATATTCGATGGTGCCGGCATTTGTGTAGCCGACGCTCTCACACAGGCCGATTGATGCCTCGCCCATTTTTTTGCGAAGCTCGGGCGACATGAGTGGCGAGGGGCATTCTTCCACGATTTTTTGGTTGCGACGCTGAAGCGAGCAGTCTCGCTCACCGAGATGCACGACGCGTCCATGCTCGTCACCGAAGACCTGAAACTCGATGTGGTGCGGATTGACAATAAATTTCTCGATGTAAACCGCCCCATTTCCAAATGCCTTCTCAGCCTCCATACGGGCGGCATGGTAGCCTTGGACCAGGCTGCCTTCATTGCTGGCGATGCGCATGCCGCGTCCACCGCCACCGGCAACGGCTTTGATCATTACGGGAAACCCGATTTTGCGAGCGATACGGAGGGCCTCGGTTTCGGTATCAATGGTCCCATCACTGCCGGGCGAAATGGGTACCCCGGCTTTACGAGCGCAATCGCGGGCTGAATTTTTATCGCCCATGAGGCGGATTGCCTGCGGTGTGGGCCCGATGAACTTGATATTGCAGCTGGTGCAGACTTCTGCGAAGTGCGCGTTTTCTGCAAGGAATCCGTAGCCAGGGTGAATCGCGTCTGCATCAGAAATCTCGGCAGCGCTGATGATGCGATCGATTTTGAGATAACTTCCTGAGCTGGTGGCTGGCCCGATGCAAATGGCCTCATCGGCGAGTTGCACGTGCAGGCTGTCGATATCGGGCTCGGAGTAAATGGCAACCGATTGGATGCCGAGCTCCTTACAGGCGCGAATAATACGAAGGGCGATTTCGCCACGGTTGGCGATCAGGATTTTCTTGAACATGGCGGAGTGGCCGTCTGGATTACTTGAGGCGGAAGAGCGTCTGACCGAATTGAACGGGTTTGCCATTTTCGGCGCAGATTTCCGTAACGATGCCGGACACTTCAGCTTTGACCTCATTCATGACCTTCATCGCTTCGATGATGCAAATCACGGTATCGGGAGTTACCTCCTGCCCGACCGTGAGGAATGCGGGAGCTTCGGGCGATGGGGACGAGTAAAATGTCCCGACCATCGGGGATTTGATTTCAACACCTGCTGGGGCAGCAGGCGCGGTCAAGGGAGTCTCAACGGTGTGGGACGGTGCGGGCGATGGCTCGCTGACCGAAAAAACCGGCTGGCTTGTCACGTATTGAGCGGGGCCAACGGCTCCGGCGGTCTTGAGCGTGATTTTGAATCCTTCCCGCTCCATTTTAAAAACGGCAACGCCGTTTTTTTTCATGAGGTCGATGAGTGTGCGAATTTCTTTGATGTCCACGGTAGAAGTATTTTTTATCTGATCTGCTATGATGTCACGCCCCTTCTTGAAGGGTCAAGACATGGAATTGCCTGAACACCTAGCCAGCATTATCCTGCAGGGATGAATTCTTTGGGATTAAGAAAAAATTCGGCGCGCTGGGAGAATGCGGCGGCGTTTTTTGCCTCCCTTTTGATCCATGTTTTTTTTCTGATTACAGTGGCTTTTGTCATTTTGAAAAGCGCGTCCATCCCGAAGGAAAAGCCGATCGCGAATGATGCTCCCCCTCAGCTCACCATCTTGGAAATGCCTCCCCAAGCCAAACCGGCAACTCGATTTGTCAGCACTCCAGCCCGAGAAAAACTGGAGCGAAAACCGAACAAGGATACCGCCTTTGAGTCGGATAATGATTCGATCGCAGCCAGCACAAGCGCCCCCTCTGGGCAAGAAGCCCTGCCATCGCTCGAAGGCCGTGAGGACGAGGGGCTGGACCTCCGAGATACCCGCTACACGGCAGGTAAGGCCGAGCCCCAATCTCCGTCCTCACCCAAAGCGGATGAAAAGCCAGCAGCGACCCCGGAGCCAACCCCGGCCATTCGTCTTGATTCCGACCTGGCTCTCCTCGAAGCGCCGAAGCCCACAGCCTCACCTGTCCAAAAAACAAAGAAGAGCGACCATCCTGCTCCCGATTCGAAAGCGGGATTCCAACCCGAGGCCCGTGTGACACGCTTGCGTGGCAATGTCTCATATGGTGGCAAAGCGGCTTTGGAAGCCAATGCTACGCCGCTTGGGCGCTACAAAAAGCAAGTCTCCGATGCCATCGGCTCGAGGTGGTATTATTATGTGAAATCGCAGATGGGCCTTCTGAATATCGGGACGGTAGAAATCCGATTTACGGTCACGCAGGAGGGGAAAATTAAATCGCCCCAGGTGCTCTCAAACACGTCGAACGAAAGCTTCGCTTCGGTGAGCCTTTCCTCTGTCGTTAATGCCAAGATCGAGCCGATGCCACCAGAAGTCGCCAAATTGGTCGAAAACGGTCGCCTCGAAATCGATTTCTCGTTTACAATCATGGGCCACTGATGACATCTCCTACGACTCTTTCGGCGATTATTGATTTTTTTAGAAATGGCGGCCCCTTCATGGCGCTGTTGGTACTTCTCTCGATTTCCACGCTTACCGCGATTCTGCTCCGCGCCTGGCGTCTGCGCGTAGGAGTCATCATTCCCAAGCAGATTGTGGCTGCCGTGGATGCCTTGCGTCCCGGGCACACTTTGTCAGCCCTCCAAGAAGAAATGCTAGAACATCCCTCGTCCCTCTCGCTCATTCTTTCCACGCTCATCTCCCACTTGAGTTGGTCCAAGTCCGAGAATCTTGAAGCAGTGCAGACCTGTGCCCGGCACGAGCTTGTCCGCATGGAAAAAGGCCTCGTCATTCTTGAAATTGCAACTGGCACGGGACCTCTTCTCGGACTACTTGGAACTCTGTCGGGGCTCATCGGCGTTTTTGCAACGCTGGGGGGCAATGGCGATCCTGTACTGGTCGCGCGTGGCATTTCTGAAGCGCTCAGTACCACCATGGCTGGCTTGGGCGTGGCCGTGCCAAGCGTGATCGCGCACAGCTACTTCCAGCGTCGGATCGAACTCCTCGCGGTTGAAATGGAATCTGTTGCAGCGAGCTTGCTTGCCAAGCTTTACCAGCCGCATTCCTAGTACTGACGCAAAATGCAATTTTATACCCGCAAGCGCCGGACTCCATTAATCAACATCGTCTCGCTCATCGATATCTTAGCGATCTTGCTCATTTTTTTCATTGTCACGGCCACTTTTCGCAAGCCCGAACCGCAACTCCAAATCAACCTTCCGGATTCGAAATCCGCAGAGGCCACAGCTGCTGCCCAGAAGGAGCCGGCCATCCTCCGAGTGAAATCGGAAAAGGAAATCACTCTTGATGAAAAACCCGTGACGCTTGAGAGCCTGACCTCCTCATTGAAAAAACTCCGTGAGTCTCAACCCAGCCGGGGAATCGCCATGCAGGCGGATCGCGAGGCTCCTTTTGGAGTCGTGGTAAAAATCCTCGATTCTCTCAAAGCCGCCGGCTTACAAGACGTGCCAGCATTCACCCAGCCTGAATCTTCCCAATGATCCTCGATATCACCACATTTGACCACCCCGCGCTCCGTACGCCTGGAGCTCGAATCAACCACATCGACGACTCCCTCCGCCAACTTGCGATTGACATGATTGAAACCATGCGAAATGCCGATGGCTTGGGACTCGCTGCTCAACAGATAGGCATGCCCCTCCAGATTTTTGTGCTCGACGTGCCACAGCTTAAAAAGCGTCCCAGTGCCATGCGAGTCGCAGGTAAGCCGGTAGATTTTGAATCTCTGATGCCTCTGGTTTTACTCAACGCCGAGGTAGAAGTGTTTGGAAGAGTCCACACCGAGAGCGAAGGTTGCCTGAGTTTTCCTGAGCTCTCGGCGAATGTTTGCCGTCAACTTTCCGTTCGAGTGAAATCCCTCACTATTGATGGATCCATGCTGGAATTTGAAGCCGATGGTCTGCTCGCTCGAGCCATTCAACACGAATTGGATCACACGCGGGGCATCCTCTTTATTGATCGCGCCGTCGTCGAAGACCGTGAGGATTTTCCCAACGAAATCCAGCGGCTTGTTCGACATTTGGCTTAGTGGCCTCGAGCCCTCACTAGCTCGATGGCTAGGCGGATGGCATGTTGCATGCTCTCTGAGCGAGCGATCCCACGTCCTGCAATGTGAAAAGCCGTTCCATGATCCGGGCTGGTTCGGATGAAAGGCAGCCCGAGAGTGACGTTCACGCCTTCGTGAAAAGCATGGAGCTTGAGAGGAATCAGTCCTTGGTCGTGATACATGCAGAGCACCGCATCGAAATCGCCCTGAACCGCGCGATGGAACACCGTATCAGGAGGCAATGGGCCATCGAAATCCCCGAGTGCCGCGAGTTGGGCGACTGCCGGCGCAATCAGTTCGATTTCTTCCCGTCCCATGTCTCCCTGCTCACCCGCATGAGGATTGAGGCCGGCTACGGCGATGCGGGGATTTTTTACTCCTTTGAGAATCAAAAAATCGCGCAGCAAGCGACCGACACGCACGATTTCCTCGGTACTCAGCAGCGAAGCGACTCGTGAGAGTGGGACGTGTGCCGTCACAAGAGCTACGGTGAGGGCCCCGCCTGTCAGGCACATCGCAAAATTTTCTACACCGGCACGTGCGGCAAAGAACTCTGTTTGGCCTGGAAATTCAAAGCCGATTCGATGCAACGCGTGCTTACAGACCGGGCCCGTCACCACGGCCTGGATTTCGCCAGACAGCAAACGACTTGCTGCCAACTCCATCGCCTCGAGCGCCGCGCGGGCCGAGTCGTCCGTTGGATTACCGGCCACATGCCCCTCAGTAGAACCAATGAGCTCAATGACACAGTCGGGAGGAAGTGGCATCGCCGCCACGGAGGCGCGGACGATTTCCGGACCAATTCCTGCCAAATCGCCAAACGTAATCCCGACCCGTATCTTGGAATGATTCATAGGGGAGCCGGATTTTGGATGGAATTAACAAAAATCATCGTGAGAACATACTCAGAAACAGTAAGATGATCAGGAACCATTGGATACGATCTGGGGGAGCCCCGCATTTTTTATGCAGACACCAAGTGAAAAAAGCACGTGCTACGATCATTCTGCGCATGCCTTTAGTTTTGCGCTCTTAGGCCCAGTTCTGCAAGCGGGGCGTAGTGCTTGGTTCTTGATACATGGATTTTGAAAGTTGGCGCACTTGGCGGATCCTTTGCCGGGCACCATTCATTTGTTCCAATTCTGCGCTGACCTCTTGCATGACCTCATCTAATAAGATTTTGCTTTTTTCGCGAAGTGCATCCGCGGCTTCCAAGCGTTTTTGCAAGAGATCTGACTCCAAAGGCGGAAGACGAAGCTCTGCAAGAATACCAGTGAGAGCAGTGATCAAGTCGCCTTGGGCAGGCAACAATTCTTCTAGACTTTCAATGTCTTTTCTCTCAACAAAAAAAACCTCCAAAAGGAGGTTTTTTTCATACAGCGAGAGCAAATGCTCGAAACGAGGGGGCAGGGCGGAGGGTAAAACCAATTCCGATTTGCGGATCAGCATTTGGCACCTAAGCCAAGAGCGGAGCTTCCAGCGAGTGGGGCTTGGTCTGCGGCGCTTTGCAGTAGCATCTGAGCCCATGCGTCTCGGATATCCTGCATGAACGCAGCAACGGTCTTGATTTTTTCTTTGCTCTTCTCGCGGTTCGCTTGGTTGAGATGATCCTGCATGAAATCATAGAGGCGATAGAGATTTTCAGAAAATTCTCCCCCTTTTTCCATGTTCAGCGTGGCTTGCAATTCGGTGATGATGGCTTGAGCCCTTTGAATATTATTATGAACTTGCTCGTTTTGGCGCGCAAAGTTTTCTTCATCAAAACCCAACTCCGCAGCTGCCATGAAGCGCAGAGCTCCATCAAATAGCATCAAGACCAATTCGCCAGGCGATGCAGTGGTCGTAGCAGTCTTGCGATAAATGTGAAGCGGGTTTTTTGTATTCAAATCAGGATATGGTTCCGTCCGTGAAAGCGGATTTGACAAACATTGATGCAATTCCGTTTAACACGTTAAGTTTTGGATACTCCGGATCGGCGTTCCATTCAAGTCCTTTTTTTACTTCACCGGGTCGGACCTCTAATTGAGAACCTACCCAGTCACGAACTTGATCGCGGTGAGAGGCATCAACTGTATCCTCTAGTGTTCTCTTGGA
>CANMQB010000044.1 GCA_947499885.1 Spartobacteria bacterium
CATCATCGCCGTGGCGCGGCGATGGAGCGATCCAGCCAAGGTGGCCACTTTGATTCACGAATGGATGCGGGTTGAAGTAAACGCTACCGCCAAACCCAAAAGTCTACTTGCTAGGTGACATTGGTATGAGTCTTGAATAAGAAAATCTGCTATTAAAGAAAACGCTATTTTTATTTATGAACCAGCTACCGACGCTGTGCGTTGACGGGAGGTTTTATTGACACCAGCCCGTTGGGACATGTTCCGTGTTCGTGGACTTTTAGGCAACGGGGGTCGCATTGGCCGCTCGAAATGCGGTGTCTTTTCTCTGCTCGATTAAACCGCAGTCGCCGGCTCGACCCAGCGGCCGTGTTCGCGGATGAGGTCCACGAGGCGGTCAACGGCTTCGGCTTGGGGGATGTTGAATTTTACGGGTGTCTTGCCGACATAGAGGTTCACTTTGCCGGGGGCGCCGCCGACATAGCCGAAGTCGGCATCTGCCATTTCGCCTGGACCGTTGACGATGCAGCCCATGATGGCGATTTTCACGCCTTTGAGGTGGCTGGTGGCGGCTTTGATGCGGGCGGTGGTTTCTTGGAGGTTGAACAGGGTACGGCCGCAGCTTGGGCAGGCGACATAGTCGGTTTTGAAAATGCGGACACCTGCGGCTTGGAGGATGTTGTAGGCGATGCGGAGCGATTGGCCAGGTGCCTCCTCGCCTTGCACAAGCACTGCATCGCCGATGCCGTCGCAGAGCAGGGAGCCTATGTTGGTGGCGGCATTCAGGAGGTTGTGGACGAAATCGGTGGGGGCGGCGGGTGTAAAGGTGTCCTTCAACAGG
Organism: Spartobacteria bacterium; assembly: GCA_947499885.1. Lineage (GTDB taxonomy): Bacteria > Verrucomicrobiota > Verrucomicrobiia > Chthoniobacterales > Terrimicrobiaceae > UBA967. The sequence continues at coordinate 821 of CANMQB010000044.1, forward strand.
ATCGGGTGCCTGGCATCGAGCTGCGAGGCCAAGAGCCGGTAAGCGCCGATAACGGGTAACCCACACGAGTCCGGGATCGTCACAAAAAGAGGCGCAGGGGATGCGTTGACGCGGGCGACAGCGGCCGCATCGCGCGGATCGACTTCAACGAGTCCGCAATTTTCGATGATCAACTCGGGTTTGTAGTCGCCGAGGCCCGCGATTTTGTGGGCAACCTTGTCGTAGGCGGCCTGTACCACCGCGACCCGCACGAGTTCCGTGCCACCGACTAGATACTCGCCGACTTGTAGAACAGAGCTTGCGCGGCGGGTGTAGGAAAAAGGATCGAAGGGCCAAGCCTCAAGTTCCGGGGCGGGCTTGCGATGAGCAGCAATCTTTGCCAAGGCCTGGGCTACGGGAATTTCGTGTTCGGAATCCTCAGTGAGAGAAACGCGGATCGTATCGCCGATGCCATCGGCGAGCAGACTGCCTATGCCGATGGCGCTCTTGATGCGGCCATCCTCGCCATCCCCCGCCTCCGTGACGCCGAGATGGATCGGGTAGGTCCATCCCCCGCCCTCTGTGCACTCGAGTTCATCAAGACGGGACACCAGAAGACGGTAGGCCTGAATCATCACTTTCGGATTCGAAGCTTTCATGGAGAAAACAAAATCGTGGTAATCGAATTCGCGGGCGAGGCGGGCGAATTCCAAGGCACTTTCCACCATACCCAGCGGCGTGTCGCCGAACCGGTTCATGATGCGGTCGCTCAGACTGCCGTGATTCGTTCCAATCCGCATCGAGATGCCACGCTTCTTGCAGAGTGCCACCAAGGGCGCAAAGCGCTCACGGATGCGCGAGATCTCGGAGGCGTATTCCAAGTCCGTGTATTCGCGGATGTTGAATTTTTTCGAATCCGCAAAATTACCGGGATTGATGCGGACCTTGTCCACCCACTTGGCGGCCTCCAAAGCAGCTTCCGGCTTGAAATGAATATCCGCTACGAGCGGCACATCGCAGCCTGCGGCTAGGAGTGCTTCGCGGATGTTCTCGAGATTTCGAGCATCCTTGACCGTCGGAGCTGTGATGCGAACGATCTCGCACTCCGCTCTCACCAGGCCGAGCGTTTCCTTTACGCAAGCAGCCGTATCCATCGTATCGCTGGTGAGCATCGACTGGATGCGAACGGGATGAGCGCCCCCGATTGTGGTACGGCCAGTCTTGACTTCTCGGCTTGGACGGCGGGCGGAGTAGCTTCGAAACTGCTGTGGCATCCTTATTTGGTTTGCTCTGTGAGAGGTGCCTTTGCGGCCACGATGTCGCCAACGTCGTAAAACGTGAGGTAGAGCATGAATCCGACAAGCAAGAGGGCACATGCGGTCTGGACCACCTCGAGGACTCGGATGCTCATCGGCTTCCTGCGGATGGCCTCGATAATTGCCAAGGTGATATGCCCGCCATCAAGAACTGGAAATGGGAGCAAGTTCATCAGCGCGAGATTCACATTGATGAGAACGCTAAAAGCTAAAGCAATCCGCCAACCGTTCTCGGCTTCGAAAATTTGGTAATAAAGCCTCATGATTCCGACGGGACCGCTGAAATGAGCCGCTTTCACATCCGATGCCGGCGAGAGCAGCGCACCAACCATGCGGAAGATGCTGGTTGCGGCATCCTTCACCTGAGTGAGCGGAGAGGGGTGAACCAAAACAGACCGCCCCCACTCGATGCCAAAGTTCACCGGCAGGGCATCAGGTGTCGCCGGCGGGAGTTTCAGGGACAAAGGAAATGCTTCTCCATTGCGCTCCACGCCGAAGACGACATCTTTGCCGCGATTGGCGTCAATGATTGGACCCATCTCGCTGAGATTGAAAACAGGGACGCCGTTGATTTCTGTCACAAGGTCCCCGTCTTGGAATCCCGCCGTATCGGCCAGACTGCCTTTTACCACGAAGCCCACACCGGGAATAATGCGCGGCCCGATTTGAACCTCACGCAGAGCCGGCCTGCGCCAGCTTGATGTTTCCGGTTTGACCCATTTTGAATCCACCGTGATCTCCTGTCCCTCGCGGAGAACGGTAAAAGGAATTGTGTCGCCTTCACTGCGAACGATGCGCCATTTCACGCTATCCGTGCCGCTCAAGAAGTGCTTCACCGGCTTGCCATCGACCGCGATGATTTTATCACCCGGACGGAGTCCTGCGACAGCGGCGGGGCCACCTTCCTTCACATAGCCAACGATGGTGGTGTCGAATTCGCTTTGAGGTTTTCCAACCACCCACACGATGCAAGCCATCGCAAAAGCCAGTCCGAAGCTGAAGATCGGGCCGGCTGCCGCCACAATTATTTTATCGAGCGGCTTTATCGGCGGCAATTTATCCCGGCCGTTTTCAGATTCACCTTCCAAGGCTTCCATCGGGGCGAGTTGAGGGATGGCGACAAAGCCACCTGCCGGAATCGATCCGAGGCGGTATTCAACACCGCCAATTTTTTTGCTCCAAATCGGTTTCCCAAACCAGATGGCGAACTTCTCGACGACGAGCCCGCGCCAGCGTGCCGCCAAAAAATGGCCCAGCTCGTGGACGACGATCAGGAGATTGAAAATCAAGAGCACTTCGAGGCAAATGAAGAGGAATTTGAGTGCGTCAAAAATCATAGTAGAAGACCCACCATCCTCTGATCCCCAAAAAAATCAATCCGACACTGTTGAGCGCCCTCGACAGCGGCGCGTGGCTGCGGATAAAAAGCGGCATGACAAGCATGACTGGGCATGGACGCGGAGAGTCGAAGACGAAAGTCTGGACAGCCGTGGTGGAGTGCCACTCGGTGAATCGAAAAACGGCGGAGGTTGTTCTGCATGCCGATCGCAGCGCATCTCGGCTGGAGCCTGCTGTTCGCGAGCGGGTGCTTGAGCGTGTGGCGCGAGGCCGCGTGCAGGTGAATCTTTCCTTGAGCAACGCTGGAGGCACTGGACAAAGTTTTTTCGATGAGGTGCGCGCATTGGATTTTGTGAATCAAGCACGGCGCTTGCAAAAAAAACTCGGTCTTGAGGGCGGCGTCACTCTGGCAGATGTGATAGCTGCGCCTGGCGTCGTGAGGACTGCCGATGCCGAAAGCGACGGCGCGCATTCTGTCGTGATGGCGGCGCTGGATGAGGCGCTGAACGGCCTTGTTGCGACGCGCGCGCGGGAAGGTGAAGCTCTGCGGAAAGTTCTTTCCAAAAGCGCTGATCGCCTCGCTTCCATCCTCAAAAAAACAACCCCCCTCGCAGGTAAGGTTACGATTGCCTATCGCGAAGCCCTCGGCAAGCGCATCGAACGTGCCGGGCTGAGCCTCCCCATGAATGACACTCGCCTTGCCACCGAGGTCGCTATTTTTGCGGAGCGTTGCGATATCACCGAGGAGCTTGAGAGAGCGGCGAGCCATGTCGCACAATTCCGTGAGAAGCTTGCCGCAGAGGGGCCCGTCGGACGCACTTTGGAATTCATCACCCAGGAGCTTGGCCGCGAGTTCAACACCCTCGGCTCCAAGTCTGCTCACACCACCATCTCCCGCTTCGTCATTGAGGCGAAATCGGAACTCGATCGCATTCGGGAACAACTCGCCAACATTGAATAACCTCACCATCCACCGCAATGGCATCCTCTTCGTCATCTCCGCTCCATCGGGAGCTGGAAAGACAACGCTCATCAGCTCGCTCCGCCAGAAGCAGGATTTTGTTTACTCAGTTTCCTGCACCACACGCGCGCCGAGGCCGGGCGAGATTCACGGAGAGGATTATTTTTTCTTGAGCCAGGAAGAGTTTCAGAACCACATCACTTCAGGAAATTTTCTCGAGTATGCCGAGGTCCACGGCCGATTTTACGGAACGCTGAAGTCCACTGTGCTCACTCACCTGCACAGCGGCGTGGATGTGCTTCTTGATGTGGACACGATCGGCGCAGCCAGCATTCGTGCATGTGAAGATCCCATTATCCAAGGCGCTCTAGCCGACGTCTTCATCATGCCACCGGGCCTTGACGAGTTGGCCCGGCGTCTGCGCAAACGCGGCACGGAAAGCGAGGAGCAAATTTCGACCCGTCTCCACAATGCCTCCGCAGAGATGGAGAAATGGCGCGATTACCGATACACTCTCATCAGCGGATCAATGGAAGAGGACATCGAAAAATTCCGCGCTGTCATGCGCGCCGAGCGTTACATGAGCCGCAGACTCCAACTTGATTTCGCATGAGAAAAAAAAATGTGCTCCTCGGTGTTGCGGGCTCGATAGCCAGCTACAAAGCGGCTGAGATTGCCAGCCGCCTCACTCAAGCGGGCTTCAATGTGAACGTGGTTATGACATCACACGCCACGGAATTCATCACCCCACTCACGTTCCAGACGCTGTCGCGCAATCCTGTGACCACAGGAATTTTCGATGAAAAAGAATCCTGGCACCCCGGGCATATTGCCCTCGCCGACAGTGCTGATCTTCTTCTCGTGGCTCCAGCCACTGCAAACATCATTGCCAAGCTGGCGGGAGGTATTGCAGACGATGCGCTCACCTCCATCGCTCTCGCCACAAGGGCCCCACTGCTCATTGCGCCCGCTATGAATGGCAAGATGTGGTTGCATGCGGCCACTCAGGAAAATGTCGCCCGCTTGAAGTCGCGTGGCGCCCAATTTGTCGGCCCGGAAGAAGGAATTTTGGCATGTGGGTATGAGGGGATAGGCCGACTTTGGGAGCCTTCTGGAATCCTCGAAGAGGCTATAAAAATCCTCAACGCAGCCTGATTGATTCCGCCCTGTCTCGATTTTTTTTCAAAAAAATCATTTATTTTAAAAAAGGTATTGACGACATGGTGCGAGAAACTTATTCACAAGCGCAGTGAGTTATTCACATGATGTTCACAAAAAATTTCCCGCATATGCGGAGAGAAAGGGGGGATATTGAATGCCAGTAGCTAAGAAACCAGCCGCTAAGAAACCTGCTGCTAAAAAGCCAGTTGCCAAAAAAGCAGCCGCTGCTAAGCCAGCCGTCAAGAAAGCAGTAACCAAACCAGCTGCCAAGAAAGTTGTAGCCAAGAAGCCAGTCGCTAAGAAGGCTCCAGTTGCTAAAAAAGCTCCAGTCGCCAAAAAGGCTCCAGCTAAAAAGCCAGCCGCCAAAAAAACGGTTGCTAAGAAAAAATAACATTCCTGTCCCCTGACAGGTCTTAAAATCCAAGATGGGAGAAGTCGTAAGGCTTCTCCCATTTTGTTTCAGGGATGGCAGGGCTTGGTCAGAGTGTATTCGGGCAGTCTGTTTTCAGCGGCGATGAGGTGGATTTCAGGACTGCGCATATTTTTTTCGTTCCCGCCATGCTTGTTTTTCGTAACATAAAGGATTCTTAAGCTGCATGATTTCACCAACCGAAAAAGCCCTCCGCGAGCTACTCGCCAAACGAATCCTGATTCTCGACGGAGCGATGGGCACAATGATCCAACAGTACAAGTTGGAGGAGGCGGACTATCGAGGCGAGCGGTTTGCAGATTGGACAGGGCAGGATCTGAAAGGAAACAACGACCTTCTAGTGCTGACAAAGCCGGAGATCATTCGCGAGATTCACGGCAAATATATTGCTGCCGGGGCCGACATCATTGAGACGAATACATTCAACGCGACGACGATTTCTCAGGCCGACTACGGACTGGAACACATCGTTTCCGAACTCAATCTCACAGCGGCCAAAGTGGCACGTCAGGCTGCCGACGCCACCACAGATCGGCGTGTTTTTGTGGCCGGGGCCGTTGGCCCTCTGAATCGCACGCTGTCGATTTCGCGCGATGTCAACGACCCTGGAAAACGCGAAGTGACGTTTGAAGAGGTCGCTGCAGCCTACACCCAGCAGATAGAGGCATTGGCTGCGGGCGGAGTGGATATTCTTCTTGTTGAGACCATTTTTGACACTCTGAATGCGAAGGCGGCGCTTTTTGCAATCGCACGTTTTTTTGAAAAAAACCCGCGCATGCCTGTGATGGTTTCTGGGACGATCACAGATCTCAGTGGCCGAACGCTCACTGGCCAGACTGTGGAGGCATTTCTCAATTCCCTCGCACACTTTCCGCTGGTTTCGATCGGTCTGAATTGTGCGCTTGGGCCTAAAGAAATGCGGCCCTACATCGAGGAGCTCTCGAATATCTCGCCCTTCTTCGTTAGCACGTATCCGAATGCAGGGCTGCCTGACCCGCTCTCCCCAACAGGATTTCCCGAGACGCCTGAGAGCCTTGCCCCGCAGCTCCTGGAGTGGGCGGAACAAGGTTGGCTTAATATCATCGGCGGCTGCTGCGGAACGACTCCAGACCACATCAAGGCCATCGCCGATGTGGTGCGCGGATTGCCTCCACGCCGGATTCCCGCCCGCACGACGACCCTGCGTTTGAGCGGCCTAGAGCCATTCACGGCGCGTCCGGAAATTCCATTCATCAACATCGGGGAGCGCACGAATGTGACCGGCTCACCGAAATTTGCTAAACTCATTTTGGCCGGAAACTACGACGAAGCCCTCGCCGTGGCCCGTCAGCAGGTGGAGGCCGGCGCGCAGATCATCGATGTGAACATGGACGAAGGCATGCTTGATGGGGCTGCCGCCATGACGAAATTCCTCAACCTCGTCGCCAGCGAACCGGACATTTCCCGCGTGCCTGTGATGATCGACTCTTCGAAATGGGAAGTGCTCGAGGCCGGCCTGCGCTGCGTTCAAGGCAAGTGCGTGGTTAATTCGATAAGCCTCAAGGAAGGACCTGAAAAATTCCAAGAACAGGCCCGACTGATCCGCGCCTATGGAGCTGCCACGATCGTCATGGCCTTCGACGAGCAGGGTCAGGCCGACAGTTTCGAGAGGAAAATCCAGATCTGCGAAAGGGCCTACCGCATGCTCGTGGATGAAGTCGGTTTTTCTCCGGAGGACATCATTTTCGATCCCAACATCCTCACCGTGGCCACCGGTATCGAAGAGCACAACGACTACGCGAATGCCTTCATCAACGCCACGCGCTGGATCAAGGAGAACCTCCCCTACGCGCGTGTGAGTGGCGGCATCAGCAACATTTCGTTTTCTTTTCGTGGCAACAACCCGGTTCGCGAGGCCATGCACGCCGTGTTCCTCTACCACGCGATCCGCGCAGGCCTCGACATGGGTATCGTCAATGCCGGCCAACTCGGAATCTACGCAGAAATCCCGAAGGATCTCCTCGAGCTGATTGAGGATGTTTTGCTCAATCGTCGCCCAGATTCTACCGAGCGCCTTGTGACGTTTGCCGAAAATTTCAAAGCCTCCAAATCCGGAGGCTCCGCTCCCGTTCCAGACACAGCGTGGCGGGGACTTCCCGTTGACAAGCGTCTCCAGCACGCCCTCATCAAAGGAATCGTGGATTTTATTGATGCCGACACCGAGGAAGCGCTGCAGCAATACGGCAAGCCCCTCTCCGTGATCGAAGGCCCACTCATGGACGGCATGAAGGTTGTCGGCGACCTCTTCGGCGCAGGGAAAATGTTCCTGCCTCAGGTGGTGAAGAGTGCCCGCGTGATGAAAAAATCCGTCGCCTGGCTCACCCCGCTGATGGAGGCGGAACGTGCTGCCAATCCGAATGCCCGCACCCAGGGGCGAATCCTCATGGCGACGGTCAAAGGCGATGTCCACGACATCGGCAAAAATATCGTTGGCGTTGTGCTAGCCTGCAATAACTACGAGGTCATCGATATGGGCGTAATGGTTCCCTGCGAAAAAATCCTCGCCACCGCACAGGAGAAAAACTGCGATATCATTGGCCTTTCCGGCCTGATCACTCCCTCCCTCGACGAGATGATCCATGTCGCCAAGGAAATGCAGCGCCTTGGTTTCAATACCCCGCTTATGATCGGAGGTGCCACAACCAGCAGGGCACACACTGCGGTCAAAATTTCGCAATACTATCCGACCGGTGTCGTCCATGTGCTCGACGCCTCCAGGGCTGTCAATGTGGCTAGTTCGCTCCTCAGTCCGGAACGAAAGCCCGATTTCCTCACGAGTCTGGAGTCCGACTACGAGAAACTTCGTGTCGAACACTCCGGACGCCAAGTCGGCAAACCGATGCTCACTCTCGCAGAGGCCATCGCCAACGCGCCGAAGCTTTCGCATGAGGAAATCGCCACCCCGGAGCAAACCGGTGTGGTGGTTTTTGAATCAAAATCTTCTGGAAATATTTCTCTCAAGGATCTGATCCCCTTCATCGACTGGTCGCCATTTTTCCACACGTGGGAATTGCGCGGGCGATATCCTGGGATTTTTGACGACCCGAACTGTGGGGCCGAGGCCAAAAAGCTTTTTGATGAGGCCCAGAAGTTGCTCGCCGAGATCGTCGCCGACGAGAGTCTTCATTTGCGTGGAGTCTGCGGCCTTTTTCCCGCGAACCGCGAGGGTGAGGACATCGTGGTTTACACTGACGACACGCGCACTGAGGAGGCCGTGCGCTTCCATGGCTTGCGCCAGCAAATGAAAAAACCGGCGGGCCAGTTCAACCATTCCATTGCGGACTTCGTCGCTCCTGCACCTTCCAAGGATTACATCGGAGCTTTCGCTGTCACTTCAGGTCATGGCATGACCGAGTTGGTGAAAAAATTCCAAGCCGAGCATGACGACTACAATGCCATCATGACCGAGGCGATTGCCGACCGTTTCGCCGAGGCGTTTGCAGAGTACATGCACAAATTCGCGCGTGATGTCTGGGGCTTTGGAAAAACTGAAAACCTCACCCCGGAAGAACTCATCCGTGAAAAGTATCGTGGCATCCGACCTGCGCCCGGTTATCCGGCACAGCCCGACCACACCGAGAAATGGGCGATCTGGAAGCTTCTCGATGTCGAGCGCAATACTGGCATGAGCCTCACAGAGAGCCTCGCCATGTTCCCTGCAAGCAGTGTGAGCGGACTATACTTTGGACATCCGGACTCCAAATACTTTGCCGTTGGCAAAATCGAGCGTGATCAGATCGATAGTTACGCCCAGCGCAAGGGCATGACTCCAGAGGAAGCCGAGAAGTGGCTGCAGCCTTACCTGAACTACGATCCCGATAGCGCGCTCACGCGCCCTTGCCAGCCAGGAGCCAAAATCTAGTTTTTTATGAAGACGCTCGTTATAGGACACCGAAACCCAGACATGGATTCGATCTGTTCCGCTATTGGATATGCGGAATTCAAACGCACCATAGGCATGGAGAGTGCGATTGCCGCTCGATGCGGAAATACAAACCAGCGGATTGATTTTGCCCTGCACAAGTTCGGTCTGGAGGCGCCCGTGTTCTTTGCCGATGTGTACCCCCGTATCGAGGATGTGATGCAGCGGAATGTGGTGAGTATTCACCGCGATGCCCCAGTGTATCAAGCGATGACGCGATTCGGTGAGGACAAGTTCCGGGGTCTGCCTGTGGTGGATGACGCCCGCAATTGCATTGGCCTGCTATCCTCATTCAAGCTGGGCAAATATCTTTTTCCTCCGATCGAAAACCTTGCATCCAGCCGGATCGTTGAGGCCTCGATCACTCATATCCGCGAAGCAATCCGAGGCTCGCTTATAACAGGCAAGGAGGATTTACGCATCCGCCCCCGCACTCTGGTTGTCGCCGCGATGCTCACCGACTCGTTTAAAAAACGACTCGAGCAACTGGATATTCCCTCCACCGTTCTCATCGTCGGCGATCGATGGAACATTCAGGAACTTTCGATTCTGGCAGGCGTTCCAGCGATCATCATTACGAATAATTTTTCTCCCCCCGACAAGATTCTTGCTCTCGCTCAGGAGCATGGAACAACCCTGCTTTCGTCACCACACGACACGGCGACGACGACCCTTTTATCCCGCGCGGCCGTGACCGCTGGGCAGATGCTCTCGCCTGATTTCAACTGCCTTTCGCCTGAGACCACACTGCGGCAAACGCGTGCTGAACTTGCGATGACATCCCAGTTTGCTTTTCCCGTGCTTGGTCCTCAGGGCCGCATGCAAGGGATCATATCGAAAAGCGATCTCCTGCGCCCGGTACCACGCCAGCTCATTCTTGTGGATCACAACGAGCTGAGCCAAGCGGTTGCGGGGGCAGAGGAGGTTCCCATCTTGGAAATTCTCGACCACCACCGGATTGGAGTCGCGCCGACGCAGCAGCCAATTCTTTTCATGAACCGTCCGGTAGGTTCTACGAGTACGATCGTGGCCGATTGCTTTCGCCAAGCCCGTATTCCCATCCCCAAGCCGATTGCGGGACTCCTGATGTGCGGCATGATTTCCGACACCCTGAATCTCACTTCTCCAACCACGAGCGATGTGGATCGCGAAATCCTGCGGGAACTTTCCAAGGCCTGTGGCATCAATCCCTCGGACCTCGCCAACGAGATTTTCAGCGTTGGTTCGCCGCTGTTAACTCTATCCGCAAAGGAAGTGATCGTGGCCGATTGCAAAGAGTACGAAGAACGCGGCGTCGTTTTCAGTGTCTCTCAGATCGAAGAGATCAGCTTTGCCCAATTCGAAAGACAGCGCTCCACACTCATTGAAGAACTCGAAAAATATCGCGTGTCCCACGGTTACCTTTTTTCGACTTTGCTTATCACTGATGTGAATACGCAAAACTCGATCCTGCTGGTGAGAGGTTCCGAGAGCTTCACCCGACTCATTGATTTTCCCGAGGATGGGCTCCACGCTTGGCGCCTGGACGGCATTGTGTCGCGCAAGAAGCAACTCCTGCCCTACCTCACGGAAACGCTGGCGCGCATGGCCTGATTGAAGGGCTCCGAATCTTTCATGAAATTCGGTGACAATCTGACCGGCTCACTTCTCGTAGCTCATCCCTGCCTGCGGGATCCAAATTTCTACCGGTCTATTGTTTTTCTATCCCAACACGACGCCGAGGACGGAACGACGGGTTTTGTTTTGAACCACCCACTCCAGAGTTCCGAAGATAACGAGCCGAGCATTTCCGTATTTTTTGGCGGTCCCGTTGCCACCGAACAATCGCTGCTCACAAGTTTGCAATGGCGGGAAAATCCCGCGCTGGTGGCGTTCCGAGCCTTCACGGAGGTCGGAGACAAGGAATCCCGCAAAGGTTGGGAAAATGGACTGAGAATCTTCAGGGGCTTTTCCAGTTGGTCACCCGGCCAACTTGAGCAGGAGATCGAGGGCAACACGTGGATTGTGATTCCTCCCACAAGAGAACTCATCGAAATGAACCATCCCCTCACCGCATGGCACGAGATTATGCGAAATTCAGGACCTCTGCTGCACCTGCTCTCCGAGGCCCCCGAGGATCCCCAAAAAAATTAAGCGCACCGAGTCTCTGACATTTGCAGGAAACCCACCAGCTCGAGACTCAAAAATGACAAATTGAATCGGCCCGGGTGTTAGGCGTTGCTGGGATTTGGAGTCGGCGTTGGCTCCGGTGTCGGCGTTGGTTCTGGAGTTGGAGTTGGAGTTGGAGTTGGAGTTGGAGTCGGCGTCGGTGTCGGTGTCGGTGTCGGTGTCGGTGTCGGTGTCGGTGTCGCGGTTGGCGATGGCTCAGGTGTCGGCGGGGTTGCCGTTGGGCTTGGAGGGGTTGGAGTCGGCGGAGTTGGAGTCGGAGGAGTTGGAGTCGGAGGAGTTGGAGTTGAAGTTGGCGCCGGTGTTGGAGCTGGCGGTGGGGGTTGCGGCGGATTTGTTGGAACAACAGGAGGGAGGTCGGAAATGCCGATTTTATCGGTGGCCGTACCGCCTTCACCTTGTGCTTGAACTTGTGTGGCGATGTCGTCTGCGGATTCAGGCACGGCTGCTGAAGTCTGGGCAGCAATCTGTTCGGTCTGTTGAGGCTGAGTTTGTGCTACGCTCTGTGCGATGGCTGCTGCTGCGCCGGGCACGCTTGCGGCGACTGTCGAAGCAATTTGTGGCGCTTGAGATGGGACTGCCGAAGCGACGCTTGCAGCTATTTGTGGAGCAGATGAAGGGACGGCGAGCGCCACGCCAGCTGCGATTTGCGCGGCAAAAGGAGGAGCCATGGACGCGACAGATGCCGCAATCGCTGAAGCAAAATCCGGTGCGCCCGAGGCAGCCGCGCCTGCGATCTCGGCAGCAGCATTCGGCACTAGTTCTACGGCGTAGGTCGCGATATCGGAGGCTGAGGAAGGTTGTTCCGAAGCAAGTTGGCGAACGACGTTTACCACGTTCTCTGCGTCAATCTGAGCCGCATCCTCGATCGAAGCTTTTTGTGCTTGGGTGAGATTGGTGCTGGGAACTGACCCCCCCTGGAGAGCAGCGGGAGTCATGACGCTCGCAGCAGACTCTTGCTGGGTCCTCACCGACTGCAGGATCATGAGGGTGGATTCTGGAGAAATCTGCGAGCTTGTGGGCTGGCTGACCACGGAAGGTGTGCCATTGGAACCGGGTGTCGATGTCACACTGGCGGAAGATCCACCTGTCACAGAGGTCGTACTTCCGCTGCTTGAGCTAACCGCTACTTCGCCCGAGGCAACAGTGACGCTCAGACTTTCGGATGCGCCGTTGGAGTCGCGCTGGAGGCCCACTTGGAAATCTGTACCACGAATGCCAGCTGTGCCTAGAGGAGTTGTCACGTTCAGGCTGGATCCTTTGTTCAATTTTTTGACGCCGG
>CANMQB010000045.1 GCA_947499885.1 Spartobacteria bacterium
GTATGCACGTGAGAAATAGGATAATAGAGAAAAAATGGCTCGTCCTTATGGCGACTTATGAAGTCCAAAGCGAAATCATGCATTTTATCGGGAAGGTAGACTCCATCCGCAAGGGGAACGCTTTTACCGTTGAGAGTGTATTCTTTGGCCCGATCCTGGGTGTTCCAATAATCACCACTGGCCTTGAAGCGCAGGTATTCATCAAATCCCCAGTCTGCTGGCTCCAGCGGAACTTGGCTCCACTTTCCAATCTGGCCCGTCACGTAGCCTGCGGGTTTGAGAACCTTCGGAATCATGATCTCAGTGCCAGCGGCCATGATTTTTGCACTTTCTTTGTCGTTGCCTGTCATGCCAGTGCGAAATCCGTATCGACCGGTCATTAACTCTGCCCGCGAGGGACCGCAGACCGGGGCGGAGAAGCAGCGCTCGTAGATCGTACCGGACTTCGCGAGCGCATCGAGATTCGGCGTCTTGAAGTTGTCAGCCCCGTAGGCACTGATGTTCCCGATGCCCAGATCGTCGGCAAGGATCAAAATGATATTCGGTTTCCGGGCGGGCGCGGGCTCGGCAGCCTGCATAAAGGCGGATTGAGCCAGCAAAAGGGACGTTATCGGGATGAGGATTTTTTTCATTATGTGTCTGCTTTTTTAAATTTGGGGCGATGGACGAACTGCTTTTTGTGAATCTGCCTATTTGGAGAGGCGCTCAGCAGCGGAAATGATGAGGGGGCCGCGAAGAAAAGTAATATTTATCACGATCCATTAAACTCATCAAATGTGAAAAGGTTTCAAGATTTTTTATCTTTTTTATTTTTCTTCTTTTTTGGTCGATCGTCGGGGCCTTGGTCGAGCGTGGGGAGTTCTTCCGAGGGGAAGCTGCCGGCGTCCCGAAGCGCGATTACCCAAGCTGGGCCGACATCGGAGAGCGTGAGAGGTGTGATGGTTTTGGATTCCTCGGCTTCGTTCCAGCTTGCGGGAAGAGGCTGGGACTTGAAGCCATTCGCTGCAGGCTGGAAATTGCATTTTCCCCCGAGGAGAACATTTCCGAGATACTGGTTGGGTTTCGAGCCGAAGCGATTAAAAGGCGGAGAGGGATCGATTTTTTCTCCGATCACAGAGTCTCCGCCGTCAGCCCGCACAAAGCGATTACCCTTGATGAGGCAATCCTCTGGAAGGAGCACCATCTGGGATTCAGGCCAATTTTTTTTGTACATGAAGCCGACTTCCAAATCAGCACCCCGGCTCTCTAGGACGGTGTTATTCAGCAGGGAGAGCTTGCTGACACGGGGGTAGAATGTCGTCCGCACTGGAGGGCCCTTGGTTACAGCTTCGGAAAGGCATGGTTGGTAACTCTTCGTGAGCGAATCCTTCACATGCTCTCCGGCGGTGAGGCGAAAGCCAAAGTCACACCCAGAAACAAAATTGCCTTCGACAAGGTTCGACGGGCCAGAGATACGAATGCCACTGGCCCCATCGATCCCCTGCCCCAGCACGATATTATTCTTAACCACGTTGAAGGCGCCTCGACGAATCGTGATGCCGCCGCGCGATGCAATGACGGTGTTATGTTGAACGATATTGCGGTTGGATTTGAGCGAGATGGTTTCGCTCCCCTCCCCATCGGCATGATCGAAGAGGTTGCCTTCGATTCGAAAAAATGCGCCATCCATTCCCAGTTCGTCATATTTTCCGAAACCCCAAACGCGAATAATTTCCCTTCCGTTGCCGTCATTGAAAGGGATGTTTTTGAAGCAGGAATTTGTGACGGCATTGTATCGCGCAGTCTCCACCGCGTTGCCGATAAGCGGGTGCATATTGCTCTTTCCATTAAAATAACAGCGGTCCACGAGGTTGTTGTTTCCGCTAAAAAAAACCCAATAATAATCAGTCTTAAAGTCCGGCGGATTGTAATTCAGGATGGCCGTATTCTGAAGGACTCCGTGGTCGGAGCGGAATTCCACAACGGCTCCCTTATCGATAGCTCCATCCTTAAAAAAAAGCCCATCGATCGTGACGTAGGGGGCTTTGATTTCAATACGAGATGATCCACAGAGGATCGTTTCTCCGGGCACCTCCGCTCGGATGATGAGGGGCCTGGAAGCGGTTCCCCCTTTACTGATGAGGATGCAGGCATCCTGCCAGAAGCCTTTTTCCATCACCAGCACATCGCCTGCGTTGGCTGAGCTGATGGCCTTGTCTAGTTCACTGGCATTGCTGACCTTGATTTCCCGAGCGTGCAGGGAGAGGCAAAGCAAGCAGAGGCAGGCCGTGAGAAGATTTTTCAAGGAGATCATGGTGTGGGCTGGGGTTTGTAGACGCGAAATGCATCCACTCTCATGTGGTTGTGCAGGGTTCGGATACCAAACCAGCCTTGCTCGAAAGGCTCGCGATCCGGGAAGTCGAATACGACCTCCCCATCGCGCAGGAATTGGATTTTTCCACCGTCCGCAAGGAGTTGGATTTTTATCGTCTTGTTCGGGACATTCATCAGGCGGGTGTCGCTTAAATCATGCTCCGGCAGGAGCGGGCGTGAGCCGTCTCCCGGATAGCGGCGAAATCTGGTGCTGGTATTGTCGTTTGCTCCGTAGCCCACGTAGTAGAGACGAAGCGGATGGTAATTTTTAAAAAGCCCCCCGCGCTTCGCGCTATTTGCAAAAAAATTCTCGGGGTTTGCGGGATCCGTCGCCATCCAGAAAACATTGAGGTCGCTGACCCGGTCGTTCGCTCCACCGGCTTGGATCATGGTAACCTCGCATTCGATCAGGACGGGACTGGAGAGCTTTTCCTTGAACCAAACGGTGCAGCCGCCGACATCGTTGATATCAAGAGCCCCGTCTTGAATTTGTGTGGTTCCCGGTGCCACTTGCTCCACGACCCATTGCGAGAGGTCCGAGTCGAAATCGTCACGAAATAAAGGCGTTCCAGAGGTGTTTGCGAGTTGTTTCTCGGCTTGGAGGGCCTGAGAAAAAAGACTCAAAAGACAGAGGCAAATTCCGGGGAGATTTTTCACAAAGACATTTGGGAATTGCTTCAAGTGCGGCTCAAAAACACGGGCACCTTTCAACTACTCTTCGTCTTCGGATGCTGGCTTCGAATCTTTGGGTTCTTTATTTTTTTTAGCTTCCTTGGATTCTTTGCCTTTTTTGTCTTCTTTTTTCTTTTTGGCCTTGTTCGCGTGCCGTCCCGAACCGTCTCCATCATCCAGTATTCCCCCTGCAGGATTGAGTTGCGCGAGGGCGGTTTGGAGTGATTGGCGCGCTGCCAGGGCGGCGGGGTCTTGGCTGTCGGCGGCGACTCGCTTTTCGGCAAACGGAGCATCGCTCATGTCAAAGAGCTCACTGTTTTGATTGAGCTTCCAACCCGCGCTTCGCACATACCACATCTTGGCCAGTTGCACAAAAATCCAGTCGCGTGGTTGCCCGACTTCACCTCTCAGTTGCGGAGCGAAGCTTCGTCCATCGATCACAGTATTGGCAGGCAGCGGGGCGCCCGCCAATGCGGCGAAGGTTGGTAAAAAATCCGAGAAGTCGATGAGATCACCGGACACCTTTCCGGCAGGCGTTGTGCCCGGCCAGTTTGCGATCAGAGGAACCAATGACCCTCCCTCCTCCATTGAGCCCTTGCTGCCATGAATCTTGCGTCCACCGATGAAAGAGACTTCTGTCTGACTCTCCACCGCGCCATTGTCGCTGACGAAAACAACAAGAGTCTTCTTGCGCAGGCCGAGGCGATCGAGTTCGGACATGAGTTGTCCAGCAAGTTTATCCATATACGCGACATTATCGGCATAGAGATTTTTGCTATCGGGCGCGCTGTCAGGAGTAGGGAGAATCTCGGAGTGGACATGCGAGAGAGAGTAATAAACGAAGAAAGGTTGTTTCAGGTGTTCTTCCATGAACTTCACAAGGAATTTGTGCATCATGTCGGGCATGTATTCTTGGTCCATCAAGGCTACCGTGTTGCCGTCCACGAGATACTCTCTGCCCTTCTTCTGGGTATTCCAGTAAATCCCGCTCCCTTGGTAGGAAAGGTATCGTTCAAATCCAAAATCGGCGGGAGTGAGGCCGAACTGGGACCATTTGCCGATCGACGCCGAAGCGTAGCCTGCGGATTTGAGAACTCTGGGGATCATGGTCTCTTGATCCGGTTTGATCAGGGGGATTCGATCTTGGTTCGTCGCACCGGTGCGGAATGCATAGCGCCCGGTCATGATGACGGCACGCGAAGGACCGCACAGGGGTGCCGCATAAGCATGAGTGAATCGTGTGCCACCCTGCGCCAAGGCGTCGATCATCGGGGTCTTGAAAGCATCCGCGCCGTAGCAACTCAGGCCGTTGGTTCCAAGGTCGTCAGCCAGAACAAAAATAATATTCGGCTTTTCCACCGAAGATTCCGCCGCCCGCGCTGCTGGCAAGAAGGTCATTAAAACCACTGTGAATAGAACTCTGAGGAGACGGGAATTTAGCATAGGAGAAAAGGAAATTTAATTTTTATCACTGATAACCTGGTCTGTAAACACTCAGTGGTCGGCAGAGTTGCGCCTTTTTTTTAAGGCGTGTTTTTTTAAAACTTTAGTCCGAGCGCACTGGGAAGTAGCAACAAGGGATGAGAGCCTTCTTTTCATCCCGTTTGCCGCATTTCCTCCTGCTCGCTATCGTCGCGGCTCCCGTTCCTCTCCAGACTTCGCACTCCGAGGAGCCCAAGGTAAGAAAAGACAATAAACACACCGCCGAGGTCGAGAAACTCGCCGCCGCGCCAGCTCCCGCGCCGGGAGGGATTCTACTGATCGGGAGTAGTATTTTCAGGAAGTGGACGAGTTTCGCTGAGGCTTTGGCTCCTCTTCCTGTTGCAAACCGCGCCTTTGGAGGCTCCCAGACGACAGATCAGCTGTTTTTCTTTGATCGGCTTGTGCCCTCATCCCAGGCGGCATTGATTGTGTGGTATTGCGGCAGCAATGATGTGAAAGGCAACAAGCCTCCTGCGGAAATCGTTGCAAGAACAAAGGAATGGATCGCTCTTACTCAGAAGGCGCTTCCATCCAGCCGCATCCTGCTTGTGTCGGTGGTCAATGCTCCGCAGAAGCGCAGGGATGGACAATCTGCGGCTGTGAACGAGGTGAATCAGGGGCTCAGCCACCTCGCCGAGACCGAAAAAGGCGTTTCCTATGTTGATGTAAATCCGGCCTTGGAGGCGAGTGGCGGCGATGCGCTGGCAGCGTGCTATGTGGAGGATCAACTGCACTTCACTCCCGAGGGCTATGAGAGGATGGCCGCCGTGCTCAAGCCTGCCATGGAGCGCGATTTTGGGGCGACCGCGAAGAATGAGGTTCGTTAGCGCTGGATAACGAGGCGGAGAGCTTCCGGGGTGGATTCCACCTTCGCTTTGCAGGCGGGGGCGAGATCCTGCACGCATTTGAGGCAATCGGCATTTTTCTTTTGGTCTGAGGCGGAGGCCGTCACCGGCATTTCGATAACAATCTGATCCCGAGTCGCAGTGAGCCTCAGCTTGAGTGGCGGGAGTTGCAGGAACGAAGATTTCCCAGCGTCCTTCTTTGGCAGTTGTGTGGCGTATGCGGCCATTTGTTGGAGGATGGTTCGGAGAAGGACGTAATCGCGGGTGAGCGTGATGTCCTTCTCGTCGTTCTGGATTTCCAAAGGCAGTCCCCAACCCAGTTCCTGCTTGCCGAGCAGGACGGTGAGGTCCTCAAGGAGAGCACTGAGCGGAAAGGATTCTTCGTGGAGGTCCAGGGAGGGCGTGGGAGTTCCAAAGAACGGGAGATCCTCCGCGACGAGGCTATTCCACTCCGAGCGCATGGCCCCGATCCACTCAGGCGACGAGCCGAGGCGGAGTGCGAGTTGAGCTTCGTAGAGGGACTCGGGGGAGACCGGCTGGCCTTGCGATTCATTGGAGAGAAGTGATCCCTCTTTGAGCGAGACGGGCTTGCCGTGCAACCCTACAAAGAGAGGCTTCACAAACTTGGCGATGCCATTTTTGCTGTATTCCCAAAAATCGATGGGCTCCTTGTCGGTGCCGTCGTAGGAGTAGTTCCAAAAAACTATCCAGCGCAGGTGGTTTGGAAACGAGGAGCCTGGGCCTCCACTATTTGTGAAGCTGCCGCCGTCGACCCGGTCGATGAGTGTCGCGTAGGGGCCGTTGCCATGGGAGTCGACGGACTGGTTTTCTTTGAGCTTCCATCGCCACACGGTGGTTCCCGAAGAGCGGTTGCCTGTCGAGACGCCATGGCGGTGCCCAGCCCAATCGCGTGATAGGCCGAGGAGGTTGAAGGAAGCATCCGAGCGGGCGGCGGCATTGTAGTGGGCCATAGTACCCGCAAAACGAGTCATAAGAATCGAACATGCAGCGGAATTTTTGACATAGATGCCCGTGTTCATATTCAAGAATGAGCAGCGCCGCACCCACCCGTTGGCGACCCCGTCGAAGAGTATGGCATCCCACCCCTCATCATCGAGGGCGCTACGGTGGTGGACAAATTCGGCACGCCAGCCGCCTTGGAAGGCGATGTCCTCGACTCCGACCTGAGTGATCATGTCCACACGGGCCACCTTGGCACCAAAATCCTCACCCACATTGAGAAGAAGAGGTTCCCTGAGGATGAGCGTGTTGCCATGCACCTCGCGCACACGATGCAGCTCACTGATGCTGAGACCCTCGAGGATACGAAGCCATGTGGGGTCCGCCTCCAGATCGGCCATGAGCTCGGGGCTGAACATGGTTGACTTGGCTTTGATGGCAAGCCAGTCGCCAGGCTTCCACCCCTCGGCTGATTCGATAGGAACTTCGAAGGTGGACCGTTTGAGCGGACCGGTGATTTTTACTAATTTTTTTGAGGCGGCCGGCTTCGGAGCTTCGCCTGGAGCGCTTGGGATGCGGTCAAACTGGGACTTCTCTTGAAAAATAAAGATGTAGGGAATTTTTAAAAAGTCGCTGGTATCTTTGGGCACTTTGTAATTGCCACCATAGTAGCCGCTGTGGATCGAGCGGATCACTGTGCCTCCTTTACTGGATCCCGCGCCGCGAATGACGATGTTGGAGGACATGATGCGGATGGGGTCGACTTTGGTACGATCCGCCCAGACCAGAAATTTCCCGGCAGGAAAAAGGACGACGCCTCCACCTGCTTTTTCTGCAGCGGCGAGGGCATCACGGATGGCTTGCTCATCGGAAATGAAGTCGTCAGGGATCGCTCCGAAGTCCGTGACTTTGAAGATGGGGCCAGCGACATCGGGAATCGGTTTTTCGCTGTTCTCGTAACCCGAATAGGAGAAATCCGGGAGGATATCCGGCGATGAGCGGTCGGTTGCGTCCTTGAATTGAAGCCAGAACTTTGACTCGGCAGGAGGGGGCGCAGAGGGACTTGCAATCGCGCCTGTTAGGCTGGCGGCAAGGAGGAGTGTGGCGACAACAAGTTTCATAGATTATTAGCTGGAGGGTTAACGGGGATGGAGAGCCAATCGATGAGATCCAAGCCCTCACGTGGGGCAAAGGAGTCTGCTGCTTGCTGGATGGCGGGATCTGGGTAGATGGCAGCTCCTGCACCCAACCAAGAACGGGCCTCTGAGGGGTCGAGTTTTTTGATTTGCGGTGACTTCCAAAGCTGCGGGTCTTTTAAAAAAGGAACCAAATAAAGCATCGCTGCACGAAGGCTGCCGGAGCCGTCGGGCGCGACATGATGCCATAAGTCAATGCCAAGTGCGCGCGCCATCGTGGCGCCCTTTGCAAGATAACGGAGATTGTAGCAGCTGTAATTCCAGCTGGTCGTGCGAGCGAGTTCCTCGGGTTGGCTTCCATCGGGTTTGATTTGAGAATCCATCCTTGAAGGAAGCGATGTTTCGAGAATTTGCCGTGCCTCGTCTTGTTTGTCTGCGGCCAAGAGAATAGCCGCAAGCTGGAGGTCATACATGACGCCGTGGTTGTTTACGGTCGCTCGTTCTTCCACCGCCAGCGGACTGGTGGAGAGCCATTCCGCGAATTTTGAGCACCAAGTGGAGAATCCCTCCCTGTCGGACGCAGACCAAGATGCACTGGGAGCAAGAAGCGTGAGGATATCCGGCAGTTTGATAAAAAGCAGGGTATCGATCACGCCAAAGCTGCGTCCTGCGACACCGCCGGGAACTCCCTGACTGTGGTTGAGGTTGGGGTTCATCCTTGTCTTGGGATCGAGGAAAAATCCACGCAAGAGACGCGCCGCGCTGGTCGCGTATTTTTCCTGTCCAGTGAGGTGGTAAGCGATCGCTAAAACCTCCGCCGTTCGCAACATTTTGAGCATCGGTTCTTGATCCGACATTTTTGCGCGATCGGGATTCCGTTCCCCATCTTTGCGAATGTAGGGCATGCCATCCGGCGTATTGGGATTTGGCCAGTAGTAGGGAGCTGTGCTGAAATAATCGTGGGGATCGCCGCTGGCCTGGAGGTTCGGATTTTCGGTGATCGTGATGGTCGGGAGGTCTAAAGCATGGTCAGCGTCGGCAAGAATTTGCTCGAATCGCTTTGCGGCCAGGCTGCCTGGCGTCGCCGCCTTGAGCTCCGCGAGTTTCGTGGGTTGAACCAGTAAGAGTGGCCTAGGGGGTGCGGCTTGAATTTTTACCAAAAGGCAAGGGACGGCCAAAAATATGGCAAGGCCCAGCGATCTACTCGGCATCGCTATCGGACTTGGCGCCGGCATCCTTAGGAGGCGTTGCAAGCCCCAAGCCCACGAGAAACTTGGTCGCTTCGTCCGAAATCTGAGCCTTGTTCCGAGCGCCGGCATCACCCAGCTTCGAGGAATTCGGGGAATGGGGCATTCCCTCGAGTGGAACGAGCGTGCACTTGTTGCCGTTTGATATCATCTTTGCGACAAAGTCTTGGGAATTCTGGAATTTGACGGTTTCATCCGCCGTGCCGTGGATGACGAGTGTCGGTGGCATCTTGGTCTGCATGCGGGCCGTGACAGAGAGTGCGTTGGCGCGGGCCTCGTCATTGGAAAACCTTTTTGGTCCACCGTAGCCGGCGGCGCTGGTGTCTGTCACCGGCCAGAGCAGGATCAGTGCGGCTGGTTGAACCGTCGGGGCAGGGTCGGAGGCGGGGTGCTGAGGGTCTGTTATGGCCGTCCAAGCTCCCACGTGCCCACCGGCGGAACTTCCAAGAACTACGATTTTTGCAGGGTCAATCCCAAGTTCAGCAGCGTGGTCTTGAATCCAACGCACAGCCGACCGTCCATCCGCCACAGAATCCTCGGGAGTGGTCTTAAAGCGGGACTTCGTGCGATAATCGGGAGCGATTCCTACCATGCCCAGTTTGCTGGCCCATTTCGCCCAGCCAATGCTTTTTTCTGGAGTTCCTGATGTCCACCCCCCACCGAAAAATGCAACCAAGCACGGACGCTTTTCCGAGGCTTTTGCATTTTTTGGCTTAATGACATGCAGGAGTAGATCTCCATCATCCACCTTCTTGAACGGGATGGACTCCGCGCCCGGCAGTGTCAGCGGCGTTTCCTCCACCTCGGCTGGCTTCTTTGTCTCCGCTGTCTGAGCTTGCAAGAAAACGCAGGTGGAAAGAATGAGTGCCGTAGAAAAGCGAGGTATGTTAATCATTGGAATCGTTAAAACTTTAGGCGCGGTAAAATCGCGACGAACGAAGCCTATTCAGGCTTAGCGCGGAGCAGTGGTTTTCTGGCGACGAACCAGAAGGACAGCACTGAACAGTCCCAGCCCCAGAAGCGCCCAAGTGGAGGGCTCTGGCACGGCAGATGCCTGCAAGACGAGGTCGTTGCCTCCTTGGAAGGTGCCTGCCGTGGAGTTACCAGTGTAGCCAATAATGAATTGCTGATCGCCAAGCGTGAAGAACGCGCCTTGCGGCAAGGCGACGGAAACTCCATTGAGGGAATCAAAAGATCCGGTAATGCTTGTGGCTCCAGCAGTCAAAAAGAAGAGCTGTTGATCTGTCGGAGTGTAGCTGAGGGTGAGAGCCAGATTGTTTGCACCGTTTAATGTCACGGCTCCAGCAACTAGAACTTGGCTGTATTGGGAGCCAGCCGTGGATCCGCCAATTCCAGCACTGAATGTTGAATTGTCGCTCAGGGTGAGGGAATTTGAGAGTGTCAGCATCCCCACTCCATTGACGCCTCCAGCTATCGTGGCGCCAGAGTTGACCGTCACGCTGCCTCCGATGGTTCCATTTCCACCCAATAATCCGCCAGTGACATCGACAGCACTACTAGTTGAGGTGGTTCCGTTTATATAAAGTTTTCCTCCAGTGACAATGGTTGCGCCAGTGTAGGTGTTGGTGCCTCCCATGATCCAAGTCCCCGCGCCGCTCTTGACCACAGAGAGCGTGTTGGTGGCTGAATTATCTGAAAAACTACCAGAAATAAGATTGCTTCCCGTGTTACTTCCTGCGAGTGACAGTATTTTATTTCCCGAAAAGTAAGAATCAATCGCGCCTGTTTTAGTAAGGCTCATTGTGGCGCCGGATCCATTTCCCGAGGCATCGAATGTTGCATTGCCGATTATTCTGAATCCTCGGTCTGATGAAGTGACGTTGCTCCCGGTATATTGAAGCGTGCCATCACCGAGTTGCAGCCTGACGTTGGCGGTAGTTGTATTTCCCAATGGGCCGGAGACGCTGTTATTAGTGAGATAGGCCACATTGAGCACTCCCGCATTAATCACCGTATTTCCCGTGGAGATGTTGTTGCCAGTGAGAAACAGTGTGCCCGCATTAATCGTCGTAGATCCCGTGTAGGTGTTGTTGCCAGTGAGAAACAGTGTGCCACTGCCGTTTTTGGTAAGGGTCTTACCAGCGCTAGCCTCAGCAATCGCACCCCCGATAGTGAGGTTCCCCGCATTGACTGAAACAATGCGATCGTTGCTCATTGTCACGGCCCCTGTGCCAAGGTTTAAGTCACTGGTTCCTAAAAACGTTATGATTCCATTCCAGCTTTGTGCATTGGTTGTAGCAAGGGTTATCGCTCCGCCACTCGTATTGTCTATGGTGCCGCCTGTGGTAAGTAGCGAACCACTTCCAAGAGCGTAGGCATGGTTGATATTGAGAGTTCCGGCGGAACTCAGAGTCGTGCCTCCAGCATAAGTATTATTACCCGCTAGGGTGGCTGTACCCGAGGAGACAGCCAGAGTCGCACTACCACCAGCGATCAGTCCGGCAGATGTCTGGTTAAGCGTACCGCCGTTTATGATTACATTTGATCCGTTCAAGCTGCCGGAGAGGGCGAGGGTTCCAGCAGATATTGTTGTGGCTCCCGTGTAGGTGTTTGTTCCATTGAAAGTCGTTGTACCTGTGTTTGTGATCGTTACACCGTGGGCGAATGCCGATCCCGGAACTATCGCCCCGTCTATTCTAATATTCGCACTACCTGCCAAGGTCGCAGACACGGCCACAGTGCCGTTCTGTGACAGACTGAGACCACGCAGGAGAAGCGTATTTCCTGCTCCATTGGCTGTGAGCGTGCGCCCCGAGCTGGCAGAAGTAATATTTCCAAAACCCATGGAAAGCGTAGAATTAGTTCCAGCGAAAGTAATTGCTCGAGAGGCTGAAATCGTCACATTCCCTGTTCCGAGGTCTAAATTATTTGCCGAGGTGCTGTTGGCGGTGCCAAATGTTAATCCGTCTGTAAGTGTCCAAGATTGGTTTGCAGCATTGATTACAGCGGCGCCGCTTGTGTTATTGATAGTGGCGTTAGCGGAAATTGTGAGTGCGCCAGTGCCAAGGGCGCTGGCGTGATTGATGTTAAGGGTTCCTGCTGTGAGGGTCACACCACCCGCGGCGCCGGAGTTGTTTCCGCTGAGGGTCAAGGTGCCGCCAACATTATTCATTGTAGTAAGCCCGCCGTAGGTGTTGTTCCCAGATAATGTGGTGCTTCCAGTAGATGTAACAGTGATGGAGGAAGCCGTTGCATTTACAGTAGCGTTACCACCATTGAAAATAGTCGAATTTACAACGATGTTGCCAGCACCTGTAAAAGTGACAGTCTTGCTAGTGGCGGAGTTGGATAGCGCGATTCCTCCGTTAAAATGGAGCGAACCGGCAGCAACAGTACTCACGGGGGCGTTGCTAGCGACGTTGCGAAGTAATAAGTTAAAAGTCTGAGCTTGAAATGAGTTATTCGTTATGCCGCTATTGATACCAAGCTCTCTATTTGTGCCATTGGATGAGTTGAAAGTGTAGGCAAGAGCGGTTGGCAGGAATTCTAAAACGTAAACATTACGACTTGATGCCAGCGTCACTGTGGTATTCTCAGTTGCTGTATTGCTAAATTGCGCAATATCAGTTACGCTAGAAGATGAAGATTGATTTCCCCACGAAGGAGTCCATGAAGAACTCGTGTTCCAATTCGGGCTACTATTATTCCAAGTGTAAGTGACGTTTTGTGCCTGCACTTGGATTGCGGTGCTTAAAAGCGCAGCGAGCGAAAATGCTAAAAGCAATGCGAGGCTCTTAGAAACAGGCTGCGAGCCTTGGTGCGTCGAAAAAAAGTTCATGGAATTCATTTGGGGATCTGCCATATGGGTGGGAGTTGGAGGTTCAAAAATTGGGGAATTTAGATCACACTAATAATAATTATCATGCTCGTCAACGAATTTTTTTCTAAAGATCAATTTTTATTATAGAACGTCCTGATGCAGCCTTGTGGCGAGTGCGGCGGAGGTATTGGACGCAGAGGCCGCCCAGGAGGAGGGCGGCGGCGATGTAGGTGGATGGCTCTGGGACGACGGTGGCGTAGAGTTCTGGAGCGCTAAAGGAGCTTGTGTTAAGGGCGTTGTAGAAGGTGCCGGTGCCAGCTCCCGAGTAGAACGAGATGTAGTTGAGGCTGCTGGCGAGATTGGTTTGATCTTGGAAATAGATGGCATCGGAGCCGGGGGTGTAGTTCCAGACTTCGAGGCGGCTGGAATTATCGAGGACTGAGGCGAGTGAGGCAAAGCTGATCCAGGTATTGCCCACGCCGTTCATATCAATCGTGGAGTTGGCCGAGAGAGTGAGGGCACCGACGACTTCTCCGACGCCGCTGCTGATGGCGAGCGTGCCGCCATTGAGATTGATCGCGGCGGTATTACTCACCGAGTCGCTGGCGCCGACGAGGAACGATCCGCCGTTATTGACGACGACCTGCGAGGTCGCGCCGAGGGCATTGGCGGCGGCGGCTTGGAGTGTGCCGGAGTTCACCGTGGTGGTGCCGGTGTAGGTGTTGTTTCCGCTCAGCGCCTGTGTGCCAGCGCC
>CANMQB010000046.1 GCA_947499885.1 Spartobacteria bacterium
TAGGTGCACGATCGAATGATTGGAGGTCTGAGCATGCTTTTTTTGCAATTCGAGGTTTGAAATTGATTCGAATGTGCCCAAGGCGAACCAAATCCCGCTCCGGCAAACTCGGATGTTTAGGAGTGGCTGGAACTGGTTTTCCGTTTGAGGTGGAAGAGGAGACCTGCGAGTCCAAGCAGGACTAAGGAGCAAGTGGCAGGCTCTGGTACGGCAGTAAAGGTCAGGGCATAGTCTGATCCAAGATCGGCAAAACTAGCCGTGTAGCCAGAGTTGTCGTATCCGGTGATGCCTGAAAAAACAAAGCCATCCGTGGCGGTATTTTGGAAAATTGTGTAGGACGAGTTGTAATCGAACCCAGTACCCAATGTGAGTGCCAGAGTGGCATTGCCACTGCCGATCAGGTTATCGGTTGCAGATGTGAATGCGATCTTACTGCTCGTGGAGTTGAGAGTGAACGCGATTGTCGAACCGCTTCCCAAGCCAAGTGTCGATCCCAATGCAAGGGTCGCGGCTGCGCCGGGGCTAAGCGTGCCATTGACTAACACGGCGCCATTGATGGTTCCCGATCCTCCGAGTGTGGCTGCAGCATTGACAGTCACTGCGCTGCTGGCGCTTGTTGAGCCATTTACTAGGAGTGTGCCTGCGTTAACGAGGGTGTTGCCCGTGTAGGTGTTTGCTGCGCCAAGGGTGACGATCCCAGCATCATTTTTTGTGAGTGAGATCGTTGCGTTTGCCCCGTTAGCAATGACTCCATTGAAGTTGATGTTGCCATCGCCTCTTAGTGTAAATGTCTTGTTTCCGTTGCCAGTGGCTGTCGTGTTTGAGGTGAAGGTGAGGGCTAAACCGGTGCCGTTTGCTGTAATCGTGCCGCCAGATGAGGTTGATGTTGTGCTCTTAAAATCGATGACCTTGTTTGTGGTTTCGTCGGCAGTGCCTACCCAGCGGATTCCGCCAACGCTCGTGCCAGCGCCGAGTTGGATTGTTCCGTTTGTTCCGAGTGCGCTATTCGATCCAGAATTTCCGAATGCGCTGACGACGACCGTGCCGTCGTCGATTTTCATGCCGCCACTGAAGCTACTGCTGGTTGCGGAGCTTAGGTCGAGTGTGCCTTGGCTGTTTTTTGTGATCGAACCATTTCCAGAGATCACTCCAGAACTTGTAAATGTGTTACCAGTTCCAACGCGCAGTGTTCCGGCTGTGGCGACGGACATGTTATTTGTCAGAGTGGCGTTAGCCAAAGCCGAGAGTGTGGCGTTTAGTGTTACGGCGCCAGTGCCAAGAGCGGAACTGTTATTAAACTGTAAAGTGCCAGAAGTGAGAGTGGTGCCGCCGGTGTAGGTATTCGTCCCATTGAGAGTGGCAGTACCAGTACTGCTCTTAGTTACAGAAATGACAGATGTGTTGGAAGAGGTGCCGTTGGGGATACTGCCGTTAAAAGCGATGTTGCCAGCACCTGTAAGTATGAGGCTCTTCGTTCCATTTCCAGAGATGACAAGATTCTGTGAAATGCTTAGCGTTTGGTTGGCTGTGCTGGCGCTGATCGTGGCATTTCCCGTGGAACCTCCCATAGAGAAAATTTTATCTGTCGTTTCGTTGGTTCCTGTCCAAGTCAATTGGCCTGAGTTTCCAGAACCACCGATCGTGATCGTTCCATTGGTTCCCAGTGAGCTGTTGGCTCCTGTGTTTCCAATCGACACTGCCGATAGAGAACCAGCGGCACTAATGACTACTGCGCCGCTAAAACTGTTGTTCGTTCCAGTGATATTAACGCCGCCGGTTCCTGAGGTTTTGTTTAATCCGCCGCTTCCACTGATCACTCCCGAGAGGGTGGCTTGATTGCTGAGGTTTGGGTTAGATATCGAGAGCGAGCTGTTGAGAATTATGTCGTTGCTGATCGTTACGGTTGGTCGGACAGTTAATGCGGTTCCATTGCTTTGGCCGAAGACCAATGTGGGAGCAGTTGCTCCATTGCTTGTGAAAGCCAGCGCGTTGCCCGAGATGATGAGGACCGGAGCCGTTCCATTTGCCGTCGCAATATTGGTAATATTCAGCCTGTTTAGGGTGAAGTTCCCCGAAATGTCATTGTTCGAAGTCGTCGTAATGCCTGTGGTTTGGTTGGCACTAAAATCGAGTGTTGTATCTGAGGCGCTTACCGGGGTAGCGCTCCAACCCGTTCCAACGCTCCACTGGGTCGTTCCATTTGTGCCGTTGGTATATGTGAAATTTGCTGCGTTCGCATTTCCACCTGCTGCCGCCAGAGCGAGGACGGATGCGGCGCAGAAGAGATTCTTGAGTATGGAATAGTGGGGTAGGAATGGGGTAGCCATAGTTAAAAGGTAACAAAAAATGTTAATGAGTCAAATAAAAAAGCAAGATAAATCACAAATGAAGCAGTAAAAGATCCGATTGAGTCAAAGCGAAAAATAGCGTGTAACATTGTGCCGCGCACGAAGCGTGAGCATTGTGAAAAAGAGGAGGGGGGCCTGCCTGTGAAGGCCGCCCCACTGCAAAGCTCAAAGGGGTCTTCTTAACAGATCACCTGAAACGGTTGAATCTCTAAAAGTCAATTTCCCCTAAGCTTCAGGCAAAGAGTCTTCGGAAAGCTGATAAGCAGCCGAGCGTGTTTGCATCACCTTCTGGAGGGCCGAATGGAGCAGATTTCGCAGCGGAAACTTCAACTTATCGTTTCCTGGACCAGATGCGGAGCGATGAGGAAAGTCAGGGCCTGATTCGGCATGTTTTCTGCACGATGTAAGAGTCTCTCGACTGCTACATTGATGATCTCTGGAAATGACAGGCTGATGAGGATGGGGGCCGGATCGAGATTTTTCACGTAGTGGGCTGTGGTGCCGGCGATGAGGAGTTTTACGTGCCCGCTGTCGAGTAGTCCCTCGGCTTTGAGAACCGCATGCAGTGCAGGTGCGGCGCTTTCAAGCGTGAGGAAAATGCCGACCGGGGCTGGCATCTGTTTGACCATGGCCGCAATTGTTTGCAAATCTTCAAAGACAGTGAGTGGTTGCGGCCAGAAAGCGGTCGGGTCTGCTGAATTTTCCTTCGAGGCGAACACATGAATCGGCATGTGGGCTTCATTGGCGCGGTCGGTGAGCGCGCGACCGCGTACGTGCAGGGCCTCCAAAAAGTTTGTATTGGCATTGACCATGGCAATGGATTGGCACCCGGTATCGCGGAGCGTGCGAAATGCGAGGTCGCCAATGGCCACATCGTTTACGCTGAAGTGGTCCACTGTGGAAATGGGGTGCCCGGGTGAGAAAAGGTGAACCACTGGCAGCAGAGACGCCAACTTGGCAATGCACTCGCGGCGCTGCGGCGGGCGGCCAGAGATCATTAGGATCGCCCCATCCACTTGTCGTGTCTCGACACAAAGAGGGATCTGATCGGGTGACGTCATTTGATCGAGCAGAAGATTCATTTGGCGAGTCCGGCAGGCTGTTTGAAGCTCCTTAATAACGTTTGCCATGATGGGTTCCTGAAAGAGGTTTCCCGTTCCGCCTATGGTGATGAGAGCGATGGAGCTGACTCGAAGGCGGGAGAGAGCCGCCGCACGAGGCTTGGGCCCTGGCCGTACAGCTGGACGCACATAACCAAGTCGGGTGATCGTATCTCGAACGAGGGCGGTGGTCTTTGCTTTTACCAGCGGGCTTCCGTTCATAACTCTTGAAACAGTGGCTCTCGAGACTCCTGCTTCACGTGCAATATCAGAAATGTTCATGTCATCCATCTCTAAATGCATAACAGACTTTTAGGCCACTATGCCAATGAAAATCAGGGGGCCGCTACGGAGAGCGTATGATTCTGCAAAACACTGCCGCCTTGGCTTGATACGGAAATCGTGATGGCGCGGGTGCCTGCTGACAATGCTCGGCCTGTGATGAGCCCAGTCGTGGTGTTGATTGAAAGCCCGCTTGGTAAACCAGTAGCCATGAATTTCGTCGGGGTCTGAGTCGCTGTCACCTGATGACTGTAAGCTGCACCAACGATGGCGGAAGATGTGGCTGAGCTTGTGATGACTGGCAGCGGTGGCACAATGGAAAGCAGAAGATTCTGTGTGGCTGTTCCTGCTGTATTAGAAGCCGAGAGGGTGATCGTGGCATTCCCAGCCGCAGTTGGCACACCGGTGATGTATCCGCTGGTGGCGTTGAGAGTGAGACCAGCTGGAAGAGGAGCGGCTCCATAGGTGCGTGGGAGATTCTTGGCGGTGATGCGATAGCTGAAAAGAGTGCCTGCGCGGGTATATACCAGCGCGGCGCTTGTGATTTGAGGCGCGGTGGAGGCGACCACAATTGTCAGTGATTGATTGGCTGTTCCTCCTGCGTTGCTTGCGCTAACTTTGGCAATAAATGTTCCATCCACGGCTGGCGTGCCTGTGATGAGGCCCGTCGTGGCATTGATGGTAAGTCCGATCGGTAAGTTGGTAGCTGAGAATTTTGAGGGATTCTGGGTTGCAGTAATCTGGTGAGTGAAGACGCTTCCGAAAGTTGCATTCACAGTGGCAGCACTGGTGATGACCGGTACGGACGGCAAGATGGAAATCGAGAGAGGCTGAGTGGTGGTTCCTGCTGTATTAGAGGCCGAGAGGGTGATGGTGGTATTACCTGTGGCAGTTGGCACACCGGTGATGTATCCGCTGGTGGCGTTGACAGTGAGGCCGGCAGGAAGGTTAGTGGCCCCGTAGCTGCGTGGGATATTGAGTGCGGCGATGCGGTAGCTGAAAGGCACGCCCGCTTGGGCGGTTGTTGAGTTCGCGCTTGTGATGCGCGGTACGATGGGAGTGACAACAATGGTTAGGGTTTGATTGGCTGTTCCTCCTGCATTGGTTGCATAGACATTCGCAGCAATCGTGCCTGTCACGCCGGGCGTGCCGGTGATGAGGCCCGTCGTGGCATTGATGGTGAGTCCGATTGGCAAGTTTGTGGCAAAGTATTTTGTGGGGCTTTGGGATGCAGTAATCTGATGGGTGATGGTGGTGCCGAAATTCGCATTCACAGAGCCAGCACTGGTGATAACCGGAACTGGGGGCAAGATGGAAATTGAGAGGGCCTTGGTGGCTGTTCCTGCCGCATTGGAAGCCGAGAGGGTGATCGTGGTATTGCCCCTCGCAGTTGGCACACCGGTGATGGATCCATTGGTGGCGTTTACTGTAAGGCCGCTGGGAAGATTCGTGGCCCCGTAGCTGCGTGGAACATTGAGTGCCGCGATGCGGTAGCTAAAAGGCACACCTACCTGAGCGACTGTCGAGTTGGCGTTTGAGATTTGAGGAACGGTGGGAGCGACAACGATGGTCAGGGTTTGATTGGCTGTTCCTCCTGCATTAGCTGCGTAAATCTTTGCAGCAAATGTGCCATCCATGCTGGGGGTGCCGGTAATGAGGCCCGTCGTGGCATTGATGGTTAATCCTAGAGGGAGTGAACTTCCCTGAAAATAGGTTGGAGAGTTTATTGCCTCAACCTGATGCGTAAAAGCCGAGGCGACTTTTCCGGAAGTTGCAGCCGAGCTTGAGATCACAGGCTTAAGCTTGGTGGCATCCGACTGAATGACGACCTGAATGGCCTGCGCGGGGCTCACTCCCAGAAGATTCGTCGCAGTGAAGCTCAGATTGAAAGTACCAGACTGGAGCGGGGTGCCACTCAGGATTCCCGTAGTGGGATTGAGGCTCAAACCCAGAGGGATACTTCCACCCGCGCGAGTGAAGAGGGTTGGAAAATGTGTGGCTTGGATTTGATATTGGAAAAAGGCTCCATTCAATCCTTGTGGGGCGGCATAGCTCACCACTGGTACAGATAGAGAATAAAGGGCAGGGGAGTTAAAAAAGATTGCGGAGCTGGAGCCAATGTCATCGGTATTTCGGATGAGGTAATTTTGTGAAAAATAATTCTCTGGCCCGTACGGTTGGGCATCCAATGCGCTCTGCGGACCAGCGTCGCTCACGGTGTTGCCGAAGATAAAATTATGCTCCGTGGTCTTCGTCGAGCGAGATCCAACGCGGATTCCTCGAGTATTGGTCGAGCAGATATTTGCAATGATGCTGTTGTATGAGGTCAAATCCACATCGTAGGAGTAGAGGTTAATGGCGATCGGATTTGATGTGACGGTGTTTCCGACGACTTGGTTGTATCTAGCGCCCTCTTCAACGAAGATTCCGCTTCGCACGCACTGCGAGACTGAGTTGAACTTGACCAAGGCACGGCTGGTGAAGGCATCCAGATCGATGCCGTCCATATTGACATTGGAAATCGTATTATCGGAAAAAACAAATCCTCCTGTTGCATCGGTGGTCCAAACGCCACGGGCAGCACCGCCATTAAGGACGCACCCCTGGACAATGCAGGGGTTTCCTCCTTTGGAAAACCAGATCAAATCGGAACCGCTGACCCGCACGTTTTTATCCCCAAAGTTTTGAATCGTGACGCTGTCAATGAGTACGCGCGAACATCCGGCAAACTGAATGCCTCGGTGCGCTGCAGTATTCCCGCCGTCGATCGTTCCCCCCGAGATGCTGACGGATGTGGCATTCAAACTGGTGAAACCGGTAATGTTGGGAGCGAGATTCAGACGCCCGCCGAGAAGCACGCAAGTATTCGAAGAGAGCTCGAGTGGGGCGTCGCCCGTGATGTTCGGTGCGGTGAGGCGGAGAACGATGACGTTGTTGGGATTTGCACTCCGGGCGGCCTCATACAGGCTTTGAATCTCTGAAGTCGTGGTCGCATTGGTTGTAAGGTTTGTATTTGATTTTCCCGAAATGATCGTTGCGGAGTGGTCGTTCGCTTTTGTGGGGGGGTAGAAATAATTTTGGCCGCTTGTGGTGAACCCAATACTTGTTGTGATGATGTGGTGATTGCTAGATGCGGTTGATACCGGCGAGGTCACGCCTGAGGGAAAAATATTGTCGTGCAGGGTCTGGACAGTGCCCGCGATGGCAATGCCAGTCGTAGCGGATCGAACTTCATTCGATGCGATCACATTGCGTTGAGTGGTCGTATCCGTTGAGATGGCAGTCGTGCTATTTGAGATCAAATTATGGATCACAAACGTGTTGGTCGAATTAGCACTCAAGGCGAGTCCGACCGCTGAGTTGGAGAGGCATTGATTATTAAAAATCGTGGCTCGGGAAACCCCATCGAGAAGGATACCGGTTGCATTTCTGGCTGAGGTGTTTTCCATGCACACAGCTTGGGTGGTATTCTTCAGATGGATTCCAGCATTGTTCGCAGACCCTGCAACGTCGCAATGGGAGATGCTCAACTGACTGTCAAAAACCGTTCCACCCAAGCCTTCGAGAAAAATGCCTGCTAGCCCCGTGTCCCGCACAATTGTGTTGTCAATATTCACTCGGCTCACGCCAAGCGCTTCGATGCCGCTCACCGCTGTCAATCTGCCGTTGAGGATGACATTGCTCACGGAGACGTATGAAGAGCCGGGAGCAATACGTATCAAGCTCGTTGCCGTTGTATTTGTAGTCGATGCCTCGATGCGCGTGCCATTGCCAGTAAGGCACATTTTTGAGCCCAGCACGAGAGGCACAGACGAGACGGCATACGCAGATCCCGGTTTGAGAAAAATTCGCAGAAAAGCAGAAGGATTGCTGGTTCGGGCGCTGTCGATGGCCGATTGAAGAGACGAAATGGAACCGCTGGTGTCGTTCAAAGTCAGCACGTCATCGCCAGCCACATTTTGAATAAAATCGCCATTGGGGAGCGTGTAAACGTAGTCCGCCAATCCGGGTTGAGCATCGGCATGCCAAGACGTAAAGACAAACGTTAGAATTCCGGTTAGGATAGTGGCCGCCGTTGAGCCTCGTTTAGTTAGAGAAACCAAAAAATCTCCAATGCCCCCAATGGAAGGCCGCGATTGCTTCGGAAATAGTCTCTCGAGGTGAGCTTTGATAATAGGGGAGTTGATTTGAGCTTTTGTGCGGAATGAATAGCGTTGGGTTGACTGTTCAAACCGCTGAGCCAGTACGAAAGTTGCAAGCGTAGCTTGGATTGTCAAAGTAAATTTCATTTTTTTGTTTTCGAACAGAACGGATTTCTCATGGCTGAAATTTCACCTCGCACCGATCAGAAACGCACCATGGATGGCCTTAAAAATTCAAAAAAAATCACTTTAAATATGAAAATGTGCAGTTATATTGCAACGCTTCTGATGCATTGCCCCTCCCCAGATTCCCATCTCTTTTATAAAATTGCTGTAACATCCAGTATTTCTCTAAAATGACCACTCCCTCTAAAACCTACCGAGTCGGGACGCTCGTTTACACGTCCCGCGCGCTTTTAACAGTCATGTTCTGGATGCTCCTCGGTGATCTGTGTTTGCAGATCATGGAGCAGCTGCCGACCTCCCTCGTGCCGCTCCAACTGCGTTGGGCTACGGCATCGGATACCCTCATCGGCTTTGTGAGCGGGAGTCTTCCAGCGGTTCTGGGAATTTTGCTCAATCCCATTGTCGGAGTGCAGAGCGATCGCCATCGGGGGCGACTTGGAAGACGGAGGCCGTTTTTACTTGCGGCAACTCCTCTGGTGATGGTGGCGCTGTTCTGCTTGGGATTTGCAAAGCCGGCTTCAACTTGGATCGCTGGGGTGGTTGGGGCGAGTTCGGTAGCAGCGCTCGAGATCGGTTGGATTGGCGGCTGCATGGTCGTCTTCGTGGTGGCGAATACCTACATCATGCAGGTCTATCAATTTCTCTTCGTGGATGTGATTCCTGCCGAGGTGATGGGTAAATTTGTGGGTTGCTATCGCGCAGTGGGGGCCTTGGGGGCCTTCGTTTTTCACCGCTACATGTTCGGACAGGCGGAATCCCAGACGGCGTTAATTTATATCCTGTCGGCCGTCTTGTATGGGGTTTCGTTTTTTCTGCTGATCTGGAAAGTGAAAGAGGGTGACTATGAGGAGCCTCCGCCGAAGGAAAGCCTTGCGAAGACTACGAGAGCTTATTTCACCGAGTGTTTCAGTAGCCCTTTTTATCTCAAAACCTACTCGCTGGCATTTTGCTTCTGGAGTGCCGTGGTGCCACTGTGGACGTTCCTTGTTTTTTTTGGAACTAAGCCAGGACAAAATCTGGGTTACGCGCCTACGCTGGGTTTGAGCTTGGAGGATTTTGGTCACGCACGAGGCTGGTGCTCTCTGGTGCAAGTGCCTGTCTTTTTTTTGGTGGGTCCTCTAGTTGATCGTTTTCACCCCTTGCGCGTCGGCATGGTGGGAATGCTGCTCTCGAGCGCGACCTTTTTTGCGAATTTCT
Organism: Spartobacteria bacterium; assembly: GCA_947499885.1. Taxonomy (GTDB): domain Bacteria; phylum Verrucomicrobiota; class Verrucomicrobiia; order Chthoniobacterales; family Terrimicrobiaceae; genus UBA967. The sequence goes on from CANMQB010000046.1 coordinate 9,256, forward strand.
TTTTTGTTCACGACGAAGGCACGTTCACGTTTTGGCTCATCACCAACTTCATCGCGCAAGCGGTTTACATGGGAGCCTATCTGGCGATCCTTCCGCGCCTGCTCCCGCGTTCGAAGTACGGTCAGTTTTTCACGGCGAATCAAATTTTTGGCTTCGCGGGAGTCGCCTTGGCACCCGTCTTGTGTGGGGGGCTTCTGGAATCCGTAAAGGACTATCGCTACATCTACGTCTGGTGCGGGGGTTGCACGTTGGCGGGTTTTTTCATGTGCGTGTTCCTCTATCGCCATTGGATGCGCCTCGGAGGGGATGTCTCCTACCAACCACCGGGTTTTGAGGAGGAGACGCAAGCCTCGGCCCGCCCTGCCGCCCATTAAAAAAGTTTCATGAGTAACAGATCCGCAAACATTGATTGCTTCGCTGCCATGGCCACGGAGATTGTATCCGACAGGCATGGCGATCTCCGCCATCCCGAAGCCGCAGCAAATCCTGCAAACCGCCTCCCACTCAAAACTGGCGCTGGACTCAACCGGATTCCCCGAGCAAAAAAAATCACAACCGCAGAGGAATTGTCTGTCGCCTTAGACGACCTCCGCACACACATGAAGTCCTTCCTGCAGGACCTCTCGCCGAACCTGCCAGAGACAAGGGATACGGTAAAAATCGAATCCTTTCAGTGGCGCGTCGAGACGCCCGAGGATCGCGCCAATTTTGACTCCGTGCAACTTGGTGGTGGAGCTTGGGAGCAGGTTCGCATCCCTCATTACGGTCCGCCGCTCGGACCTGCTGCCACAATCTACCGGACGATCATTGATCTGCCTGCGGAGATGTTTGCCAGGGAGCGGCAGGTGATTTGCTTTGATGCAGTGGACTACCGCTGCCAAGTTTATCTCAACGGCGTCTGCCTAGGAACACATGAAGGATTCTTTGAGGCGTTTGAGTTCGATGCCACAGGTATTGCGCGTGCCTCGGGAAATGTGCTTCTCGTGCGAGTGGAGAACGATTTCACCATGCTCGGTCAGGCGTTTTCAGATGGAGGCACGGATGGTGACAAAATCTACGCCGCCACGGGTCTGGGCTATGACGATCCGGAAGAGGGGTGGCATCACTGCCCGCCGGGAATGGGAATCTGGCAAGGGATGCGCTTCGAATCCCGCTCCCGTTTGGCGATTACAGATCTTTTCCTCCGCCCACTGCCCTCGCTCGACGCAGTGGAAATCGAAGTTGAAGTTCAAAATTCGGGATCTAATCCCCCCGAACATGCCGCACTCCGCGTTTCGATTTATGGACGTAATTTTCAGGCCTGTGTCCATGAAAACCATGTCCACAGCGGGAGCGGACAATGGGTGAGGGGATTCGGCGATCTCGATCACGGCACCCCGGAGTCGGAGCCCTGCCTCATGGGCCCAGGGAAAAATTATCTCTCGCTCACACTTCCCATGCCGGAGGCCAAAGTTTGGGATTTGGAGACTCCATGGCTCTACCAGGCCCATGTTTCCTTGGTGGATGCCGATGGTGGGTTGTTTGATTCTGCAAGCCGTCAGTTTGGAATGCGTCGTTTCGAGCAGGATGAATCTTCCACACCAAAAGGGAAATTCCGCCTCAACGGCCGTGAAATTCGTCTCCGCGGTGCGAACACCATGGGGAACCTCGACCTTTGTGTTTTTCGGGGCGACTTTCATCAACTCCACGACGACATCCTCCTCGCCAAGCTGACAAATCTGAATTTCCTTCGCCTCACACAGCACCCCGTGCAACGCGAAGTTTATGAGGCCTGTGACCGGTTGGGCCTCATGCTGCAGACCGATCTTCCTCTCTTCGGATCGATCCGGCGCAACCAATTTCACGAATGCGTTCGCCAAGCCGCTGCGATGGAGCGTCTCGTGCGCTCACATCCCAGCAGTGTTCTCGTGTCTTTCATCAACGAGCCATTCCCCGCAGCGCGCGCTAAGCCTCACCGCTTCATGCTCCGCAACGATATGGAGTTGTTTTTCGATGTCGCCTCCAAGGCTGTCAGGCGGGAAAATCCTGAGCGCGTTATTAAGTGTGTGGATGGTGATTACGATCCACCCGTCCCTCAAGGCATGCAGGACAATCACTGCTACTGCGGTTGGTACATAGGCCACGGCATTGATCTCGGGCGTCTCCATCATGGTGGCTGGATGCCAGTCAAACCCGGTTGGCACTTTGGCTGCGGGGAATTTGGAGCCGAGGGCCTCGACTCAAGAGAAGTCATGGAAGCCCATTACCCCGAGCAATGGCTTACGACTGGATCCCATGAGGCTTGGAGTCCCGCAGTGATTCCCAAAGCCCAGTCGATGAATTTCCACTATCTCTGGTATCCCACGCCCAACTCTCTCGACGAGTGGATTGATGCCAGCCAGCACCATCAGGACTGGATCACACGCCTCATGACGGAAGCCTTCCGGCGTCTGCCCGGAATGAACACCTTTGCGATCCACCTTTTTATCGATGCCTGGCCAGCAGGTTGGATGAAGACGATCATGGATGTGAACCGGATTCCCAAGAAGTCGTGGTTCACATTCCGGGATGTCCTCGCCCCAGTGGCGCTTTCACTGCGTTGCGACCGTACGGCGGGATCCTCAGGAGAATCGCTGCCGGTCGAATTATGGGTGGCTAATGATCTTGATGAAAAACTTACCGGTTACCAAGTGGCTTACGAGATCCTCCACGAGGGACAAGTCGTAGCCTCCGGCATCGCTCCTGCATTGTGTCCGCCTTGCTCTCCCACGCCGCAGGGAATCATTCAAGTCGATTTGCCTGAGTTGCAGAACCGATCTACGCTGCAGATCTCGGTTGTTCTGATTGACCCAAACGGCACTCCAATCCACGACACCCAGCTGAGGTTGGAAGTCTTTCCAAAAATCCTGCCCGCTCACGACCAAGTCTTCCTGTTTGGGGATGAGTCGTCGGGGGCCCTCGCTTTGGAGTCACTCGGCTTTGAGCGGTTCACAGGACCCATTGAGGAAGCTCAAAAAATTCTGATCACCGATGCGGCTGCCTACTTTGATTCGCCAGCCAAGGTTGATCAGGCCGTTGCACAAGGCGCCACAGCCATTTTGCTTTCTCTTCCGACCGGACGCCACACCATCGGTTCGCGACAGATTCAAGTGCGATCAGCAGGCATGGGCCCCCGCCATTTTGTCTCCAGCGATACGAAGCACCCGCTTGTGAGGGGATTCCACCGCCAAGATTTTAAATTCTGGTTCGACGAGAATCTGGGCCATGCCTCTCCGATTCTCACCAGCGTTTTAGAAGCCGATGGGTGGACATCCATTCTTGAAAGCGGGGACGGAGGGTGGGGCCGCCCTTGGGGCCCTGTTCCAGTAACCGTTGAGCGTGCCCAGGGCAAAGGTCTCTGGCGCATTTGCCAAGTTGAAACGATGAACCGGCTCAAGACCAATCCCGTCGCAGCCCTCTTTGTTCAGCGTCTCCTCACAGAAAATTAAGCCCATTCGAAGCTTTCAGGGAAACATGACTCGTCATTTCCTCTTTGCTGCTTGCCAATCTAGAGCCTCTTCCTTGCCTTCGTCGAAGCACCTTAAGGTATCTTCTGAGGGGCATGACTAGTTTAATCCCGAATCCGGCTTTTGAAAAAAGTCGTTTCGTGCGGGAAGGCAGGCGAACAGTGGTGGTGTGAACAAAACCGACACCGCCCATGCCGCACAAAACGATACTTTCAATTTCAACCCGCTTTTTGGTT
>CANMQB010000047.1 GCA_947499885.1 Spartobacteria bacterium
GATGGGCAGGTCGCGGGAATGGACGGCGCTGAGTTCGTTGGCGGTGCGCACGGTGTCGGTCCAACTGAACTCGACATGGGGCCAGTAGCCCAGGCGGATTTCCTTTTCAAGGGCGCGGATAAAATCGATAGCGGGCCGCTTGGGAAGAGAACCCGTGCGCTCAAGTTGCCGGAAAGAATTGAAGACTTCGACACGCTGCCATGGTGTCCAGATGACGAACCCATCGAAATGGTCGTCGAAATATTGAACTGCTTCTGTGTGATGCCGGTCACTGGAATTTTTGTAAGCTACCCACCAAGAGGTATCCGCGTAGGCCGTCATTTTTTCAGGGAACGCAAGAAGGCCACCGAGTCGAAATCCTGCGGGGTTCCAGCATCAATTGCCAGCGACTCCGCGAGTTCACGCGTCATTTTGGGGCGGCTGCCGATAGGTGATACAACGAACTTCGGTTTACCATTGGCGGTGACGACGAGTTGGTCTCCAGCGTGCAGATCGTCAACGAGTTTCGAGGAATGGTAGAATTCTCGGGCGGTGACAGTTTTCATGGGTGTCTAACACTATGTTTGACAAGGTGGGGAGTCAATGAGGCGGAAGGTCAGGGCACATCGGGTTCGGCGCGATTCCAAGGTGCTCGAAAAAGCCGGAGGCGGCGGCGTAATCGGAGGGAATGCCGATGTCGAGAAATGGGGCATCGGTTTGAAAAATCTTCACGCGCCGCTCAAGCACAAGCGCGGACAGGACAGTCCTCTCGAGCGAAAGAGGTTCAACAGGGAGAGACGCCAAAAGTTTTTGTGAAACGAAATACACACCCGCATTGATGCTGCCGGAAGCGGGAGAATCGGATTTTTCTTTGAAGGAAATGAGGCGGCCATCTGCGTCCCATTCCAGCGTTCCGTAACGCGAGGCATCGGGAACCTGTGCGGCGGCAATGCAAAATTCTGAACCCTCTGCTGCTTCGGCGAAGGCCTTAAAATCCGGCTCGAACCAAGTGTCGCCATTCATGATCAGGACGCGCTCGCTTTGCAAAAATTTCTTAGCCAGCGCGAGCGCGCCTGCGGTGCCCATCGGCTCTTTTTCTATCGAATGGTGGATAGGCATTCCCATCCACTCGGAACCGGTTTTTTCCTGAACAAAATCGGCCATGTAACCGCTGCAGAGCGTGACGGAGCGCGCGCCGCGAAGAGCGAGCATATCGAGCAGGTAGAATAAAAACGGCCTGCCAAGAACTGGGGCGAGCGGCTTGGGCACATCATCCACCACTCCGCGCAACCGCGTGCCGAGCCCGCCAACGAGGATAGCAACATCGATGCCGAAGAGAGGGAGGAATTTCTTGTTAAGCATCCAATTTACTCGAATAGAAAACTACGCGTTATGCTTAACCCTCACACATTCGCGTAGATGCTGTTTTTTAGGATGGTGTAGCCTTTAATGAGCTCGCGGATGCCACGATCGAGCGTCCACTCCGGAGCCCAGCATGTGGAGAGAATGCGCTGGTTCGAAACGATGTAATCGCGCTTGTCGGGATCCTCGCCGATCGGGGCTTCGAGATAAACGAACTTGGGCAGATGTTTTTGAATCACTGCGCAAAGTTCCAGCTTGGTGAGATTGGCATCCTCCAAACCCACATTGTAAGCGCGGCCGCGCATGGTCTCGAAATTTTCCAACCCATGCAAAAAGACGCGGGCGACATCGCGGATGTGGATGTAGTTCCGCTTGAAATGGCCCTCGAAGATGACCAGCGCGCGGTCGTTTACGGCGCGATAGACGAAGTCGTTCACGAGCAAGTCGAGCCGCATGCGGGGGGCCATGCCGAAGACAGTGGCGAGGCGGAAGCTGATGCTGTTTTCCCGCTCCAGCACAGCCTGCTCGGCCTCAACCTTGCTTGTGCCATAGAGCGAGATGGGCTTGAGCGGCGATTCCTCCGTGCAGGAAACGCCAGGTTGCCCGATGCCATAGCCGCTGTTGGTCACAGGCATGAGAATCCGTTGCGAGGGCGAGGCGAGGCGGCACAACAAGCGCACAGCGTCGCGGTTGATCGAAACTGCGCCAAGGCGGTCGCGCTCGCAAAGAGGTGCCCCAACGAGAGCGGCTAGCGGGATGGCGGCATCGTGGGTTTTCAGCAGATCGCCGATTATACGCTCGTCCCGGCAATCGCCTCGCACAACATCGAAGGAGTCCGAAGCACAACACTCCGCGAGCGAATTTTGCCGGAACATGAAGCTGTCCAGCACCGTGACGGCGTGGCCTGCCGCGAGAAGTTGGGGAACGAGGACCGAACCGAGATATCCGGCACCGCCGGTGACGAGGATTTTTTGCATGAGTGACAAGTCTTGATTTACAAGGAGCTAATCCTATCAACAAATTTTAAGCAACATGTTCGTGATATTTCCGACTGTTTCCGAAGTATGCTGGATTTTTTTGAAATACTGCGTAATAAGCTAATGTTTTGGATATTCCAGAAAATTTGGCGTGATTCTTGCTTGAGAGAAACCACTACATCTTGTGGTTTGTGAAAAATAAAACACAACATAGAGATTTTATTTAACGAATTTTGCCTGCGCGGTATTGCTTTCGAGCAGATTTAACCACAATCGAGCATCGGGGCGGATGCGAGAAAGAACAACCGAAGGTTGGCCCGGTGGGCGAGCCTAGCGGGAGCTAGCGAGTCAAAGGTCACAGAGAGCACGGAGTAAAAAAATAGGCGGACGAGTTGGAGACTTGCCGCAGAAAAAAATTAATTTTTTTGGTATGGCACTATCACATCTTGAAGCATGGGAAAGTGCTTCGAATTGAGGGTGGCCAGTGTTAAGCCGTGAAGATGGGCGGTCGCGGCGACAAGGCAATCAGCAAGGCCACAACCGTGCGAAGGGCGAAAATCCCGAGAATAAAGGCCCGCCAGTTCCGCTGTCTCGGATGTGATCGGCAGGCATGTCATAGAAGATAATGTTTTGGCGAGCTTGACTTGCTCAGTGCCTTGGCGGACGCCTTGGTAAAGTTCGGCCATATTAATCGCTAAAATATGAGCTTCGCCAGAAATCCTCTCAACAAAGGAAACCGCCGCTTCTATGTCGCGAAGATAGTCGATGAGAATGTCTGTATCGATGAGAATAGCCATTAAAAACGATCAAAGGACTGGCGTTGGGCCCTGAGTTGAGGAATATCTGTTCGATCCGCCCACATTCCGCGGGCTTCGCGCAATGCATTTAATCGCCTTGATGTTTCTCTCTTAAGTATAAATTCATCAATAGCTTGACGAATGATCTGGCTTTTTCCACTTCCTAAAATTTGGCTCAATCGCGCAATGGACGAGTTTTCTTCTTCTGTGAGATAAATCTGAGTTCTAACCATACACTATAATGTATAATACGTGAAAAGTTCAGCAAGAAAAAAAGTCCACTAAGCGTCCCCATAGGGGACTTTCACCAACGATCCTCCCGCACTTCATCAAGCGCGCTTGGTTTTTGGCAAGTCGAGGGTTGCCCTAGACTCAAGCGGAGCGCGCTCAACTCGCGCAACCAATCTGCGGTATCAGATCGGGGCTCCGATACAGAAAGAATGCGGGCTTTGGGTTGTCCATGAACCGTGATCAAAATCTCCTCGCCAGAATTGGCAAGGTTGACCAACTCGCTCAATCGAGTCTTGGATTCATGAAGGGTGGCAATCATGTGACTACATTGGTTTTTTTTTGGCCACCTCAAGTGTTATTTGGGAACTGATCGATTTTATCTGTAAACAAATTGACATATTGAGTAATTTTACTCAATGTAGTGAGATATTTTATGAAGCGTGATGTTTTATACTCAATCCTGTCTCAGCGACTTTCTGAAAAGAGGAGGTTTATACAAATTTTGGCTGGCCCACGACAGGTTGGAAAAACGACACTGGCGCGACAGGTTTTGGAATCTTATCCTCATCCCTCGCACTACGCGTCGGCAGATGATCCCGCAATCAAGGAAAGGGATTGGGTTTTCCAGCAATGGGATTTGGTTCGCTACAAAGCAAAAGCCGGTCCGGCACTTCTCGTTCTCGATGAAATTCAAAAAATCCCTGGCTGGTCGGAGGCTGTGAAAAGTTTGTGGGACGCTGACACCATGGCGGGACGCGAATTGCAGGTGCTTCTGCTTGGATCGTCGCCGTTGCTGATTCGGTCGGGCCTTACGGAGAGCCTTGCGGGCCGTTTTGAACAGATTGCCGCACCACACTGGTCCTTTGCCGAGATGCGAGAAGCTTTTGGCTGGGATTTGGACACATTTATCTTTTACGGAGGCTATCCGGGCGCGGCGGAGTTGATCACAGAACCGGAACGGTGGCGGCGCTACGTGAATGAATCGCTCATCGAAACGAGCATCTCCCGCGACATTCTGCTGATGACGCGAGTGGACAAACCGGCATTGCTTCGGCGCGTGTTCCAGCTCGCCTGCGACTACTCCGGGCAGCTTCTCTCATATCAGAAAATGCTCGGCCAACTTCTCGATGCGGGCAACACGGTAACGCTGGCGCATTACCTCGATTTGCTAAAAGGTGCCGGCATGGTGGCTGGTCTGCAGAAGTTCAGCGGGACAAGAATACGCCAACGGGGATCGAGTCCGAAACTCCAAGTGCTCAATACCGCACTGATGAGTGCAACGCATGTCGCCGACTTCGAACAAACCCGAACCGATGGGGCACGCTGGGGACGCCTTGTGGAATCGGCCGTAGGCGCGCACCTCCTGAATTCCACCGCAGGCTCCGATGTCGAAATCACCTACTGGAGGGAGGTCGGTATGGAAGTGGATTTTGTGCTCCAGCGGGGGACGAGCATTGTGGCGTTGGAAGTCAAAAGCGGAGCGCCTCGCCATGCGCGAAGTGGCTTGGCGGCCTTCCGAAAGGAATTCGCGCCGCGCTCTGCCATGCTGATCGGCGAAGGCGGTATGCCCCTAAAAGAATTTTTCGACTCGAACCCCAAGGAATGGCTTTAAGTGAAGTCATTGATACGGGTCGCTTCCGCAGCATAGAAAGCGACCTCAGGCTCAGAAGAATCGCTCCCACCTCTGGAAGGCGCGACTTCCGCTCTGGGAACACCGGAGAAGCTGTGGGGGGTGCTGAGGAACGAGTAAAAAATTTTATATTTTTACCTACAAGAACTTTATTAACCACCGAGGGCACGGAGAACACGGAGGAGAATCAATGGCACGGGAGCATTCGCGGCGCGAATGGGGCAGGGCAAAAACAAAAACTCTGCAAGCAGGCTTGCCTGTTTTTTGCTTTTTTTCTGCCAATCCCAGCTTGCTGGGAGCAATCCGAGCCAATCCGAAAATTCCGTGGTTAGATTGTCAAAAAAATGATTTTGCTGTCCATGATTTTGCAAGAAAGAGTCGAGAGCTTTTCAGCAACTGGCGGAGTGAGGCCTGCTTTTAATGTTGCCCAAAATCTCCGCGCAAGAGGCCCTCAAAGGACAAATCCTCGTCTAAATCCAGCCAGTGCAGGCCGAAGGGAGAAATCTCTACATTATTTAATTGGTCTGCATAGCCCTTGGCAAGGCGTGGATTATCTTGCGCGGGAAATCGCACCTCAACACCGCTTTCCATTTTTATAACGATGTATGGATCTGAATAATAAACTTTTTTCGCTCTATCTTCCAATGTGTTCATTCCATTTTTGTATAATAAGGTGTTTATTCTCTTCGGCAAGCTGCTGTGCTTTATTGAGATCCTTTATTTTAAATCCCTGAGACTCCCGCAACTCCACTTCTCCCTCGACATCAAAAATGGCTTCAGCTCCCGCCTTGCGGACATGGACATGAATAGGGCGGTGATCATTGCTGTAGAAAGCAAAACGAAATCCGTCTTTTTCAAAAACAAAGGGCATACCTTTAGTGCTAGCCGATAATGGCAAAAACGCAATAATTTTATGTCATCGCTCCGGTTTTGTGAAGTGATCCGCTTTGCCTACCCTTCAGGCGTCGGGATAGAGGCGACTCCCGCTATGGGAAAGACCCTTTCAACCTCTGGAAGGCGCGAATGAGGCAGGGCAAAAACAGAAACTCTGCAAGCAAGCTTGCCCGATTTTTGCTTTTTTTTCTGCCCATCCCAGCTTGCTGGGAGCAATCCGAGCCAATCTGAGAAATCCGTGGATAGTCTCGTTCCACCCGAGCAGCAGTCGTGGGTTGCTGAAAACATTTGGGGCGCCTCCGAAGGACGACGCCCGTTTTGGGAATCATCGCTATTTCAGAAAAAAAGCGGCCAATTTTCCGCGCAAACGAATCAATCGTTCTGATGAAATAGCACCCAAAATTCCTGCGATGCGTGATTTTGGGTAAGTTGCTAAAAATCCCACTCGTATCAGGGATGCTTGAAGAAGACCGGAATCTAAAAAATCCTCCGCCTCAAAAGAAATAACTTCGTCAAATCCCCTAACTTCATGACGAAGCTGAGTGCTCACGCCAAAAATCAAAAGATCGCCAAAGGGGTCCATGGTGGCCAGAATAATTGCCGGCCGAAATTTGAATGCCCCATCGGCCTGCAATAGCTCGGCTAAGACAACATCACCTACCCGCATAAGTCGGATTGGCGCGTTTCAGCATGCCCAGTGTGTATTCCGGCTCATCCTCTGAGTAGGCCAAATTCAATCCTACCGCGCCGATATCGGCCCAATCCTGCTCGAATGCATTGCCTGATTCTGTTTTTTTTTCCGAAGGAAGAATGGTAACAAGTAATTCTGCATTTTCCGAAATAGGAATTGGCTCGGAAAGAACGATTTGATTTTTAATACACTTTGCTGAGAGAGTGATCGCGTGCATTTCACGTTAAAAGTATAAGCGAGTCTCTTAATGTCAAACTCATTTTGAATCCAATGACTCCGACAATTTGGTAAGGCGAGGACGCTTTCTGCTCTCCTAGCTAACAAGTTTTATAATTTTACCTACAAACATCTTATTAACCACAGAGGTCACAGAGAACACGGAGGAGAATCAAGGAGATAGCTCATGGGAAATCGGCGAGCGCGGCTGCTACACGCTCGCTGGTGAGCGTGGGGGCATCTTCCACATCCAAAACAGAATACCCGCTGGATGTTTCTTTGATGATTCTGGCCGATGGCTTCGACAAGCGCATAGGCTCTAAAAGGATGCGGTCGCTCTCGCCTCGAACTTCAAACTTCATCCCAGGAGTAAGGCCCAGCACGCGACGCAAGCTGGCATTCAAAACGATTTGCCCTTTGGATGAGAAGTTAGCAATCATGGTAAGGTGGTCTTACACTGGAGCAGGATTGTCAAGGGAGAAGGGGAAATTTGAGACCTGAGACTGGAAAAAGCGAAAGTGTGGAATGAATGAAGAGCGTAACGATTCATCACCAAAGACGCTGTGCCCCAAGTGCGGAAAACGGCTCGTCGGGAGTGATGACCGGCACTCGGTAGTGGATGGATTCAGCAGCGATCAATAGGTCGAACGGGTCGGCATGCACGCGCGGCAGCTCGCCGCTCAGAAAAATAACTTCGGCATCCATCGGCAGAAGATCGACCTGAAAAAATGCCAACCGAGAAGCTGTCCATGCGCGGGGACTCTCTGGAAGTGGCAACTTGCCTGTCGAGTGCTTGATAGCGATTTCCATGAGCCCGGCCGAGCTGAAAAAGCGTCTTGGGGCATTGTTGATCGCTTCGACGGCACGCTTTGAGAGCCTAGACGGCTCGAGAGCCAACCAAAGAAAAACGCAGGTATCAAGCAGGCAATTCATAGCCCCAACTCAGCAAGCTCTTTATCACTCAGTGGGGCGAATGCCGTGTCTGGGATGTGGAATGGCTTGTCGATCATTTCACCCACATTCGGCCGCTTGGCGACTGACTTTTCCGTAAGGGGCACGAGCCGAGCCACAGGCTTCTTGCCGCGTGCGATGAGGATTTCCAAGCCGTTTTCCACCTCCACAAGATAACGGGAGAGATGGGTTTTTGCTTCGTGGACGGTGATGGTCATGCTGGAAATTTAAAGACAAGCAAAAGTTAGTCAAGTTAGTTTGACCAGTGTCAGAGGGGAAATTGAGACCTGAGACCTGAAAAAAGCGAAAGTGTGGAGTGGAAGCGAGCTTTAGGGGGTGGGCGGAAAAGGCTGCACAGGGTGTTCAAGTTGCAAGTTCGTCATCTTACGGAAATCAACCAGATTTAAAGTCACGAGGCTTGTCGCTCCGAAGGCTTCGGCTGTGCGCGCATACAGGAAGTCGTGGAAATTGCTTCCGCGAATACCCTCCCGCGTAGAAGCCAATACGGCGGCTTCTAAGGCTTGCGGGCCTGATAAATCCCGAAAGACCAGACGAGAGAATAATCGCTGCGCTTCACGGGCGGCATCTGTCGGCGAGAGGTTTCGTTTCACCAATTAGCCGTCTGGATCGCGGTAAAGCAAACCGCGACCTGTCTGAATAGAAATCCACTCGGCGACCGTGTGCGAGCGGGTCATACCCTCAATCGGCATCCAACCTTCTTTCCACGCCCGCAGAAGGGCAGATGTATCGTAATACTTCACGGGGCGACAAGGCGTTCCAATTCGTCCTCGCGGGCTTCGATTACGGCTGCCAAGATGCTGTCGTCATCCAAGGTTCCGCTTTCCCTGGCCTGCGAAGAGCTCACGGTGACAGTCGGCATGTAGTGCACGATGCGGGCCACCGGTTTTCCAAAATCGGTGAGCACAACCTCTTCGCCACCATGAATGACAGGACGAACGATGCGACGAGTCTCGCGGTGCAATTGGGATAGTGTGGCATGCATACTTAAAAAACACACAAATTGTGCAGAGTGTCAAAACGGGAAAAGTGTGGAGGGAGAGGGAAAGGGAGGCGGTGATTCAATTAGGATTGTTTGAAAACCAGTTTTTGCTGATTTACAATCTCCCAGCCTTCTGCTTTGAGCTTTTCTGTCTCAAGTCGAAGCTGTGCAAAAAGCTTATGCACATTGTAGCCGTGTTCCTTGGCATGTTCATCACGCGTTTTGCGGATTTCCTCAAGAATGGTATTCTCTTTCATAATTCAATAGTCATAAGTTCTGTGGGCGTAGCAATGACTGGACATGTGTAGCCCATCTTCATACAAGATTGTTCAATCCTCCTAATAGTGTAGCGATTGTTTATATGCTTGCAATTCCATGTTAGCAAAAAATCCATCCGATGAACAGCCGCTATGGCAATATGAGCAGCATCATCCGCAGCATTTGCAGGGATCACCTCATCAAGCAAGCGAATCGTCAATTCTTCTGATTCCTCGGTAAGGCTCAAAATGGGGATATGCGATAATGCGTCAACCCGCTTTTGAGACATTTCTGGATTCCCTTTGGATACCTCACGCAAGACAACAGCAGAAATAAAAATCTCAAAGCGAACACGTTGCTCCTCCCACCATTCGAGGGTCTGCTCCTGATCAGCCGCTAACCGTAAATCACGACTGGGCTTGGACACTAAATAGCTCGGGATTGTTGTTTCCAGATAAAGTTTAGGCTTAATGACCATATATTTATTGCGATTGAACTCTCACAAACTCGCGAATCAGGAAAGTGAAAGTGTGGAGTGGAAAATGTTTTATTGGATTTTTGGGATCAGAAAGGCGCCGGGGATTCCGGCATCGGTCGTGGCCAACTGGGCTTTATTAGCTTGTGCTAAATCGAGGAGGTGTCCATCCGTAACTTGTCGCGGACTCCGCACCCATTTAGGTAAAGTTTCAGCAGCGCGGTGATCTGGCAGGAGCTGCAGTTTCCAATCGGCTTTCATTTGCGCGAGCAGTTGTCGGCAGAGCGCGGTTGTAACATCTGCCTCGGGCAAGCCGGAAAGAACACGCACGAAGCCGATCTCTGAAATGCTGCAAGTGAGGAGATTTTTTCCTTTTGCCCAGAGAGTGACGCGTCGATGAAACTCGTGTTTTTTGTAGCCCATCGCTATGAGCGCGTTAACATCGAGGAGATAGCTCATGGGAAGTCAGCGAGTGCGGCTGCTACACGCTCGCTGGTGAGCGTGGGGGCATCTTCCACATCCAAAGCAGAATACCCGCTGGATGTTTCTTTGATGATTCTGGCCGATGGCTTCGACAAGCGAATAGGCTCTAAAACGATGCGGTCGCTCTCGCCTCGAACTTCAAACTTCATCCCAGGAGTCAGGCCCAGCACGCGACGCAAGCTGGCATTCAAAACGATTTGCCCTTTGGATGAGAGGGTAGCAGTCATGGTAAGATGGTCTTACACTGGCGCAGGGTTGTCAAGGGAGGAGGGAAGAAAGTGTGGAGTGAGAGGGAGGAGTGAAAGTGAAAGTGTGGAGCGGAAGAGGAATGAGTGAGAGTGGGTGTGGGGGAGGCTATAATGGGGCGATTTCGAGGTCTGGCGCGACATGGCGAAGGTGGTTTTCGTTAAGTGTGTGTATTTTTGAACATCCCATTTTTCGGTCGGTTTCAGCGTGGATGGCATCGTAAAATGAACCTTCAGTAATGCCTCGCGAAGGCGCATTTTTAATGAGAGCCATCGAATCCGATTCGCTGAGGGAACCGGTTTGAAGTTTCGATGCACAATTCAAAAGTATCTCAGCGGCATCATGGGGATTGATCTTGAGGCGTTTGTCGCCGGACAAGGTGGCATAGGCCTCGGCAAGAGCATGAGTGGAAGTGTAAGCACCGGACTGGACAAGGGCATCGGCAACTTCGAATTTATCGCTATTATTATCTCTATTAAAGACAGTTGCTAACTCTACGATAACGGATGCGTCCAGGAAATCTTTCATGATTCGAGCCGCTGGCGGCGCATGGCATTGACAGCATTTCCGCTATTCCACTCAACCGGCAAGGGGCCTGAAAAAACCAAACGCCCATTTTGTCTTTGGGTTTCCGAACGGGGCGGTTCGGCAACGGAAATCTGCGCCTTACCGGCAAAAACTTCTAAAATGACCGAACCTGGCCCAAAAATGACCATGGCTTCTCGAATCGCCTTCGGCAAGACCATGCGCCCGACTTCGTTAATAGAAACAGTGACTTTCATTGGTAATCAATATGTTAATTTCCAAATCTTTTACCAATGAAAAGGGCGTAAGGATTGAACGGGAAGCAACGCTCATTATGATGGGTAGATATTTAGACCTTCAAGGGCGGCGCACTCTCTTTGGCGTTTGTCAAAGGAGGCGAAATGCGTGCAACCCGCCTCGAGGGCGGTGGCGATGTGCAAAAGATCCATGCTTCGGGCTCCAATCCTTGCCGAATGTTTGTGGGATAACCGCTCCGCAGCCGAAAAAATGCCAGCCAGGTCGTAGGAAAACCTGGCGAGGCGCCCGCTATCGATATCAGATCGAAATGCGCCCAGTGCCGTTTCGCTTTGAGCTTGGCTAATTTCTCTACGGAAAACTTTTAAGCGAATGGCATTCGGTATTTCGATCTCATGCAGATGGGAATAAAAAAAGGGTGCCCCCAAGGACCGAAGAATGCTATCAGCCAAGCTGGAGTTCTCCTCTTCCACATAACTTTTGAGCAGTATCCCAGTGTCGGCGTAGTTCATTTTCAAGTATCGCCCCGGTCGTAGTCGAGGGCGGCATCGGTTACTTTGGGACCCTCGGGATACACACGCTTTCGCCACTCCGCGCGATCAGGCCATTCCATGCTGGATGATTTTCGTTTTTGCAAAGGCGCGAGGATCGCAAAAGGCATGCCACGCTTGGTGATAGTGATTTTTTCGCCGTTGTGAATGATGCGCGAAATATCAGAAAATTTGTTACGCAGATCAGCAACCGTAGCGGTTTTCATATGAGAGAAAATCTATCATGGATTTAGTGAAGGTCAAAAGAAAAGGAGTGAATGTGATATGTGGCATTTTGAATACCAGTGGACACTGACTGCGCGACTGCGCGGCATGCTAACGCGGCAAACTTCCAGCGTGTTGATTTTGCGACTTTCAGAGGCAATTTTGTTCGCATTATTTTACGTATTGGGATGTTTGATACGATTTATCTATAGAATCCAATCGCCTGCGAGACATGCGGTGGGGATATTTGGATTTTCAGACGAAGGAGTTTGACAGCTGTATGACCTGCACAACGAGTTGCGCAGGCGGCATGAGTATGTGGAGGATCAAAAAAAACCGCCGGAACCTGAAACCGAGGACAATAAATTCTGGAGGGAGCTTCGCTCGATCAGGAGCCCCTCGGAAGAAATAACCACGGCTGCAGACCCGATTGGAAAAATATTGGAACTGCACGCTCCCAAGGAAAACGAAGAATCACCGGGCTTGTTCTGATCCCGGGACTTGAAAAGGGGCCTGACATTTGGGTCAGGCGAGGACGCTGACCAGCCGAGAAGGGAACCGTGAGCGCTCGAGGGCAAGAAAGTCCTCACGAGCTGCGATTACGGCTGCCAAGATGCTTTCATCCCGAATCCAAGGTTACACTTTCCCTGGCCCGCGAAGGGCTGAAACGATCTATGGCATCAGGCATCACCAGCGAACAGATCAATGCTTGGTATGATAGCGCAATGGCCGCAGGAGCGCTCGGGGGCAAGCTCCTTGGTGCGGGTGGTGGTGGTTTTCTTCTCTTCTACGCACCAGCGGAGAAGCACACGGCGATTGCCGCAGCCTTGCCCACACTCCGCAGAATTCCCTTCCGCCTCGAACCACGTGGAAGCCGAATCATTTTTGTCACCTAGACGCTATGGCTGAGCGCGCTTGCGCCGAGACACGAGCGAAGGCGGCCTGCAGAAAGTGCGCTTCCGCTCAATA
>CANMQB010000048.1 GCA_947499885.1 Spartobacteria bacterium
CGACACGCGCATTCCCGATTATGCGACGAACAACGCAACTATTGGAACCGATCCCTTGGATCGTTACTATAACTGGCGTGTCATCCAGCAAACCCAGTTTGCCCCGTAAATCGCGCTGGGAATGCAGAACCTGGTCGTCATGCGGAAAGCCTAAGCTGGCTTCGGTGAGAACGCAGGGACGCCGTTGATCAAAATCCGGCAGATCACAAGGGTGGCATCCTGTGGATTGCACTCGCTGTCGAGACGTAACAAAAGATCGTGGCGGCCATCGGGCAGATCGTCGGCGAGAATCAGAGTCCATGGCAAATACAAGTCCTGGCTCCAATCCGTCGCGGTCTCAAATCGGCGGAACGGCCCGCCATCGCAAGAGACATCCAGCACTCCGGTCTTCGGGCCTGAAGCAATAAGGATTCCGGCGGCTGTGCCGTGGAAGGGAATGCGCAACTCCGCGCCGGGACAAGCGGCAACCAGTGCCGGCACATCCACAAAACCAGGTCGCGTCTTGGCGGGCAGGTCGGGAGTCCATCGAGGGACAAGTTGGAAGCCCTGCACGATGCGAGCTTCTTCGAGCGGCGCGAAGCGGCCATGGAAATAACTGGCGGAATCCACCGCCTCAGCAGGCAAGGCATGCGGCGCCTGCATCGCCCTGGGTCTGCTCCAAGCAGCCTCGAGCACACGATCCACACCGGCCGCATAAAGCGCGTGCCCGAATGGAGAGGGATGCAAATCGTGAAAATCCCGCTCCCACGTGAACTCTCCGGCCCGAATGCGTTCGAAGACTTCCCGTGACAAGTTGAGCGAGGGATTGCCGTAGGCTTCCGCAATGCGTTCATGCTCGGCAATAGCCTTCGGCATGCGACCCTCTGCGTAATCGGCCAAGTGCTCAGGCATGGCAAAGTGCAGGTGAATGACATCGGTGAGAGGATTTGATAGACGGATATGGCGGACGATCCCCTCCATGCCTCTCCGCATGCGATCTGGATCACCAGGGATATTCACGGTATCGTTCACCGCAGCCTCAACAAAAAGCAGATCGATCTCTCCCCTTGAAAGCACATCGCTCTCCAGCCGGAAGGCGTGGGGCACCGACCCAAGCGAGCCGATTCCCGCCGCCACAAAATCGAAGCTCGCCTCCGGAAATTTCGCCCGCAAAGAATCCATCACCAGATTCCGCCAACCCTCACTTTGCGTGATCGAACCGCCAAGAAAAGCCACCCGCCCGCATCGTGCCTGCTCGAATCTTGCACGGCAGTTCGCCAATCCCCCGCGCAAATCAAAAAAATTCGAGCAATCACTCATTGTCACTTGAGAGGAAAAAATCATTTCTTCACAAAGGGAACCGCCACCTGAAATGGAGCTGCAGGCAGACCAGAGGAATTGAAAAGCGTGACATCCGGGTTGTCGTGCCATGCATAGCGCACCCACTGCGGAGCCTTCACCGGAGTGGCTTCGAGAACGAGGCTGCCCTCTTCCAGTCGGGTGGTGGCAGGAAAAAACTTCTTATCTCCGCCTGCTAGTTCCAGTCCAGTTCCTGGCGCCGTTTTTAGCACAACCTTCTCGTCCGCGCCACCCGCATCGAAGCGGATTCTGACGGCATCACCTTCTGGTAACACCTCCCGCACACGCGGTCCGTGGGCTGTGAGATCGCGACCATAGACCTCTTTCAAGGCGACCAATGCCAATCGCGTGCCGACACCTTTTTTATCGGGCGGATGGATGGTTTTTGGGTCCCCCAAATCCAATCCAATTGCAATCTGACAATGCGGAACTGTCTCGGCGATCGTTTGCTGGTCAGCACGCATCTGAACCCACTTGTTGGTGGTTTTCGAATGGAAATTAACCAACTGCATGAGGATAAATGGCAGATCGTCCTGCCGCCAAGCCGCACGCCAGCCTGAAATGAGCTGTCCCATCAGCCAGACATAGTCGCCTTTGGCTTCCGCGTTGCTCTCCCCTTGATACCACAGCACACCCTTGATGGTCTGCGAGGTGACCGGTTGGATTTTGGGAGTGAAGAGACTTCCCATGTTCTCGACGGCGCGCGCGTCTGCGACGGCCTGTTGCTGCTCGCTTGTGAGGGCGCGGACGGGTTGGGCGGGGAGAGGGAGACCTGCCTCTTTGGCTTTTTTCTCCTCTTGCCTCCACTTCACAATCGCATCGTTCTCCACCGTCCACACGGGGAGCCATTCCGCCAAGGTCTTGCGGGCCTCTTCGCGAGACTTTTCCGGAAGGGCCTCGCGCACAGCGGGAGGAGCCCAAGGCTCCGCACGGGACCCGCCTGTTGCAGCTACGATCAAGCCGATCGGCACCTGGAGTTCCTTCTGCAAATACGAGCCAAAGTAGTAACCCGCCGCCGAGACTTTGGCCGTCGATTCCGGAGTGCAGGCGGTCCACGGGCCGCTGTTGTTCGTGGAAGTGTAAAAGCGCAGAAGCGGATTCCCTGCTTTGGCAACTTCCTCGGCGGCATTGTTGATCCCGCCATAGGCATGCGGGGTCATCTCCATATTCGACTGTCCCGAGCACACCCAAACATCTCCCGCCAACAAATCCGTGAGGGTGATGGTGTTGTTTCCTTGAATCACGAGATCGGGAACCGGGCCGGCTTTGAGCACAGGCAACTCCAGCGACCACATGGTTTGCTGCCCGCGCCCGACCGACTCGGCAACAACTTGGCCGCCTGACTTGATCTGAATTTTTTCGCCTTCATCCGCCCAACCCGCCACACGGGCGGGAACATCCCGCTGCAAGACCATTCCACTCGAAAAACCCGGCGCCAGGCGCACATCGGCTTCCACAGTGGGCAAGAACGCAGTGCTCAACAAAAAACTCACGCCGAGTGCGGGAAGCGGGAAGCGGCGCGCGCGCGCGCGCGCGCCCGAATGATCTGAAAATGAAGTGAAGGTTTTTTTTCGGGGATTATGGTTTTTCATCTTGGGAAGTTTGCATTTCTAGCCACTGCATCGCCTGCCTCTCGCCGAGGGTTTTGAATCTTTCCATGTAGCCCGCAACGATACTCGGAGAGGCCTGCAACAATCTTGCAGGGAGGGTTTTGACGAGTCGCTGAATTTCCGCTTGTTCGATTGCGATCTCGTTGAGACGGCTTGTATCCGATGAGGGATTGAGAAATTGTTTTTCAATCGCCATTCCCACAAGTTGATCGATCAAAAGCTCGTGTTTTCCGGACTGAAGATTTTGGCCCAATGTCAACCCTGCCGAGCGGATCGCAGTTGCCGTCTCCGCATGGGAAGTCGCCTGAAGGTTTTTGAGTTGCTTGGACAAATTACTCAACTGGGATAGGCCTTCCCGTGGAATAGATGCCAGCGCTGCCACTTCTGCATCCACGCCTTCAAACCCGGCGGAAAGGTGGGCTTCCGTGAAAGCTGGAAAAAGCTGGGCCGTGAAGTCATCCACATCTGTCTTGTTCAATGAGGCAGCCAAATCTTGAAGCGCCTCGCTCTGACGACCCTGCTTGAGATGGTCGAACGCAGAGAGGTAGTCGCCCATCGCATTATCGGGGTCCGCTGCTCGCAATTTCTCGATCGCCGAGCGTCGTTCGGTGGGATCATCCGTCGAGATCGCCATGCGGGCTTGAATGGCGGGATCCCCAGGAAATCTTAAAGCCGCCTCTCGAAAAGAGGGTTTTCCCTCCCGAAGATAGGCTGCGGCAATCCAAGCATCCGGATCGGAGGAATTGGCAGCCAGATATTTTTGGATTTCCGCCTCAGGCAACTTGCCCAATTTGCGCGATTCCTCTGAAGCCGGCATGCTGCCGGTGAGCTCTTCCATCCAAACCCTCCATTTTTGCCCCGACTGCGGCGATGCTGCGGCTTTTGCCACAGTCATTTCAGGCGCGATTTCGTGTTGGTTCGAAAACGAATGACTCTCCGGCGAGACTCTTCCGCTGACGGGCTTTGCGGATGCGACCTCCGCATTCTGATCCTCGGTGCGGTAGGTCCATCGGGGAAGGAAAAGGCCAATCAACACACCAACGACGAGCAAAACCACCGAAAAACGAAGTGCAGGGTTTCTCGCAATCGATCTTGGAAAGGGATTATGGTTTTTCATTTTGGGAAGTTTGCATTTCAAGCCATTGTATTGCTTGCCTTTCGCCTTGGGTTTTCCAGCGTTCCATGTAGCCCGAGGCGATACTGGGTGAGGCTTGCAACAATTTTTGTGGGATGATTTTGCTGAGTCTCTGAATTTCCGCCTGCTCGCGGGCAATCTCGTTGAGACGGTTCGCATCCGATGACGGATCCAGAAAATTTTTTTCAATCGACATCCCTGCCAGTTGATCGATCAAAAGCTCGTATTCTCCGGACTGAAGATTTTGGCCCAATGTCAACCCAGCCGAGCGGATCGTGGCCGCAGTCTCGGTGTCGGAGGTGCCCTGAAGGCTTTTGAGTTGTTTCGATAAATCGATCAACTGGGGAAGGACCGTTCGTGGAAAACACATGAGACCTGCCACCTCAGCATCCATGTCTTGAAACCCGGCGGAAAGGTGGGCGTCCTCGAAGGCTTGCATGAACGAACGCGAAAAATCATCCACATCTGTCTTGTTCAACGAGGCTGCCAAATCTTTCAGGGCCTCGCTCTGGCGGCCCTGCTTGAGGTGGTCAAGTGCGGAGAGGTAGTCGCCCATCGCGTTGTTGGGGTCCACGGCTTGCAATTTCTCGATGGCCGAGCGTCGTTCGACGGGATCATCCGTCGAAATCGCCATGTGGGCTTGAATGGCGGGATCCCCAGGAAATTTCAATGCCGCCTCACGGAAGGAGGGCTTCCCCTCCCGAAGATAGGCTGCGGCAATCCAGGCATCCGGATCGGAGGAATTGGCAGCCAGATATTTTTGGATCTCCGCCTCAGGCAACTTGCCCAAGTTGAGCGATTCGCTCCGAGGTCTGACTCCGCTGGCCTCTTCCAACCACACCCTCCATTTTTGCCCTGCCCTCGGAGATGCTTGGGCTTTTGGCATTGTCATTTCCGGTGCGATGCCCTCTTGGGGATCAAATGAAGCCCTCTCTGTCGCGGCTCGGCTGGCCATGGGCTTTGCGGCTGCGACCGTCGCATTCTGCTCCTCGGCTCGGTAGGTCCCTCCACGAAGGAAAAATCCGATCAACACACCAACAAGGAGCAAAACGGCGTCCACAGCCAGACGCGTGGTTGGCTTCGTGGTAAGCCTTCCATCGTCATGCGGTGGATCAATCGGCAGGCCCATACACGCGAATCTCCTGGAGAGCGGGGGATGCTGCGCCGTGCGTGGCAAGAAGGGTGCAGCGTAAAGACTGGAGCGAAATGGGAGGCGAGAAGTGATGAATGCAGCGTCGTTGGTGATTGGCTTCCACCTTTGCAAGCAAACGCCCATCGCCATCGTGCAGTTCGTAGCTCTTCACGATCTCCGGCTGCGCCCCTCGGATGATTTTGCGGCTGGAATGGTCGCTGGCCGAAAGCATCAACTCGCGATCGAGGCCGGAATCGAAACACAGGTGGATTTCTCGGGCCTGAATCGAGGAATTCCAGGAAAGCTCGATCCACGCCGGTCCTTCGGCCGCTTTCCATGCATGGGACTCGCCATCCGCCCACGGGCCGAGATGGCTGGGAAGCGGGCGGGACAGCCCATCGACCACCGCCTCCGCCGGATGCCCAGGCAACTCCGATGAGGAAGCGATTTTTCCCTGGGGAGCCAAATCCTCGGGGTCGGAATTCCGGTGACCCGGCAGAAAGACATCGTCCTTCAAAAGCTGTTGCTGGATTTTTTGAACAGCCTCTGGTGTCGCCAGCGCGGCGATATCATTTCCCTCGCCGGATGCCAGCAGGGCCGCTGCAGTCCCCACCGCCTGCCCAGCCAAGGCGCAGGTGGCCATCACTCGCGTGCTGGCAAACGCCACATGCGTGGCACTCAGATTCCGCCCTGCAAAAAACAGGTTCGGCACATTGCGCGAATGCAGACAACCCAGTGGAATCGTGAACAGATGCGGGAAGTGAATCTGCTCGCAGGGTTGCTCCTCCGGAGCATCAATTCCCATCGGGGGGTGGAGGTCAACCCACCACCCGCCATAAGCGACCGCATCGTCGAAGAGTCGACCCGAAAACACATCATCCTGAGTCAGCACATGACGCCCGAGGAACCTCCGGCTCTCGCGCTTGCCAGGCAGGTTGCCGACCCAGTCCAATGTCCAGTTCGCCGCATCCGGATGGTCGCCTGAGTTTTTCACATAGTCCCACACGCCCAGCGCGATCCTCAACAATTCATGCCGGATTACGGTCGGGCTGTCTGCAATGGTATCGAGATGCCCGCCCCACTCGAACCACCAGTAGCCATATTCATAGCTTTGGATCGGACGGTGTTTGAAATCCTCCTTGCAGAATTTGCGTATCCAATCCGGAGGAATGAAAGTCTGCGGGGTCTCACACCGTCGGCCAGTCAGCAAGATCGAGCTTCCAAGCGTCTTGTCGTCACCTTCCTCAAGCGCCAGAGACTCGCCAAAATCACTCTTGGCCTCACGACCCCGGAGGAATTCCGCACCGGCAGCCGCACCCAAACCACCATCTCCCGTGCAGTCGGCAAAAAACCGCGCCCGAATCACAAACTCCTCCTCGGTGGAAGTCCGAACAGCCTTCAGGCTCTGGATCGAGCCATCGGCTGCCTGTTCGCAGCCCACGCACGCGGTGTCGAGCAAGAGAGTCAGATTCGGTTCGGCCACCGCTTTTTCATAGAGCAGGACATCCCAGAGCGAGTAGCAGCGGCCCGGATTGCGGAACGCATCCTCTAGGCGGAGTTCTTCGATGAGGCCTGTTTCTCTCGCGCCCGGCCTCGATCCGTGACAGTCCGCTCCGACCACATGCATTTTGATTTCCGACGAGGCGTTTCCGCCAAGGACCGAACGATCCTGGACCAACACGGTTCGCAGACCGTTTCGTGCCGCTGCCAAAGCCGCGCAAAGTCCCGCCAAGCCTCCTCCGGCTACAGTCAAGTCAACTTCAAGATGTGTGGTTTTCATAGTTCTTCAAAAAAGTCCTCCGTCAATGCGACCGAAAGGCTGAACGATCGCCGCCCACCCGCTGATGACAGGCAGGCAACCTGCAAAGCCACCGCATTGCCAGTCCCGTCAAAGGTGATTTGCGGACGCTCCAACCGGTCCATGCTCTCAACCACCCCGTCATCCCATCGTATAGCCGCGCCGGAAACCGGGGGGATCCGCGAAAGTCTCCATTCCAACGCATCTGGCGATTCATAGAATGCCAATGTGCGCCCGGCCTCAGCTAAGAAGCCCTCCATGTCCTTCAAAACCGCTCGAAACTTGCCCGCACGGGCATCCCACCAAACAAAGGGATCCTCCGCCGCGAAGACCGCTCCTTGGACTCGGAAGGGATGGGCTCCTTCAATCTTTGTGTAAGGTCCCCCGGGCATCGGCGACTCTGCCACGCCGTGCAACACTTCTTTGCCAAATGGCCGAGGCCCATCTGTGACCCCCTTGTAAATCATCGCCCAACCCCCGTCGGGTTTGGCGCAAACGCTCGGATTATTCACAACCAAGGAATCCCACCCCGCAGGATCCACCTCGATCGACGGGCGATCCTCTGTTTTCCATGGTCCCAACGGATGCTTCGCCATCGCGATGCCGACCCGCTGGTTGTTCCGGTGCTCCCACCAACGATCATCTTTTGCTACTTCCCCAACAGTCGGCAGACCCCTCTGGTAGGGACCGAAGGTTCCTGTGTAGGCCATCCACAGCGTTTCCCCTGCAGCAAAGACCGTCGGGTTATGCCCCGTGTCCCTGTCCCACAACGCCCCTCCTTCAACCGGAAGCACACACCGGTTCTCGGGAAAAAACGGACCCGTTGGAGAAGCTCCGCGCGCGACTGCCACCTCGGAATGCGTCGCCCAAGCCTCGAATCCGAGCTCCTCTCTCCAGCGTGAGTAGAACAACCACCACTCGCCGCCCCACTCGCACACACTCCCGCACCACACATGCCAACCCGGCTCCCCAAAAACATTTCCTCGTTTCGCCTCTAGCACCCGACTCTTCCCTTCCAAGTTTGACACCCCATTCGAAGAATTCGCCGCAAAATCTAGATTGACCATAATTGTGAAAATACTTACACGCTCATATTGGCGATTATTTTTTTCTCATCAAGAAAAAAAACAACCTTGGTTTTCCAAGGGTTTCGCCACTCACCAAAACAAACCCAATCCACTACAACACCCAACATCAGCTCTCCTCAAATCCTATGAACGCATCCCCGCGCTACACCCGCTCCGGCGACATCTCTTGGTTTACAAACGATGCCTTCGGCATGTTTATTCATGTGGGCCTCGGGTCCTCTGCCGGCATTGAACTTAACATGAAGTCTTTCAGTGCGGCGGATTACAAGGCGGGGTCGGCAGACTCGTGGTCACCGGAGCGCTACTACGCCTTGAAAGATTTCTTTGGCGCGGAAGATTACGATCCTCGGGAATGGGCGAGGGTCGCCAAGGAGGCGGGTTGTCGTTATGCGATTTTGGGCGCAAAGCATCACGACGGTTTTTGCCTATGGCCGACGAAGACCAAGGAGCTACATGCGGGAAATTTTGGTCCCAAGCGCGATATGGTGGGGCCCTTTGTGGAGGCGGTCAGGGAGGCCGGTCTGAAGGTCGGCCTGTATATGTCTCTGATTGACTGGGAAGATCCCGATTTCACGGGGCTCCCTGCTTCGGTGCGTTTTTCGTCTCCCGTGCGGGAGCATGTTTTTTCCCCAGTCGGCTGGGATCGTTTTTTAGGGCGTGTCTTCACTCAGGTCGAGGAGTTACTCACCTGGTTTGGCAAGATAGATGTGCTTTGGTTTGATGTGCCGGGATGGGGTGCGGACATCTGGCATGCAGATGAATTAAAGATGATGATGCTATCGATTCAGCCGCATATTATTTGTTGCGACCGGCTTCCTGGGTGCGGCGAGTATGCCACGCCCGAGCAGCAGATTCCTGTCTCCCCGCTCGAAGTGCCTTGGGAGACTTGCATGACCTGCAACGAAAGCTGGACCTATCACCCCGATGCCGAGAAGTATAAGCCAACACGCAGCTTGATTCGGAAGCTGTGCGAAATCCGCTCTCTCGGTGGTAATCTTCTCTTGAATGTGGGTCCTGATAGTAGGGGGCGATTTCCAGAACCCGCTGTGAAGCGTTTTCTTGAAATAGGGGAATGGCTGCGTCGTTCCGGCGATTCAATTTATGGTGCAGCCCGAGGAGTGGATTATTTGCATTATTGGGGGCCAAGCACGCGAAATGGCAACACGCTTTATTGCCACTTGCTCACCCGGCCAGATCCTGAGCTTGAGCTCCGTGGCATCGCCTCGGATCCCGAGCGAGTGTTCGTCCTGCAGACAGGTCAGGTTCTGCCCTTTCAGCGCGTGAGCAATCGCATCGTGATCGACTTTGCCGCGTGCGAATTCGACCCGCTCTGCACGACGGTGGCCCTAGCTTTCAGCGAGGCACCCGCTTCTCTGCAATTTGCATCGACGGTCTTCACTACAAAGGGGCCAGAGCTTTGGTAGCCTTGTGTCTTTTGAACACCAACCACTCGCGCCCCTGCTCGGAAAATATTTCCTCGTTTCACCTCAAACACACGACTCTTCTTCTTTAAGGTTGATCCCACAATACGAAGAATTCGCCGCAAAATTTCAATTGACCACAATCGTGAAAATACTTACATAATGAGTGCGGCGTTTATTCTTTTTCTATTAAGTGCACTTTGAAAATTTTGAATTCTAAATTTTGGCATCAGAGAAAATGCCCATTTGAAGGAACTTTTGAAATTGACACCTCTGGTCGAGTGGGGGCTGGCTTGTATCCCGCTGATATCACAAACAGCGGCGTCATGGTCTATTCTGGCACAAACTCAGGGGCAGGCGACATCACCCTTGCTGCAGCAAGCCGCATCAATTCCGACAGGGGTTCCCTCATGCTCGGTGGCGAACTTTTCGTCCCACACAACCTCACCGTCGGTGGAGTCAGAAACACAACAATCCAATGGCCGGTAGCATCGTTGCCTCCACGGGGGGGGCTGCGAGGGATACGTTTCCCCGTCCGGAAAATCGCTTTAGACAAATGAAAACACTCATTCTTCAAAAACCCGGTCTTCTCGCTTGGGAGGAAGTTCCCGTACCTGAGCCCTCAATCGGACATGCGCTTGTGCGAGTGCGCCGTTGTGGCGTTTGCGGAACGGATATCCACGCGCTGGCGGGTCGACAGCCATTTTTCACCTACCCGAGAAGACTCGGGCATGAACTGTGCGTGGAAATCATTTCTGCGCCTGCCGATTCGGGATTGGAAGCGGGCGACCTCTGCGCGGTTGAAGCCTATTATTTCTGCGGCTCGTGCCCGGCCTGCCGATCTGGCAAGACGAATTGCTGCAAGAGCCTTCGGGTTCTGGGTGTTCATATCGATGGGGGACATGCGCCTTTCCTCACCGTGCCCGTCGAAAAGTTGCACCCAGCCAAAGGTCTCGCTCCCGACCAGATCGCCCTCGTAGAACCTCTGGTGATCGGAGCCCACGGCATCGAGCGGGCAGACCTCAAAAATGGCGAACCCGTGGTCATTATCGGCATGGGGCCGATCGGACTTGCCGCCGCCATTTTTGCCAAGGCTGCTGGTGCCAATCTGGCCTGTGTGGATGTGCAGCCCGAGCGTTTGCGCTTCGCTTGCGAAACCATGGGACTCGGGAAAGGATTCAGCGCTGGAGAAAACTTGGAGCAGGAATTGCAGGGGCATTTTGGACAACTTCCCGCTGCAGTGATTGATGCCACCGGCAACCAGGCTTCAATGCGGCAAGCTTTCCAACTCGCCGAGCACGGCGGCCGAATTGTTTTTCTGGGCCTCTTCACCGGCGAACTCGCTTTTGACGACCCGAATTTTCACCGGCGGGAACTCACACTTCTCGCAAGCCGCGCGGGACTCCCCGCAACATTCAAGGAGGTCATCCGCCAGATGCAAGCCGGTCGGGTGGATGTGCTCCCGCTGATCACTCATCGCTTCAGCTTTGCCGAAACCGCCGAGCGCCTTCCTGGAATCCACTGCGAACCGGATTTGGTGAAGGCAATGATTGATTTCGACTCGGAAGATTTTCATGAAAATAACTAAATTAGAACCCATCATCCTGCATGCACCCGTCACCCGTGGTGGCATTGCAGATTCCACCCACTCCTTGACTCATTGGGGCGCGCCCGGCGTCGCCATTCACACGGATACCGGCCATGTCGGCTATGGATTTTCGGGCACACATGCGCACCTGCCGACCGATCGTCTGATTGTGGATTGCATTGTGAACAGTTACGGTCCCTTGCTGATTGGCGAGGATCCTGCCGAAGTCGTTGCGCTTTGGGAAAAATTGCACAAGAAGTCGGAAATCTACTGGGTCGGGCGCACGGGAATCACCCACTTGGCCCTCGGCGCCATCGACATTGCGCTCTGGGATTTGAAAGCGAAAGCCGCAGGACAGCCGCTGTGGAAACTGCTTGGCGGATCGGCCTCGAAAAAAGTGGAGGCCTATAACACGGATGGCGGTTGGCTCAACTGGTCGATCGAAACCATGGTGGGGGATTGCAAGCGGCTTGTGGAAGTGGAGGGCTACCGCGCGGTGAAACTCAAAGTCGGTGGACCCAATCCCAACGAGGACCTCCGCCGCGTCGAAGCCGTTCGCAAGGCCCTCGGACCCGATATTCGCATCATGACCGATGCGAATGGCCGATGGTCTCTACCTCAAGCGATCCAAGCAGCAGGTCGGTTGAAGGATTTTGACATCGCCTGGATTGAGGAACCGATTTACTTCGATGATGTGGATGGTCATCGGCGTCTGGCCGAAACGATTCAGACGCCGATCGCTCTGGGTGAGCAGCTCTATACCGCGCAATCTTTCCGTGATTTTATCCATGCCGGTGCAGTCCATTATGTTCAGCCAGATGTCGTTCGATTGGCCGGGATCACAGAGTTTTGGCAGGTCGCCGATCTGGCTCGCTGCTACAGCCTGCCGGTGGTCCCGCATGTGGGTGACATGTGCCAAGTCCACCAGCATGTCTGCTTTGCCCACCCGGCCTGTGCGTTGTTGGAATACATCCCGTGGTTGCGCGACTGGATGGAGGCCCCGGCCCGGATTGAGAATGGTTTCTACATCGCTCCCGAGGCTCCAGGCGCCGGTATGACGCCAAGCGCCCAAGCACTCAAGACCATCAATCAAATCTGATTCGTCATGCTCAATCCATTTTCACTGGCAGGAGAGGCCGCATTGATCACTGGCGGAGGCACCGGTATCGGCTTGGGAATCGCACGATGCATGGTTCAAGCCGGCGCCCGGGTGGTCCTTGTAGGCCGCAGGGAAGAGGAGTTGTCCAGAGCCTGTCAGGAGCTCGGAGATTCGGCTTCGTATCTGGTGCAGGACATCACCGCATGGAGCGAGGCTCCCGCGCTGGCGCGCCGTGCCGAGGAGTCGGCGGGCCAACCGCTGTCGATTCTCGTGAACAACGCCGGCACCCATCTCAAGAAGTGGGCGGTGG
>CANMQB010000049.1 GCA_947499885.1 Spartobacteria bacterium
ACTCCGTCTTTCGCGAGATCATTCCAATCCTTGATGCCCTTCGGATTGCCTTTGCGGACAACAAAAACAATCGTCGAGGTGTAGGGCGAGCTGTTTTGAGGCAGGCGACTCTGCCAATCCTTTGGCAAAAGACCCGCCTGATCAGAGATGGCGTCGATATCGTAGGCTAGCGCGAGTGTGACCACATCCGCTTCGAGACCGTCCACGACGGAACGGGATTGCTTGCCAGATCCACCATGCGACTGGTCGATGGCTATGGATTGGCCTGTTTTGGACGCCCACCCCTTGGCGAACGCCTTGTTAACCTCGCTGTAGAGTTCCCGCGTGGGATCGTAAGACACATTGAGGAGTGCCTGATTGGCTTGGAGGCTTGTTGCGCCCGCGATGGCAGCGAAAGCTGCGAGTTGGATTATTTTTTTCATATGATCAGAAGTAGACTTGGAATTGTGTTGTGATGGCATTGGCATCCGGACGATCGGTGCCATTTCCAGCTCCACCGATGAAGCTGGTGTAGTCGTATTGCAGAGTGAGTTTTGTGTTGTCGTTGAGGATCCAGTTCAGACCGGCTCCAAATGTGGTGGATTGCTCGGCCTGCGTATTCGGGTCTGCATAGATCGGGAAGGCGTTGGAATCCACAGTCAACTGCCCGACACGGGCCGTGAGTTGAAGTGCCCCCCACCCTCCCGTCGAGGGACTGAACTTCCGGCGCGGCGAGATAGCGCGGAAGGCGTTATCCTCACCCGTTAGCATATAAGAAGCGGCGATCTGCCAGCCGTAGTTGGTGAGGTTGGTACTGTATTCCTGAATCGTCGCGCTGTTCGAAGTTGTGGAGACAGTGCCGATCGTTTTGCCCTTCGAGTCCACGACATTGGTTTTTTTAACAACCGCCTTGGTGGTGCTCTGGGTGCCGCTTACGCCCACTGTTGACCATGCCGCCTCGGCGTAGAGGCCGAAGGGTCCCCAAAAGTATTGGAGGTTTGGCACGAAACGCACCTGCTCTCCGGGATTCGCAGTTGTGGCATTCACGGTGGACGAGCGGTATTTGAAGAACGACTGCTGGTTGGCCGTGGCATAGGTGCCGAGCCCGTTGAGCTGAGGCGCGTAGGTGACACCGGCGCCTGCAGTGAGTTTTTTCAAAGGAACGATGCTCGTCTTGGCAAAGGGAGTCACTGCGAGGCGGGCCTCGAAGTCCTTCGTATTCTGCCCGGAAGTCGAAACATTCGAGCTTCCGCCATCCGGCGCGCCATTGAAGATGCCAGTATAATACTCTGCGAGGCCGTCACCCACATTTCCCCAGAGCATCGCTCCGACCTCGCGGTTTGGAACGAGATAGGTGGTAGTGATGAGATCCGTAAACCAGCGGGCATGCGCGGATTGCCAGCGCTCCACGCCGATGGGACTCTTCATTTTACCGACCCGCAGCTGGAGCCAATCAAACGCCTTCGCGCCCACATACGCATCCTGCACGACCGTGCTCGTGGAGTTGTCCACGCCATTCGTCTGCAAATCAGTCTGCAGCTTCCAATCGAAGTTTTGGAACACCGTGCCCTCAAGGTTCAGACGCGCACGGCGAATCAGGAAAGTGGATGTCGCATCGGGCGTGTTAATAAATGTCCGCAACTGAGGCTGAAGAAGACCGCCAATTTTGAATTTGAAGGCGCCCTCTTCGGTGACCGTTGTGGTTTCCACGGGAATGCCGTCAGACCCGACCTCCGTGCGGGTGGTCCGGATGCCGGGGCTGGAAAAATTCAGCCCCTTGGAGTCCAGGGTCACCGACGGCAACTTCTCGAGCTTTTCCTTCAAAGCGTCATCGCCTGTTGATGTCTTTTGACTGCTCTCCAGCGCGGCAACTTTTGCTTCCAGAGCCTTGAGCTGGGCTCGCAAGGAGGCAATGTCGTCCTGTGCATGGAGGGGGTGCGCGTGAACGGCACTGATAGCCACGATTCCAAGAATTCCACGGGACATCCACTCGGATGTCTGCGCGAAACGCTTGGATTTATTTGTTACTTTTTTGGTCATATTATAATTTAGTAAGAATGCGAAAAACTCCCGTGAAAGGGTCGTCTCAGGCTCTGTTGTTTTTTAGCCTCCCGTGGCCGGGTGGGATGAAATTTTATCGGGTTCGCCACTCGCCAATCTCACCCGATGCGTTTGGCGAATCTGCGTGACGCGTGAGTCATGCACAACAACCTCAACAACCCCAAAACGGATCCCCCGGATGGCCTGCAAGATTTCCTGTTCAGGCAGCACCGGAGCGGTTGAATTGTTTTGCGAAGATGCACTCATTTGTTGATAGGTTTAGTAATGTTTTATTTTAGTTACTAAAAAGGTCAACATTATTTTAAAAAAAAATCCCCCCATTCAAAAGTTCACAGAACATTCGCAAGGATCCGATATTCCGTATCGGCGAGCGGCACTATTTGTCCCAAATTCCGGGCACTGCCCGCACTTCGTCAGCAGCACCCTCGCCGCATGGGGTGCCTATTGCAGATTCCCAAAGAAATCTGGAGCTAACGCATTTTCCAAAAAGCAGGAGTTGATCCGTGGCAAGCCTCTCACGGAGACGCAAAGCAACACGGAGAAAAGTTCTCGCTCGGAACGCCGACGTCCTCGCCGGCATCAGCACCTCATAGCGATGACACTGCGACAACCCCGCCAAACCCAATGCGTCAAAATGCGGGGCCAATTCTTGCGGTTGCTGGATTCAAACGCTTGATTAGCGTGATTAAAAAAAGTTTATGCTCGGCCCCGCTGACATTAGTTAAAACCGCTGATTTTTGTTTGAAGATGATGCCTCCCTCGTTATTGTGTTTCTATGAACTTTTGGCTCCAGTGCAAAAGCGTTGAGCAAAACCCCAAAAAGGTCGGTGGAGCCTATGTTTTTCGGGGAACGAGAGTTCCCGTCCGGGCTTTGTTTGAAAACCTAGAAGACGGAGCCTCTGTGGACGAATTTTTGGAGTGGTTCCCCGGCGTTGCGCGTAGCCAAGTCGAAGCGGTCTTGGAATATGCCTCCGCAAGCTTGGAAGAACCCGTGGCTGCGTGAAAATCCTATTTGACCAAGGAGTCCCGGTTCCACTACGGCGCTTCTTGCATCCCTTCCCTGTAGATACCGCCACAGAAAATGGTTGGTCTCAACTCACAAACGGAAGCCTTATCGAATCCGCCGAACGCGAGGGATATGATGTTTTGATAACGACAGATCAAAATCTTCGATATCAGCAAAACCTGACACATCGGAAAATCTCCATTCTCGTTCTCAAGACAACCTCCTGGCCACGCATCAAAAAGTCGGTTCAGAAGGTCGCAGAAGAACTACAAAAAGTTACGCCTGCGGCCTTTCTTGAACTCGATTTTTAGGAAAAACCAAGAGTTGGGCTGGCTCAAGCCCCCTCTCACGGAGACACCAAGACACAGAGAAAGGAATACTCAAAAAGCAAAGAAGGGCTCGAGTTCATTGTTACTCGGATTTTTCCAAGCCTCCAAACTGGTCGTCGGGCGGCTCGGGAAGCCCGATCTCTGCGAGTTTCAGGGCCGCCCATGTGCCTCGACGAGCCAAGCAAATGAAAGGATCAATGACGACGAGTTCATCTGAACCTTCTAACCTAATCGCACCACATTTTCATCGTGCAAATCAAAAACCAACACGCCTGAGACAGGGTGGACATAGGCGTAATAATCGTCATCCTGAATCCCATCATACCGTAGCTGAACAGGCGCGAAACCAAGTCCCGACATGAGTTCATCTGTCTCGGCCTTGGAGACTGGAGTCAGCGAAGTATTGACTTCGACATGCGGTTGGGAAACCACGGGTGCCAACTGTTTATTTTTTGGATTGATGGTGAATCCTGCGAGTCGGTAGGCGGTTTCAGGAAAGATCGCCTCATGCAAACGGAGTCGGTCAAAATAGTCGCCCAAAGTGGTGAAGTGCAGGCTTCGATGAAGTCGCTTGAACCAGCGCCCCAGCTCTTGATCATGGTGGACATGGTGCTCCGCTCCGCCTCTTTACCCCTGGGCTTCCCAAGCTTGGATGAAGGTGGATTCCTCAAAGATCGGGCCGTGGGAATCAACCCAATGGCGCAAGTGGGAACGGGCGGTGCGATCCACCGCGCCGAGGCGACTCAGCTCCGGGATGCTTTGCGGGAGCTGTGGGATTTCAGAAAGTCGTAGCCCTTGAGCGCCTGTTCGGTAGATGATTTCGGCCGATTCAAAATCGAGGACACCGTGGCTTTGCGAGCCGGGTTTTTCGGCTTGGGCACAGTGATATCGTAAAGCGGCTTCGACAGGATGGGCGGCATATCTACCTTCATTTCTAAACCGGAAGGCTTGCTCCGTCAATGAGTTCAAGGATGGAATCTCGCCATGCATCGTGTGGATTAAGAAGTTAGAAAATAGAAGAAGAAGTTGCAACGGGTCGAGTCTGCACGGCTAAAAAAATCGGCAGGGGCGTGGGGTGGACGAGGGCCTTTTAGATTTGGTAATCGGCATCCGAGCCGGCCAGCTTGATGGGAGCGGCGAATGGAATCGGGAGGCCATCCTGGCGGAGTTTTTTGAGGGAGACTTCGGAGACTTCGGCGAGGCTGTAACGATCGAGGATGTTCGCGATGGCATTTCGCACATCGAGCATGAGAAGACGGAGTCCGCAGTGCTCCTCGTCGGGGCAGGAGCATTTGGTATAGGCCGTATGGCTCACGCATCCGATCGGGGCTAGCGGGCCGTCGATGAGACGCACGACCTCGCCCATCGAGATGTTTTCGGGAGGCTTTGCGAGAAAGAAGCCGCCGTGCTTGCCGCGCTTGCCATCGACGATGCCGGCCTCGCGCAGTTGAACGAAAATCTGCTCAAGAAACGGAAGTGGGATTTTTTCCCGCGCGGAAATCTCCTTGAGGGGAATGAGCTCCCGGCCTGCCTCGCGGGCGAGAACCATGTCGATCAAAGCACGCAGGGCGTATTCGCCGCGTTTGGTCAGTTTCATGAGTGCTCCAAGGCGAGGTGGGTTGAGGAAGAACCGAGCATGCTCCGATTTTATAGGCATGTGTTTTGGAATTGAAAGCCGCGAATCGGCGGCGGACACTTGTTAGTTTAAAACTAATGATTTCTTTATATCTTCATCATTCCCGAATTCAGAAAAAAAAGGCAGGGTCGTTATCATGATGTTGTTTCCATTCGCTGAGTATTGGTGGTTCTACGCTTCGTTTATTCTTTTCGTCCTCATCGTGCTTGCGCTCGATCTGGGCGTCTTCCACCGCAAGGCGCATGAGGTGAAATTCCGCGAGGCGCTGACCTGGAGTGTCATCTGGGTGGCGATGGCGGTGGTTTTTGGCCTCGCGTTCCATGAATTCGCGATCTACCGCCTGCAGAACTGCGAAAGGCTCTTGGCGATTCCGGGATTCAACCCGCTTGAGGCGGCCCAGCAAAGCACGCTGCAATTTTTCACCGGCTACATTGTCGAGAAGGCGCTCTCGGTGGATAACATTTTCGTGTTTGTGGTGATCTTCACCTACTTCAACATTCCGGATAAATACCAGCACCGGGTGCTCTTTTATGGCATTATCGGGGCCCTGGTCTTCCGCTGCATCTTCATCGCAATGGGCTCGATTCTGATCCAATACTATTGGGTCGTCATCGTCTTCGGAGTGTTCCTGATTGTGACCGGCATAAAAGTGCTTCTTGCACCGGAAAAGCCGGTTGAACCGGATAAGAACCCAGTCTTGAAACTTCTCAAAAAGTTCCTCCCTGTGAGCCCGCACCTTGACGGCCAGAAATTCTTCACCCATCACAATGGCGCCCGCATGGCGACCCCGCTATTGGTCGCACTGATCTTGGTGGAAATCTCGGATATCGTCTTCGCAGTGGATAGTGTTCCCGCCATTTTCGCCATCACCAAAGAACCTCTTATCGTATTCACATCGAATATTTTCGCCATCCTTGGACTGCGTGCCATGTTCTTCCTCCTAGCAGGAGTCGTTCATAAGTTCCGCTTCCTGAAATACGGACTCGGTCTCGTGCTGGTCTTCGTCGGCTTGAAGATGATCTGGCTCAACCATCTTTTCGGCGGTCATTTCCCGATCGGATGGTCGCTCGCCATCATCTCCACGCTCATCGGCGGGTCGATTCTAGCTTCCTTCCTGGTGCCGGAGAAGCATCAGGCAAATTGACTCGCTTTCCGGCAAGGTTGGCTGCACTTTCATCAGGCGCACAAGGCGTAAGGCGCCTATGCATTCGGCATGGCTGGATTTTGCAAGGAGAGGGCCAAGACGTCTGAGAGCGGCATGGCTTTCCCAAAAAAGTATCCTTGGACATAACGGCACTCGGTGTGGCGGAGAAATTCGACTTGCTCTGCGCTCTCAACCCCCTCGCACATAGAACTATATCCGAGCTGCCTACAAAGCGTGAGCAAACTTGGCAAAAGAGTCCGTGACTTGCTTTGCTCGCTCGTGAGTTCGGACAAAAAGGCTTTGTCGAATTTCACGATATCCACCGGCAATTGAATGAGATGGCGGAGATTGCTGTAACCAGATCCAAAGTCATCCACCGAGACGCGCACTCCGGCAGCGCGGACCTGATTCAGGTTTTCGATCAATGCGGTATTGGAGAGCAGGAGCGGGCTTTCCACCACCTCTAGGACTATGGCTTTGAGTGATATGCCGGTATTGGATAATTTGGCCAGCCATTTTTCAGCAAAGCCTTTCACTGAGAGGAATACGGGAGTCACATTAAGACTTAGCATGAATCCATCTATATCAAGAAGCTTACGGCCAGAACTTCGTTCGCCAAATTGTCTCAAAAACTCACTGAAAACCCACTCATCAATACTGGCTTGGTAGCGGATGCGTGGGATGGCGGAAATAAATTGTCCCGCATCCACGATTTGCCCGTCCTTTTGCCTAAGCCGCAGAAGTGTTTCCGCACCGATCAAGCGATTGGTCGCGAGATCGAATACCGGTTGGAATCGAAGTAAAAATCGGTTTTCACTGTAAGCCTGCCGAACAAGAAGATTTGTTTTATGGAGCTCGAGTCGCTCTTGGAACATTTGCTCATGATAGGTGTAGACTCTTCGATGAGCACCGGCTTCCTGAGCAGCAGCATGGCGTAGAGACACTTCTGCTCGGCGCAGCATTTCGATGGGGTGGGCGGTGGGGTCGCTGATCACCGCACATCCCACATCGGCGGAAATGCGGATTTCGTCATGGCCGACACGGAATGGCAGCGCCACGCACACCTCGACTTCACTCAGAATGGCGGAAAAGTTTTTTTCGAGCTCCATATCCTGAATGAGCACCATAAACTTATCTCCTCCCACTCGGGCCACAAATGCCTTTCCTCCTTGCAGGGATTTCAAGCGCTTTGCGGCTTCGATGAGGGCACTATCCCCGGCAGTGTAGCCAAAGTTGTCATTGATCTCGGTGAGGCTGTCGAGGCGAATGTGGAAAAGAATCGCAATCGGTCGCTCGATACGAGTCAACTGGATGAGCTTGTCAATCTTGGAGATGAGAAGGTTTCGATTGCCAAGCCCAGTGAGCGAATCGTGGTCGACGTAGAACTTGAGTTCCTCCGTGTAGATTGCCCTCTCCGCCATGTTGCTAAACGTGGCGAGCATGAGTTTGAAAAGATTGTCAAATCGGCTGTCCTTGGGAACCTCACAAAGAAAATCGACTCGAGCCAGGATGTGATTCGTAAATTTCAGCGGAAGGACTGCATAAAAAAACACAACTCCTTCAGCTTCCGTTCCGTGAATCACACCTTGGCGCGAAACATCGGTGGCGAGAAGCGCCGTTTGGTCCAATTTGGCCCACCGCTCTTGCTGGATCGGAGTGGGAGGTTCCTCGGGAGTATGAATCAGCTCAGCGGGAGACCCTTCGTGGAAGCGCTGGATGCGGGCAACAATCCACCCGAGGAGGGGAGTGTATTCATTGATCAGATTGGCAATCAACGACTGAATCTGACCCGAGGGCGAGGCGATCTGAGAAATGATACCGGGCAAATCCAATCCGATATGCTCACCGAATAAGACATGCTTTTCGAGAATGCGCCGACGCCGCTCTCTTTCAGCTAAGTCCATGGCAATCCGAGCGATTCGTTGGAGCAACTCCATCTGCTCTGGAGTCAATTGGCGCGGTTTTCGATCCATCACGCAAAAACTTCCCAGCGGTGAACCCTCAACACTGAGCATCGGCACGCCGGCATAGAATCGGATGTGGGGGTCTCCCGTAACGAGCGGATTATTCGCAAAGCGCTCGTCTTGAGTGGTATCAGGAATGACAACACAAGGCTCCTGTTCACGAAGCGTCAGCGCTGCAAACGCAGGATTCAGCTCGAACTTCTTTTGCTCAAATCCGTGGGTGCTCCTGATCCACTCGCGCTCATTATCAACAAATGAGATAGCGCTTAATGGCGTATCGGTGAGCAGTGATGCTAGAGCAATCAGATTGTCGAAAGCCATATCGGACTCCACGTTGAAAGCAGAAAGGTTCTGCAAATCGGAAATATTCTCAATATCTCGAGCGATAGCCTCTACCGCAAGCGGTTCAGGTTTCGGTAAAGGCTGGCTATCTATTATGCTTGTTTCGTGTGACATATTTGATTTTTGTTATTGTATTTCTTTATTAGGATCGCGCAGGGCCAGTATCGTAAATGGAAGAAGAATCCAGATAACCCACAGGGCCCAAGCAGCATTGACGAAGTAGAGAGCCTGGTGTCCGGCTCGATGATGAAATCCATAAACCAGACCGGAAAGGGCGAGAATGATGATGGCGATATGGGGCAAAACGTGGTTCAAGCGCTCAATAAGCAGCGGAATCTCACAAACCTTCTTTGTCACCGAATAGACAGGTAAGTGCCTCCGCGAAAATAGCGCTGTGATGATCGCACTGATGTAAACCTCAAACATTACAGCCTGGGCCCGAAAGGCTTTGGAGCTATGGCGCCACTCAGTAGATAGGCGGTTAAAAACATAAAATGCAATCGCATAGGGCATTCTCCAAAGAAGGAAATCTACGGCGCTGGTTTTTATAAAAAAACAGCCGCTAAAGAGCCCCCAAATCGGCAGGAGATAAAAAATCGGGTAGGCTAAGGCAAAAAGTAAGTAATTGTAGCCAAACCCCAAGTAGTTTAGGCGTTGCTCCCAATTTAAGCCTTTCGTAAAAAGTGGGTTTCTCCAAAAAAACAGTCGCAGGGAATCCACCGCCCACTGCCAGCGCTGGCGGACATGGCCCGTGATCTCGGTTGGCGCCGTGCCATGCGTGGCGGGATAAGGATGGTAAACACTTTTCCAGCCAACGGCATGCATGAGCAGTGAAGAATACAGGTCTTCCACCAGATTCCATGTGGAAAAGCCCCCGATTTGCTTCAAAGCTTGGCGCCGATAAACGACTCCCGAGCCGCATGATATAGCCGAGTTTGAGGCGTTGCGCGATGTTTGCATGGCTCCATAAAAAACACGGTCCCTATTCGACCAAGGATCTCCTTCGGGCACATGAAATGCCTGGTAAGTCGTTACAAAGCCAATGGTCGGAACGGCAAAGTAACCCATAAGAATGTTAAGAATATTGCGGTGAGGAATCTGATCTGCATCCAGAATAAGCAGAAACGGACTGCTGGTATGCGAGAGGGCAAAATTCAGATTGCCTGCCTTGCGATGCTCATGCGTAGGTCGTCCTAAGTATTTCAGCCCGAGCTCAGAGCATAGCCTCTTCACATCCGGACTCTGCCGGTCATCAGTCACTGTCACAGAGAAATCCGGATAGTCAATGGCTGCGGCGGCACGCAGGGTTTTTTCCACAATGGCAGAAGGCTCGCCACAGCAGGTAACGATCACATCCACCTGCAGCGGAGGTGTCTGCAACGCCAATCCTTCGGGGGCGTGTTCACGGCGGCGCAACATCATTTCTCCCCAGAGCAGCATGCTAATGAAGCTGATTAGCTCTGCAAATAGGTAGGGAAAAGCAATATACCAATAGTCATAGTCAATATGCAGGACAACCCAAGCAAGGTAGGCCAAAGCAAATGCCACAACGAAAAGAAATGCAAAAATATTCCGCTGAGCATGTTGCGTGAGTATTTTATCGTGATAGCGACGCTTTCGCGTAGCTTGAGGCGCCGAGACTGGCAGTGTTTCAGAATCGGAATTCATAACTGGCGACAGCGTTCAACGACTCATAGTGCGCAGAGGAAGTGCCGTCGCGATTGAGCCCGCGGTCTTGACTGAAATAACTCAAGTCAATCCTTAGCGATTGGTTACCAGCGAAGCTGTATTTGAGATGGGCAAAGAGGCCGCTGCCTACGCCGCCATTGATCGGTTGCTGGTAAAAGTGGACCTCGGCTCCATAGGCAAAATTTTTTCCAAGGCTGTACGAAAACTCTGCGTAGTAATTCTGCACAAGCAAGTTTTGGGGATCATAGTAGAACGACGTGGAGTTCGCCCCGTCTTGATAGACCGGCGAGGCTTTGCTAAAGCGCGTCTGAGAGAAGCCATACCCCACGCGCACGAGCGGTGACCGCAGCAAGCTGTATGCGGCGTTCACGTAGTAGTCGTTGAGGATGCTCTCGCCCGTCAAGACTGCCAGTTTGTATTTGCCGAAAAACTCCAAGCGCTCCACGGGCTTCCACATCGCGGAAATGTTCAGGATATCCATGGCGGCACGTCCACCGACAGCGCCAATCGTCGCGGCGAGGTCGTACAAGGAAATTCCCAGCGGCGGCTCACTATCAACGACATCCATATGATCTACCTTGAGCAATATTTCTAGAGTGGAAGTCGGATGCACCATCAATCCCAAGCCTCCGATCACACTCGTCCAACCGGAATTATACCCATTCACTCCTAAATGGGCAGATGCGGCCCAGACATCCGTCGCTTGGTAGATGAGGCCTAGTTCTGCAGTCTGGCGTTCGATGGGGGCAAATTCCTCCTGCAAGAACCAACCATGCGTGGAGTCAAGATAGACCTCCAAGCTATCAATCGGCCGGAAGCGAAAATCTGCGCCGGCATTCCAATTTCTATACGTGAGGTTGTTGCTGAACAAACTTCCACTGGCCAAGGCCCGGGGCGCTGCCACCTCGCGCTCGAGCGAGACGCGGTCGGACCAGTCCGCAAGCAGAGAGGCACTCGGCCACGATTTGAGCAAGGCGCGGGCCTCGGGAACCGATTGAGTGCGCAAACTGGTCTCGGCCAAGCCATGCGCTGCGATTTCATGAAACGGCCGCTCGGCGAGGACTTGGCGATACTCCGCAGAAGCTGCTAAAAACTCTCCTGCATAATGGTACGACCGCGCCCTCGCAAGATGGAGAGCGGCTGCATCGGGGAAGCCGATACCCCGCAGTGCCCTCAGTGCGACGGTGCGGCGCCCCCGCAGAGCCTCGACTTTTGCTTGTTCGAGGGCAATCTCCGGCTCGTTGGGTCGCAATTCGCGGGCGATTTGCAATTCCCTGCCCGCTTCCACAAATTTGTTCATCGCGATGAGCACACGGGCCAATTCCCAGTGCAGCGCTGCTTCCTGCGGGTTTTCACGGACGAGTTCGCGCATCCACACGCAGGCCTCGTCGGGCGCACCAGACCAAAAAAGTTCCCTCGCATATTGGAGACGTGCGGTGGGACTTGCCCCCGGTGTGGCAGGACGTGGAGTTGGCGGTCTCGCTCGACTCTGTTCCAATCCCATCTCCTCACGCAGTTGAGAAATCGCCTGCCTCACAGCATCCGGATCGGAGGCTTTAGGAAGACAATCCTCGAAAATCCGCAGGCATTCCTGATTGTGAAATCCGTTGAGATAATAAAACCAAGCCGTGTGATCAAGAAGCCCCGGAATCGAGCGATCCATCTCCATTGCCTTGCGGAAATCCACCCTTGCACCAAATAAATCCAGTCGAGCCTCCGCCGCTTGGCCGCGTTCAAAAAGCTCCTCGGCACTTTCCTCCGATGGATACACAGCACCCACGCCGCAAAAAAGAATCAAAAGAAAAAACCTCAGCGCTGCATCCCGAGAGGGCTTTGAACAAAGCGACAGAAGAAGTTTACCCATGGTGCGATCAAAAAACTACCGCCTACATACCAACGCCAAGCGGAACAAGGTATGAGGCAAACACCCTAGAATCAGGATCGGAAAGGCTGGGATAAACTCAACGTCTCGAGAACGCCGATCCATGAAAAAACCCAATCTCGCTTTCTGTCTGGCTGGCACAGCGGCCGTTTCGTTGAGCGTGATTTTGTTATTGATTGGTTTTTACAGCTTTAACAGCTTCACCAAAAAGCTTGTTTATGAGCAACTCTTTGCCTCTGTAAATGATATCGAAGCCCTTCGCCAATATTCCGAAGACCTCTCACGAGCAGCCATCATTTACGCGATTACTGGAGATTCGGACGCAAGAAAAAAATATTAGGGCGGTTTGAAAAATAGCAACGCATTCTCTATTATGTAATTGGCACGCTTACTGCTGTGCACTTACTGAATGAAATCATACCAAACTTCTTTTTTTGATGAAAGCAAGAGACTTGCCGCGTTGAGC
>CANMQB010000050.1 GCA_947499885.1 Spartobacteria bacterium
GCAGGGTCGAAACCGTGAAAACCGGTGTTTATTCCAATGCGAATTTTTTCCACAGGGTGTTGAAGGTGGTGCGGACGTCGGAGGGTTCGATGCCGCGCAGGTTGTCGGGAAGTAGGCTCTGGATCAGGTTCCGGCAGTGTTTGTCCCTCGTGCTGTTGCCGAGTTCCGCGCACACGGAGGCCGCCTTTCGGCAGGCGTTGAGGGCTGGACCATAGGTCTGGAGATTTCGGGAGCCGGGTTGCAAGGCATCCCGGGCTTCAGTGGCGAGGGTTTCTACCGCGATCGCTGGAAGTGCGTGGTGGTCGCGCAGGGCGAGGTAGGCTACGAGACCGAGCGCACGCCGGCGGGCCTTGTCTGGCTGAGCCGCAAAGGCAGAGGTGAGGAGGCCTGCCAGATCAACGGCATCAATTGCCGATCCCAAGCGAGCAGCCAGTGCAAGACGATCGATGGGGTCTTGAATAGAAAGAATCTGGCGCCAAGGGTCGGCAGCGTTGAGGCCGCACAGGTTCCAAGCCTGCCTGTGTGCAGCAAGCAGCGAGGCGTGCTTTGTTTTCACCCCGTGTGCGATGCCGGGAAGCCCATGGCGGAAGGCCAGCCATGCGGCATCCTCCCAGCCTGGCCTTGGCTGTGTGGACAACTCCGCAAGCACGGTGCGGGCGGCTTGGATGGCAAGGATCGAGCGCAGAAGCGTGGTAATGCGACGGGTCGAGAGTTCATGTCCCGCCTTGGCGGCCAGTGGAGCTAGTGCGATCAGGTATTCGGCGAGCTTTTCGGGAGGCGACTGGTGAAGGACCTCAAGTACGCGACGGGTTTTTGTAACCAGATCGGAAACTGGGACGGGGAATTCATGCCGTCCCCGGAACTGGTCGATCAGAACAGCCTTGCGGGACTCATCGGTGAGGGTATCCCACCCGGGCACCTCGATAAGAAATGCGAAGCGGTCGGCGAGAGCGGGATCGAGTGGTTCGGCTCCATGGTAGGCTGGAGCGTCGTCAGTGTCCTCATCCGGCGGCGGATTCATCGCGGCCCAGCGGTAGCGGAGTTTCTCGAGTAGAATTCCTTGAACACGCCTTTCGTGGATGATGGGGAAGAGCTTGTTCTGAAGCTCCGGCCTGGCGCGGCTGATTTCGTCAATGAAAACAACCTCGGCATCCCAGATCGAAGAGGGCGTTGATATGTATCGGAGTGAGGTCTGTGTTTCATCGGGAACCGGTATGCCAACCAAATCGTCGTAGTTCACGAGTGAGGCGTTGTAGAACCTGAACACAAGCCCGAGAGATTCGGCGAGGCGCTCCAGCAGGAAGCTCTTCGCAGTGCCATGCCTGCCGATTAGGAGCAGTGGGTCGCCCGATGCGAGTGCCGCGAGCACCACAGCCTCGAGATGGGCCCAGCCTTCCAAACCGAGGGGGCGGGTGAGGAGGGATTGCGGAGTTTGTGCCTCTTCGGTTTGGGGTGGTGCGGATGATGGCGCCGGCGGGGTTTTTGATGGCTGCTCCGATCTGGCTTTTGTTTTTGTGCTCACAGCGCACCTCCTTTCAATGCGCGGCGGAGGAGTTGGTCGCGGAGTTTTCGGGCTTGATCGATACAGCTGGTGCCGAGGCTCTGGCGAACGCGGCGCTTGGTGTAATCGGGAAGGTGGAGCGTGTAGTGGCACCAGAAGGTGCCGTTGTTGTTCCAGAGATGGTGGTTTGGATTGTCCGCAAGGATGCGGATGGATGCTGTCGATAGTTGTTTCATGGTGTGTCTCCTTTCGGTTTCGCACCAGGATTCGGAACCAACAAAAAACCGCCGATCGATCAGGAGCGGCGGTGTGTGTTTGTACCGTGGAGATTTTTGTTGTTCGGGGCATGGGCCCCGCACATCGCTTGGGTTTTCCAAGCAAGCCACCGTGGGAGTTTCTCCAATTCCTCGGTAGGCACCCTGTGGCTTCTTACAGCCTCAGGAATTCCTGATGTCAGAATTACATTATCAGTTAACGTTCGGAGTGCAACCTGGGTGTGTGTCATAGTCTCGATCATTGACGGAAGCCTACCCTGTGCGCTTTGGTGCGGCTTGCAGCCTAGGTTTGAGGGGCGGGCGCAATCAGATGCCCTGCCGCGAGAGGCGTTCCAAGTCGTCGATGAACTGGAGGATTTGCTTCCTGTATTTGCGGTCGCCTCGTCGCTGGCGGACCCAGCTGGCCGCGCTATCGATGAGCCAATCCATCCCCACATTTGTTACGGGGATGAAGCGGAGAATCCAGCTGTCGAGAATGATATAGGGGTAGTCGATTCGGATGAGGGTCGGCGCGTGAATTTGGGGAAATTTGTCGAGGGAGCGGTAGCGCACGTGTCCTCCGGGGCTGATGCAGGTGGGCCTTGTTTTTCCGCCTTGTGAGTTGTTCAGGATATGGTCGCGCCAATTCATTCGTGCAAGACGAGGGGAGTTTTTTAATCCAGCATGCGAGCGACCTCGCCGAAGGGTATGGCGCTGGATGCGAGTCCGCCGGGAGTGATGACCCAGAGGGCGGGGTAGGTGGGAGGTTGGCGCGGGAAGTCGCCGTGGCCGTCGGTGAGATAGATGGCGGCGTCGGGTGGAGTTATTTTATTGAGGTGGGCGAAAAATGGTCGGAAGTCGGTGCCTCCGCCGCCGGGGAGTTTGGGAATGCCTTCGCTCTCGGTATCAATGGGCCAGGGACCGTGCAGATCGGCATCGCAGGCGTAGAGTTGGATTTCGACCTTGGGGTAGGCGCGGAGGATGCCGCGGAGTTCGTTCAGGAAGCGTCCCAATTCTTCGTCGCCGATCGATCCGCTGGTATCGATGCACACGGCTATGCTCACTGATTCGCCATCCATTGCGTCGAGGTAGAGTTCGTCTCCGATAAAGCGGCGGTCGTAGGCAGTGAAATCCCACGGCGTTCGCGTGAGATAGCGCCAGAGGAGTGTGCGCCAGTCGAGCGGGGGGTCGGTGACTTCGGCTAGGAGGCGCTGCAGGGTCGCAGGCAGGGTTCCTTGGTCTTTCGAGCCCATACGGCTGATGGTGGCTGCCTGTGCGAGCGAGGCATTCCAATGGTCGCGCAGGGCCGATTCCTCATCGGGGGATAAAATATGCGTGGCGTCTTTGCCCTCGGGAGGCAGGAGGTCGCCTCCGATAAAGGTGATTTTGAGGTTCTCTGCCTCAGGGTTCCGGCTGCGGAGGATTTCGTAGACTTCCTCCACCGTAAAATGGGCGAGCTTTTCATCGCGCACGGCCGAGTCGGGTAGGGTGAGGCCTTCGCATTGGTCGATGAC
This sequence comes from Spartobacteria bacterium, assembly GCA_947499885.1. Classification (GTDB taxonomy): domain Bacteria; phylum Verrucomicrobiota; class Verrucomicrobiia; order Chthoniobacterales; family Terrimicrobiaceae; genus UBA967. The sequence goes on from CANMQB010000050.1 coordinate 3,270, forward strand.
GCCGTTCACCACGATATCCGCTGCAATGTTCCAAAGGACGGGGTGCGCGCCATGGCGGCGAATGATGTGCCGTAAGGCGGCGTGGAGGAGTTCGTGAACCAGCACGCCGAGTTGCTCGGCGGGCGTGTGCTGCGCCATGAACTTCGGGTTGAACAGAAGGCGGCGTCCGTCGGTGGCCGCGGTTTCGATCTCCTCGGTGATGACCGACTCGGCGAAGAGTGCGAGTGAGGCGAAGAAGGGCGAAATGTTGCGGAGATGGAAAAGAAGGAGTGAGAGATCCAAGGGAGCGAGTGAAGTTTTCAGTTTTCAGTCCTTTTTCACGCGTGGCCGATGAGTTTGCGGTAGGCGTCGAGGAACTTTTTGATTTTTGGGTTCGCTGCGAGGTGGGCTGCGAGGACGCCGTAGGTGTTGTCGGCACGGGCAGTGTCGAGTTTGGCGTGGAGGAAGAGTTGAATCCACTCGGGCTCTGCGTGTGCCGTGATCCAGTCGAGTGAATTTTTGACTGAGGCAGCTGATTTGGCACGGATGGCGAGTCCGATGGATGCGGCGTAGCGGGCGGAAGGTTCCTTGGGAAAGGGAATGGAGGTGGCCGCTCCGGCGAGGATGGAGTCGAAGTCCGGCAGTGTGTCGTAGACTTTGAGGTAGGCTTGGAATTCGCCAGCGGGGCCGTCTCCAATCGCGGGATCGATGCGTAGTCCAGCACGGTAAAGGGCGTTGGCTGCTGTCCAAGCGCGTGGGGACGGCCAGGCAGGGTTCTTAGAATCGCGCTTGTGTAGAAGCTCTGGACGCCATGCGAGGAAGGCGACGATTTTTTCATCAATACCATTTTGAAGCGCCCAGCTGCGGAAGCTCTCAAAATGCGGCTGAACGGTGACATGGATGAAGCGGTTTTGCAGTGCAGAGGGCATGCTGAAAACCGAGGCTCCGTCCTCGGAGCGGTTACCAGCAGCCCAGACATGCCAGCCCTCTGGTAGCGTGTAGGAGCCGACTTTTCGGTCGAGGACGAGTTGCTGGGCGATGCCTTGGATAGCTGGTGGTGCCATGTTCAACTCATCGAGGAAGAGGATGCCCGAGCCGCTGCGGGGGAGAAATTCCGGGGGATACCATCGCGAGGTGCGGGCTTCATGGTCGGCTACTGGTAGACCGCGCAGGTCGGTGGGGGCGAGTTGGCTGATGCGGAGGTCGATGAGATCGATCTTGGTGGCTTGGGCGACTGCGGCGACAGTGTGGGATTTCCCGATGCCTGGAGCTCCCCAGATCATGACGGATTGGAGGAGGTGTTGTTTGACGAGAGTGGTGAGCAGGTGCTCGAGTTGTGTTGGATTCATCTTGGAGTCTTTGAGGCTAAATTCACGGGGGTCGCAGGAGGTGCTACAGCGACCTTTTGCTTTGAAGAATCTGAAGAGTGATGGCGTCGGGAATCCCATTGCATTTTTCCCGTAGAGCGCGGTGGAAGATTGAACCCCCACGACTGGCAGAGGCAAAGAGCGTCACGCAGGAGCGGAACTTTAAATGATCGGGCTTGCCGAAAAGTTCTTTGGTGGACTCTGGGCGCTCCAGCACGGCCTCAGTGGATTCCTTGAGTCGCTCACCGAGGATAGGGTGGGTGAGAAATTCGGCGGCCTCGCGCAAATCAGATATTGCATAGAGCTTGGACATCGAACTCTCTCCGAGTCCAGCAATCTGGGGGAAGATAAACCACATCCAGTGCGTCTCCTTCCAGCCGTTGCGAATCTCCTCCAAGGCTGTTTCGTAGATGTCGTCTTGGGCGTCGAGAAATCTGTTGATTGGTGAAGTCACTCAGTTGGGATATTTGCCTTGTTGCGTTTGGCGAGATTTGCCAGAGCGGCTTCGCAGACGATCGGGTGGAAATCCCTCGCTAAAAGTCGCAGGTCTGCCGCACAACTGCGGGAGCATCTGGCAGTGAGTTGGCGGAGGAAAGGGTTCGGGCTTCGGGCGAACTCATGGAGCACTCGGAGCGAGGGTGTGGTGTCGCCGTGGCGGGTCTTGCCTTTCAACTGAGGATGGGCTTTTTCAAAATCGAGCACTGCGCCGAAAGGCCACAGGGTGTGTGCGCGGGCTTTGATGCGAATCTCTTCATCGGAATCCTCAAAAAGTATTCCCAGAGCCTCTGGTGGAGTCTCCTTGGCGCATGAGAGTCTTGAGCGGACAGATGTGTTGGGGTCATTTGCTGCCTCTAAAAAAAGATGGCGTGTTTCGCCGTAGAGACTCGCGTAGGCGCCGCGGCTCTTGGAATTGCGGTAGTCCTCAAGACGACCGAGGATGTAGTCGAGCACTTCGAGTCGGATATCCGGTTCGGCATCCCTCGCCAGCTTCTCGATTTGCTTCGAAGTGAGCCTAGAATCTGTGCAGACATACTCGCGGATTTCCTTTTCTGGATCGGTGGCGAAGCGCTCCAGGAGCGCGAGATTCGCATCAGTGTCCCGCCAGCAATACTGGCCCCGAAGACGGCGAGCGATATTCATGCGAATGTCGGGGGCCGGATCGGCTGACAAACCGGCCGCAATCTCGGGATGGAGGCCGTTGCGCTTGGTCAGCAGGGAGCGAACCTCCCGGGAGATGAGGTTTTTGTGGGAGTTATAGAATCGCGGAGTGAGTCGGAAGCCTTCGTAAGCGACAACGGTTCTGACATCCGGGTGCGCCTCCTTCAAAATGCGGGTGCGGAGTTCCTCGCCAGCATGACGATTTAGAAAAACCTTTTTTAGGACGGCGGGATGGTCGCGCAAGTCGAATTGTAAAAGAATTCTGCGACTTATGTGGTAGTTGGCTGCTAAGGCCTCGCGGACTTTTGGGGAAGGGTCTTTCACCAGTAGTTCGTGGACCTGGGCAAGTTGGCTGTTTGTTGCAAAGGCCAGTCGCACGCTTTCATCAGGGTCTTTGCAGAGGCATCCCATAGATTCCAGCGAGGTGTATCTGCATTTCGAGAGGGCGCGACGAATTTCTGGTGAATCGCTCAAGGCGAGTCGCTGCACGACATCGGGGGGAATAAGCGGGCAGTGCGCGAGGTGGAGGAAAACCTCGGCGTCGTTGTGCATTGCTAGTTCGCGGGTGGCTTGGGTGAATGCTGGGCTTGGCGTTTCAGTATCTCGGTATGTGGATCTAAGGAAGTCGGCGAAGCAGCGACGAACTTCAGAGTGTGGGTCACGCGCCAAGCGCTGCCACACTTTGGCCGGCGCCTTCAGATAAAAAAACTCTGCGTGTGATGAGTAGCTTTTGGCCGCCTTCACAAACAGGAGTCGCAGGTCGGCGCTGGGGTCGCTCGGCGCTTCTTCAAAAACCCGTATGTTTTCATCTCGGAAAGCCTGTTCCATGGCTTTTTTCAAGGATTCCGGAGTGTGGATATGGGGCAGCAAATCTGCTCCAGATTTTCTCAGGTAGTTGTAGGAGGCGAGTCGTGCACGAGGAGAAATGTTTGTCTGAAGCGCGGTCGGTTCGGTCAGTTCCCAAAATATGATAATCGGATTGGCGAGCATGGCGGCTGGGAATTTATCCCAAAGCCTATTGAGAACATCAAAAGGGGTGTTGGGATTTTCCGCTACGGCGCGACGCACAGAGGCATCTTCGGAGCGTGACAGATTGGCAAGAACATCTGGCAGCGTGGTCGGGTCTGAAGCGTTCATCGCTTATGCGGCGAAGCCAATGCGAGGCTTGTTGAGCAGGCCCGTGGCCGGGGTGTTGAAAATCTCTGCCAGCGAGTAATCCTTCTGTAATGGGAGTTCACGACCGACCTCCTCGGCGATGCGCTGGGCGCGCCAGCTTGGCATGCGATCGAAAAGAAGGTGTGTGCTCAGGCGGCCTGGACGGATCAAGGCTGGATCGATCTCGGTGGATGAGCAATTGATGGAGCAGATTACTTGAAGCTTTAAAAAATCCGCCAGCAGGCCGTCGGTGATATTGAGAATCGCACCCACCTCGCGGCGGTTGTCCAGGTCTCGCGTCATGAGCGCGCCATCGGCGTCCTCGAGCACGCATACGAATCGGTGGTTGCTGTAGCTGGCGCTTTGTCGCGACCAGAAGCGGATGAATTCGGGGTTTGTGAGAACGCTGGTGGAAGCTGGCGGGATGAAGTAGAAGCGGTGGGTTTTATAGAGTTTGCCGATAAGGTGGCGGATGTAGGAGGTCTTCCCCGTGCCTGGTGTGCCCTCGAAGATGGTCAGGCCGGATCGCTGGGTTTGCAGGAAGTCGATGAAGGCTTCGTTTTTTTCGGAAAATCCCTCGCCGTAGAAGAGGTCCATTTTTTCTTCATCCAGCTTGTTCCGGTCTTGCAGCGGGACGCTTTCGGTGTCGATGCCTTCGTTGGATAAGCAGAGAAGATTGTAGCAGCCTGCATCCGCTTTCGGCGGCACTGAGTATTTGTCGGCAAAATTCGTAGCGATGTTTTTTGCGGAATCGATATCCGGTGCGTAGACGGAGAGGTCGCACTGTTCGATGTGAAGGAAGACCTTATTATCTTCCTCGATGATGAGATCGCGCCAGTGGATGCCGGAGTTGGCCGGGTAGCGGTCCGAGCGGCAGATCTGGTCTTTCTTATCGAGTAAAATGCGGTGAAAATCCCAATCCCTGTTTCTCATGCAGAAGCGGTGGGCGGAATCGATCCCGTAGGTCGCTATGACAGGAACGGGGGCGGCCCTGCTGAACGGCGAGGAAAACATCGGCATCGATGAGAGCTCGCAGGTGAAGTCGACGTTCGAAACTGGCTTGTGTTTGGTTTTCTTTGGGGCTGTGGCGATTTTGGGGGCTTTACTTGCCAAAGAGTCCCAAGTCGGCGGTGCTTTTTTCTGCTCGGATTCCGCTGTCTCTGGAGGGCCTTGGTTGGAGTTGGGTGATGATGTTTGATTCATAATAGGGCGGTCTCGTTGGGTGATCGGTCGGGCTATTTCTTCACACTCGCGCGGCTCGCCGTGGGATCGTTGGGTTGGCTGGCATCCTCAGTTGGTGCTGGATTGAAAAGTTTTGCTAAGCGATTTGATTCATCCATGCCGTCAAGAATGCCGAGTTCGCGCAGGTCTGGCTCGAAGAGACGGAATCCGGCGATTTCCTGCACAGGGAGGAACTCGTCGACGTATCGAACAATTGTGCGGAAGTCCGTTGCCGATGGAGTCTCCTCGCTTGCACGAATTGAGTTGGGGTAATCCTCATTTCCGCCGAAGGAAGAGTGCTCGGGTAACTGAGAGAGCTGAATCCAGGTGTCGTTACGCATGGATCGAGTATCTGCGGCGAGCCAAAGAAGGATGGCTCCATCGATCAGGCAGGTTCGGGCTCGGGCGTGGATATGTGTTTCTTCTGGCCGCTTGCGGATTTCCTCATGAAGCATGAGTGCGGTGTCATGATACAATGTACCCGGGCCTATCAATTCGATAGTTAGGGTTTTTGGCTTGCTTTCGAGGGCGCATTGCAAGCTGCTAAGGAGTCTTGATGAGTTTTTTTCGGCAAGGTTAAGATGCATTAAATCGGGGGGCTGAATGTTAAGCTGCACGAAGATGGGCCAAGGAGGTTGCTTGTGTGATATGCGAGCAAAGAGCTTGATGAACGGTACTGCAAAGCGAAGAAGCCACAGCAGCTACATTCACGTCCACAACCGCATGTTTAAAAAGGGAAGCCATCTCGCGAGAGTCGGAACCGATTCCAATTCCGATGAGGGGAATGTCTTCGGCTTCGAATTTATTAATTTGCGCAATGGTGGCGGATTCGTCCTGTGGCCTGCCGTCGCTGATGACAAAAACAATAGGATTTTCGAATTGGCCGAGTTCTGGGCTTGAGTGAATGCGGGCTAGTGCCGATTCCATCGATGTTCCTCCACTGCACTTGGAGCGGAGAGAATCAATTTTGTGTCGGCGCGTATCGGAGTCGGATTGTCCATGTGCTTCAAGAATCTGGCGAACCATAGTATTGAAGCTCCACAGCGCGAGTGGGAGTCCTGAGCGAAGGCATACTTCGGATAGCAGGACGACACCATCGAATGCGGCGTCGAATTTTTCTCCTCGCATGGAACTCGAGATGTCAAGGGCTAGGACTACGAGCGGGTCGAAGCGTTTATTACGCTGACGGCGAGACCAGAGTTTCTCGCAAAGTCGGGGATCGGCCTCCGCCTGCATAGCTGTGCGGATGTGAACAGATTCGCCGCTGCGCTGGTTGAGAATCAGTTTTTGGCGTGAGTTTGTTTCAAAGAGTGTGATGAACTCATCGGATAGACTGTCAATAATGCGAGAAAGTGTCTTTTGGCGATTGAGATAGCTTCGATTTAGCGCCTCCGACTTCTCGGGCTCTGCCTTCGATCCACGGCGCTTGGCCTTTGCGGCAGAGCCTATGCGTTGGCTCTGCGTTCCATTGCTGACAAGGTTGCTTTTTGTCCCGAGCGTTGTGATACGCTGCCGACCTTCTTGTTCATCTAAGGCAACAAGGCGCTCCCAAACTGGCCGGATTTTTTCTTCAAAAGTGGCAAGCATGCGTTGCTGTGCGTTCAAGGTTTCGCGGGCAGCCGCACGTCCACGGGCAATGCTAGGATGGCACGCCGTTCCGGTTGTAACGGCATCGCTGGTTTCCTCTAGTGCTGTGTGAACCACCGAAGCAACTCCATTTGGTATTTCACCGAAGTGAGCCATTTCTAATAAAGCGCGAAGGAATTGGACTTGGTAACTTTGCGGCCAACTTGAAGTGCTAACCACATCAAGAATGAGCGCGTTCGCTTTGCGTAGCCATGGTGCGCAACCTGGGAAGGTAATAGAAAGCCATGATTCGATGCGAACGTCTTCTAAAACATTCAACAAGTCTTTATAAAGCCATAGGCGTTCGGCGGCATAAATGTGATGGATGCGCGTGATAGCGCAGTGGGCGCACTCGTGAAGCAGAATTGCACGGCAAACATCGGCGGACTTTTCTGTGAGATATACTGGGTCTACTCTTATGACCCGATCCACCCAGTTCCAACTCCAGCTCGCGCCGACATCGCCTTCGATGAGGCTGACTTCCTCACCCGTAACCTGTGAGGCTAGGGATTGGAGTTCGCGAAGAAGAAATGTGCGGTTGTGGGATTTGATCATAGGTGAATTCGAACAAGTTGAGTGTTTAAGCCATGCCAGTAGCGCGAAGGAGAGCGAGAGCCGCCGCTCGGTCGGCTGGGTCTGCGAGGCGTTGGATGTAGATTTCGGCGATGACTCGCGCAGCAACTCCTCGCAAGCGCGACACACCATTTGAGTTTTCGTTTATGATGCGCATCGCGTTGAGGAGTGTGCGACGAGTGAAGACATATCGCTCGCGGCGCACACGACCTATGCTGGCAGGAGACTCGTTGTCACCAGCCGCTCCTGAGATGCGTGCATGGAAGGATGCAATGGCTTTGAGGGTCGATTCCAGATCAGGGAAGTTTGTCAGCGAAGGATAAATTGCTTTTGAGCAGGGAGGAACCCAGCGCACTCCCTCCCAGACAAATGTTGGGCTTTCTCCAGTAACTAGACAGCGAAGCATGTCAAAAAGCTCGGGTTCCGATGGTTTGGCGATATGGCCCCAGATTCCCCATCGATCACGGAAAGCTGGCGAAAGAGTGGCTCGACCGGCGTATTCGGATGGGTTCATGGTTCCGAAAAGGCGAAAACCTTTTGAGACTGGTATGTCCCCGCCCGCCCCGAAACGGCGTCCATCATATTCAGTCAGGACTAGTGTGGGAGGGAGTTCCAGTACGGGGTTCAGTCGCTCGAGTACTTGGGGCTCGGCTAGATTTACTTCATCAAGAATGACCCACCAACCTTCGCGGAGGGCGCGTGGAATGTAGCCCTCTGCAAATTCCCACGAGGGACGGTTTTTGCCTGTTTTTGTCGATGGAATGAAACGACCAACGAGTTCTCCTGTGTCGGTGTGTCCGCTCAGGTTCACGCGCACGGCGTTTTGTCGGGCCAACATGGCGAGCCACAGAATGGCCGTACTTTTTGCTGTTGCTGTCTCGCCCTCAAGCATGCAGGGGATTCCGTGACGCACTGCCATGGCCGCTTTGCGGGCTGTCGTGAGAAAAAGACGATCCAGACATAAATGCTGGAATCGGGAGGTATCCTTGGGCGCGTCATCTATACCATAGGGAATCTCCACATCTAGAATACGGAGACATTTTTCACTCATTTCGATAGCCGAGCGTTCCTCTTCGGCCCCACGGACAAGGCGCGTTAATTCTGATACACTGAAAACTGCGTAGCCTTGGGCTAGCGCATCGGATCGGTCGGAATCGGAGGCGCTATCTGGTAAAATGACGCCATCTGCCCCAGGTCGAAATGATGTTGCTTCAGCTCCAAGTTCGATCAAAACCTGACGCACAGACGCTGTTGATGTAGCGTTAAGACCGCTAATGCAAAATTTGGATCCTTGAGCAAGGAGGGACTGAGGTTTTTTTTCTGAATAAGTTGCGATATTTGACATTAAAAAAATATTATAGAAAATTATACAAAAGAATGGATTATGATTATTTTTTTATAAAAAATGGATCTTATCCAAAGATATCATCAGAATCCGTACCGACTTCTTCGGGGTGTTCATTTTGACCTAATTTTTGTAAATTGCTAGCTTTCTTTAAAATGCGCTCATGTAAATCAGGTAGGCTTAGAAGAATTGCATCTTTTACTTCATCAGATAGTTCAAGATTTTCTATCGAATTGAATGCTCCAAGAAACTCGATGACATCAGCTGGGAGGACTTTTTTAATAAAATCCCATCCCACTGTCCCAACGGGAACCGCATCTTTCCAGCGCATCCAATTGCCGGTGTTTCCATTGGCGTCATCTGCTTTGAGTGTTCCGTCGCTGTCATCGATGTGTGTGATTGTATAAACACCTCCAATTGTGTAATTGTGGTCATTGGAGTTACCGATAATGCGAATCTTACGACCTACTGGAACTTTTTTCATTTTTATTGTTTATGTCTTTTGTGTTGAATTTTGTTTTTTTACTGCTTATAGCGCTTTCTGGCGGTCCTGTGACCCATAATATATCACGTTTGATTATAAATCAAGCCTGTCGCAGGGCGTGTTACACCCTGTTTTTTGTGATATTTTTTGTTTTGAGTCTTGCATCTTAACTGAACTGGTGCCGCACGAGCTGCCACAGGTTCA
>CANMQB010000051.1 GCA_947499885.1 Spartobacteria bacterium
TTCCAAAGCTGAGGAGCTTGGGGAAAATTTAGAAATGGGGAAATTGGGAAACCATAAAATAGTCGGGCTATCTTTAGCCATTCCTATCGGGAAAATCCATGTGTTTCGAAAAATCGCTGTTTGCGTCTTCTCATGAACCGAGCTCATTTGTGTGTCTTGGTTCCGGTGGCGCCGCGTTATTCATGGCTCTTACCGATTCTGCTGGATTGTCTTAAAACTTTTTGGCCAGATCATCCCCCCGTCATTGTGGCAGAAGCTTTGCCGGAGGATACAACGGCGGAGGGCCGTCTGTGTTGGACGCAAATGCTGCAGCGGGGTGCAATAAAAGCTCGTAGCCAAGGTTTTGCGATGGCTTATTTAATTTTGGAGGAGCAGTTGCCGGTGGCAAAATGCCATTCCGTTCATCTCAATCAGACATTGCCGGGCCTCATGGATTCTCTGCCCGCATCCCATATTTCGCTTATGGGCTGGGACAATCGCCGACATCCCTCGAAATCTCCGGTCTTGGGAAAGGAGTTTTTTCACCTCAAGCATCTTGCTGGTGAGCGGGATCCGAGATACAATTTGCATCCAGGACTCTGGAAGTTGGATGTGCTTTTGAAATGCTGCGAGGAAGTATTAGGCAACATCGGGCCAGAGGCCTCTGCATGGCAGTTTGAAAGAAAATCGGCTCGCTCGACGAGCCCGACCCTCTCCCGCCATCACTCGGAATGCTTCCAAGTGTGCGCTGCCAGCATGGCGCTCGAGAAGATGTCCCTGCCAAGCAAAATCCGCTCTGCTCTGGAGCGGTTTTTTTATATGCGGATGCTTGGGCTCATGCCTCTGATTCGCAGTCAGAATCTTCGTGAAAAAGCCTTTCGCTTTTTCAATTTTGACCGTGTTTTTTCAAATGGGCCCTATCCGATGGTTTTTAGCGGCGTGATGGCCAAGGGCAAATTAAATCCCCATTTTCAAAGTATCGTCAGGAGACTTCCGGAGGGAGAGGAGTTATTAAGTCGTATTAGCTCAAAAATATGATCATCAATTTGGTTTGGAGTTTTTAAATTTTGAAAGAGAATTTCGAAAAGGGCTGCATCTATGTAGCCACGGGGCCCAAATACATCGAGGAGGCAATCAGGTCGGCATCATCCTTCAAGGCCTCAATGCCGGACATACCGGTGTGGCTTTGGAGTGATATCAACCCGAATCGCAATGACCTCTTTGACAATGTAGTGGAGATTTCAAAGCCCACCCATTCTTTCGAAGATAAAATAAAACCTCTCGCGGAGTCGCCGTTCCAAAAGACAATTTTTCTGGACACAGACACTCATGTTTGCACGCCTCTGCATGACGTTTATTATGTTTTGGATCGCTTTGATTTCGCTGCCGCGCACCCTGCGATGCGTGTGACAATGGCCCAGAATTTGCCGGATGCTTTTCCGGAAGTGAACAGTGGTTTTCTGGCTTACAGGTCAAATGCGGAAGTTAAAAAATTATTTGCCGACTGGTTGGAGCGCTACGCAAACCATGTCCAGACGACGGGTCGCTTGGATGATCAGCCGCCGTTGCGCATGGCGCTCTACCATTCAAATCTTCGCTTACTCATTCTCCCTCCTGAGTATAACTTAAGGACTATTCTGCCGGGAGCCATCGGGCGGGGCCCTGTGAGGGTGATCCATGGGCGGCAGAAGGATATGCCGGCCTTGGAAAAATTACTAAACTCCAGTCAAAGTCCCCGTGTATTCTTCACACAACTTGGCGAGCTGAGGTCCAAGCATTTTCAAATCATCAGTGCGCCAGGATGGGTAGTTGGCTTTTTTATTAAGGCAATCGGGTGGGGTGCCTTTGTAATGGGAAAAATATCTGCTGGAATATCCTACAGGCTTGGCGTGAAGTGAATGAAGGTGATCTTCGTTTGAAGGCAAAATCATGTGGAGCATGGGAGGAAGTAGCGGGTAGCGGGTAGCTGGTGGCTGGTGGCTGGTGGCTGGTGGCTAGCTTGAAGGCCTTTTTTCCTCGCTCTCCGCTCGATTCGTTGCGCGTGTAGCCCCGTGATTTGAGGTCGGAAAAGCGTTTGTCTTTGAGATTTTTACCAGCTACTCGTGACTCGTTACTTTTTACTATCTTTCCGTTCAGCAAGAAATGCGGTGATTGGGCTTGATTTGCGCCGCAAAAAATGCGGTGATTATTGAATGATGTATGTTTGGCAAAATGCAGCATGGCCGAGATGGCGGTGTGATTTTGAGCGGCTGAGTCCTGTTTTAAGGGATGTGCGGATGGAGTTGGGTAAACTCCAGGGGAAAATAGAAATGCTCGGGCTCGAAGCAAGGGGACGCGCGCGATTGGAGGCTGTGGTGGCCGAGGTACTTCAAACCTGTGCTATCGAGGGCGAGATGTTGGATGCTCGCTCTGTCCGGTCTTCCGCCGCACGCCGCCTTGGATTGGAGGAAGGAGGATTTTCACCTTTGGATCGGGTTGCCGATGGCGTGGTGGAGATGGTCCTAGATGCGATGGAAAAAGCGCATGAGCCGTTGACAGAGGAACGAATTTGTGGTTGGCATGCGGCGATTTTCCCAACTGGGTATAGCGGCACTTCCAAAATCAGTGTGGCCTCATGGCGGGACGATGCCACTGGGCCGATGCAAGTCGTTTCCGGGGAACTCGGTCGGGAGCGAGTGCACTATGAGGCGCCTCCTGCAGATCGCATTCCTCAAGAGATGCGTCTTTTTCTGGAGTGGATCAATACGGAGCAGGAGGGTTTGGATTTTTTGGTCAAGGCGGGACGGGCGCATTTGTGGTTCGAGGTCATACACCCTTTCGAGGACGGCAATGGAAGAATAGGGCGAGCGATCGTAGAATGGGTTGTGGCTCGCGGTCTTCGGGGGGCGGGCCTGGCCTTTTTCAGTATGTCACGCCAGATGGAGCAGGAGCGGACCGAGTATTACCAGAAGTTGGAATCGGCTTCGCGCGGGGATTTGAATGACGAAATGTGGCTCGGCTGGTTTTTGGGTTGTTTGAAGCGGGCTATCGAAAACTCGGATGAGATTTTGAATGTTGTTTTGGAAAAAGCCCGTTTCTGGAGCAGATGGCAGGGGGCCGTTCTTAATGCGCGCCAGTCCGCGATGCTTAATAAATTATTGGATGGTTTTGAGGGAAAATTGACTTCTTCTAAGTGGGCAAAAATCATGAAGTGCTCCTCTGATACGGCGCTCAGGGATCTTGGCGATTTGGTTGCGAAGGGGATACTTGCACGGGCTGATACGGGAGGACGAGGGGCGCATTACGTGTTGAAGAAACTGATGCCGAAAGTTGGATGACAAGTATTCCAAATAAATCTTGCAAAATCACGCGAATTCCGTAAATTTGCGACTCGATTTTATGGAAGTCGCGCGTTTTTTAAAAAAGCCTGAGGGAAGCTTCTTTCTCTTGGGGCCGAGGGGAACCGGCAAGAGTTGGTGGACGAGGAAGTCGTTTCCGGGTGCTTTAATTGTTGATCTATTGGATCCGGCCACTTTGCGGGAATTGGCAGCTCGGCCGGAGCGCCTGGTGGAATTGGTGAAAGCGGCAGGGGATTGCTCGACCGTGGTGGTGGATGAGGTGCAGAAGTTGCCTGAGTTGCTGGAGGTCGTTCATCGTTTGATCGAGGAAAAGTGCGGGAAAGTTTTTGTCCTGACAGGATCAAGTGCCAAAAAGCTCAGGCGCGCCGGGGTGAATCTGCTCGGGGGGCGCGCCGGGCGTTTGAGTTTGCATCCGTATATGGCAGCCGAGTTGGGGGAGGCTTTTTCTTTTGAAGGAGCGCTTCGCCATGGATTGCTTCCCGTTGTGATGAGTGCGGCAGATCCGGATTTTCAACTGCGCGCTTATTGTGGCTTGTATCTGAAAGAGGAAGTTCAGGCCGAGGGGTTGGTGCGAAACATCGGGAATTTTGCGAGGTTCATGGAAGTGATGAGCTTCTCACATGGCGGGGTCCTGAATCTTGCTAATGCCTCGCGCGAATGCGCGGTGAAACGATCGACGCTTGAGGGATATCTTGCGATTTTGGAGGATTTGCTATTGGGATGGAGGTTGCCGGTTTTTACCCGCCGTGCGAAGAGGGAGTTGGCGCGTCACCCGAAATTTTACTTTTTCGACACGGGTGTCTTTCGCGCCAACAGGCCTAAAGGCCCGCTGGACGAAATTACGGAAATTGAAGGGCCAGCCTTGGAGGGGTTGGTGGCGCAACATCTGAAGGCATGGTGTGATTACAGCACAGGAGGACATGTGCTATACTATTGGCAAACACGGTCTCAAGTCGAAGTGGATTTTGTGATTTACGGGGAATCCGGCCTGTATGCGATAGAAGTAAAAAATACGCATAAAGTTCGTCCTGAGGATCTATCCGCCCTCAAATCGTTTGCGGAGGACTATCCGGAAAGCAAAAGATTTTTACTCTATCGGGGTGGGGAAATGCTTCTGCGCGATGGAATTCAATGTGTTCCTTGTGAAATCTTTCTTCGATCCCTAAACCTAAACTCGATCGATATATTACTTGGAAAGAAGTCGTTTTAATGAAGGTGGCCTTCGTTTACAGCGGTGGGCGGGAGCGGCGCGGATCGGATGGGCCATCCGACTTTTTTTATGGGGCGAGGGAACTGGGGGCTCTGGAGGGCTATGAGGTGGAGTGTATTGATCTGGATCATGCTCCGGCGGATCGGGTTACTGCGCTGGTTGGCAGGGTTTTTGCAAAGTGGCTGCCGCCGAGGACTACTGCGGATTGGATTGCTCGCTGTCGGCGGGTCTTGCCGAGGCTGAGGGGCGCCGATGTGGTGGTGGCGACGGCCACGGAAATTTCATTTGGGCTGGCATTTTGGAAGTCACTGGGCATGATGCAGAAGCCGCTAGCCGGGATTCTCTGCGGAGCGGTGAATTACCCGATCGCATCGGAAATTCGGCGTCGCTTCGTTGCGAGTCTTCTCAAGAAGTTTCAGCCTGTGCTTTTTGCTGATTCCGAATTGCCAGAGATCGAGCGGCGTTTTGCTTTGGGGAGCGGATTGGTTTCCGTGGGGTGGTTTGGGGTGGATGATAGTTTTTGGACCTTGCCGGAGGATGGCATCCAGCGCGAAGGTGTGCTGGCTGTTGGCAATGACAGTCGACGGGATTTTTTGACCCTTCTGGAGGCGGCGAAATTTTTGCCTGAAATCCGCTTCACGGTCATAACCCGAAGGGAACAGCCTCGCATTCTTCCCTCGAATGTAGAATGGCGGCGTGGGGATTGGAAAGAGGCGCCTGTCACGGATGAGGAATTGCGGGCGCTCTATCAGAAGGCGGCCTGCGTTGTTGTTCCTCTGGAAGAATGCATTCAACCTTCCGGCCAAAGCGTCGCGATGCAAGCGATGATGTGCGGAGCACCGGTCGTTCACACCAAAACGGCTGGGTGGTGGGGCGCCGGCGTAATCCGGGATCAGATCGATGTGGAATTGGTCGCGCCTAGAGATGGCGATGCCATGGCGCGCGCTATAAAAAAATCTCTTCAAAGTGATAAAAAAAACCGTGCCCGGGAGAGTTTGTTGGCTCATGCTTGGACGGCGTTAGGTTTTGCCCAAAGAATTTCAAAGGCGATCGAAAGCGCCTCTTCCGAGAAGTTAAACCGCGTGGCCGGAAAATGAACAATCAAGAAAAAACAACCACTCTCGTTATCCCGCATTTTAATGACACGGAGCGTCTTGAGATATTTCTGCCAAAGCTCGCCAAGATCCTTCCCGAGTATTTCGAGATCATTGTCTCGGATGATGGATCAATCCCAGATGAGCGTAGGAAACTGAGTAATTTAATCCATGAGGTGCAAAGGGATGTGGGCTCGGGTGGAGCGCAATTGAGGGATGCCCTTTTTCATGAGCGGAATACTGGGAAGGGCGGTGCTGTGCTGCGCGGTTGGCTGGCTGCGAGCCAAACCCGAAACCTCGCTTTTGTGGATGCCGATGGGGCGGTCGGCGTCGAGGAGATTTTGCGCGGCACGAATTTCTTTCATTCCACGGAGGGGGCGGCGTGGGACGCGCTTTTCGCCAACAGGGTCAAAATGCTCGGACGAAATGTGCAACGCTCGCTGAAACGACATTTTTCAGGCCGGATTTTTGCCACGATCGTGTCAAATCTCGGTAAAACCTCGGCTTACGATACCCAATGCGGCTTCAAGCTCTTGCGGCGTGAAGCTTTCACTCAAATCGCCCCCTATATGAAGACGCCAGGCTTTGCGTTTGATGTCGAATTATGTCTGCTGCTTCAGAAATTCGGCTTCCACACGATCGAGTTTCCGGTGGATTGGAGTGACATCCCGGGAAGCAAAGTGCGATTGGTGCGTGATGGCTTGAGGATGGCGGTGGAAGTGATTCGGATTCGCCGAAGGGTGGATGCCATTAAGCAATAAAATGTTTGGGTTCAATAAAATGAGAAAGCCAATTGTGGCAGTCAGCATGGCGCCGACGCGTTCGCCATGGGGCGGAGCGAGCCCCTTTGTCCTGCAGTTTGAGGCTATGATGCAGCGGCGTGGTTGGAGGGTGCAGTATTCGCTGCAGCCGATGCCGGATGTGGTTTTGGTGATCGATCCGCGCATGGATCATCCGAAGAAAAAATTCGGCTTGGAGGAATTGCGTTTTTTCCGAAAGGCGCACCCCCAAGTTCCGATTCTTCACCGCATCAATGAATGCGACCAGAGGAAGGGAACCGATGATATCGACGAGCTTTTGCGCCAGACCAGCGAGTTGTCGGATCACACAGTGTTTATCGCGGAGTGGCTGCGGGATTATTTTGCCGCGAAGTGGTTCGATACATCGCGTCCACACACTTGCATTTATAATGGAGCAGATCCATCTCTTTACCATCCATTTGGAACAAGTTTGCCCAAGCCGGGAGAGCCTTTGAGGATTGTGACTCACCATTGGTCGGACAATCCCTTGAAAGGCTTTGATATTTACGAGTCGGTCGACCGAATGATCTCAGAGGGTCGGCTGCCAGGTTTTATCCTGAGGGTCATTGGTCGCTGGCCGAAATCCATCCAATGGAAATCGGCTGAACTCTTTGGTCCCATGACTGGCCGGCGGCTCGCCGACAATCTGCGGGAATGCCATATTTATCTCACGGCCTCTCGATGGGAACCCTGTGGAATGCATCACGTGGAAGGAGCGCAGTGCGGGTTGCCGCTGGTTTACCATGAAGATGGCGGGGGGATCGTGGAGGCAGGGAAAAAATATGGTCTTGGATACCGTAATGATCCTTCCGTGGCCCTGCGTGAGGTGGCAGAGAGATGGCCCGAATTTCGCAAGAGAGTCTTCCAGCAAATGCCATCTGGAGATCGTATGGTTATGGAGTATTCGGACATTTGTAGAAGTCTCTTGGCCTAATTTTCTGTGAAATCAGGGACCAAAATCATCGGCATCCTGCTTGCCAAAAATGAGGAGTTTTTTGTCGAGCGAGCCGTGCAGAATGCCTTGGCTTTTTGCGATGAGTTCATTTTGGTGGACAATGAATCGACGGATCGAACATTTGAAATTCTTGACGGGATTCAAAAAACATATCCCGATAAGGTTCAATTGCATAAATCTCGCAAACCGGGCGTAAGCCATGATCTGATCGCCGGTTTTGCAGGAACGAAAACATGGATTTTTGGTGTGGATGGAGATGAGATTTATGATCCGATAGGCCTAAGCCGCATGCGTGAGCGGGTGGTCGGTGGTGAATTCGATGGAAGTTGGTGTGTTTTTGGGAATGTTCTGAATGTCAAGACCCTTGAATCTCAATCCTGTCGTGCGACGGGATACCTGGCACCACCTTGCCGCAGCATGACAAAGCTCTACAATTTCGCAGCTATCGAGGCTTGGGATGGTCCGTGCCAAGAACGATTGCACGGAGGGACCATTCGCTTTCGGGACGGGTATCATGAGGGGCTTCGCTACAATTTCCATGAGGAAAATGAATGGGAGGCATCGGACTTTCGTTGCCTCCACCTTTGTTTCCTCAAGCGTTCCTCGGTTGATCCCGAGGGGCGTATTCGCCAAAACATCATGGATCGTCACTCCTGGCATTGGGAAAAAATCAGAGACAAGGCGCTTGCGTTTTTAAGAGGGAAAAAAGCGCCCAATTGGAAAGAGCAGAAGTATGCGCGTGGACCACTTGTTGAAAAAACCGTGGCTGCTTTTTCCTTATGAAGCGAGTGGGATTTGTGATCAACAGCCGCTTCCCAGAGGCAGCGAGTTTCGGGAGGGGCATGCGACCGCATCATCTTCTGATCGGATGGGACGACTCAGGATCTCCAATGAGTTTCATGAGGTTCCGCTGGATCGCCCGGGAGGTGAATAAATCCGGTGCCATGCGATACGAGCTCTTCAAGCCTTGGCGCCGCTATGATGCCGTCGTTTTTTTGAAGTCCATGGGCGAACAATGTCTGAGAGCGGCACGACGTTTGCGGGAGGCTGGAACAAAAATCATCTTCGAAGCCAATGTTGATTACTACACGCAAGCAAGTCAGAAAAACCTGCCGGATCAGCTCATCCCAACGGATTCCCAGCGGCAAGACGCGATAGCTATGACATCCTTCGCGGATGCCGTGATTACCAGTTCGTCTCGCTTGGCTGAAATCACCAGAGAATTCACAAGTTCGGTTCACTGGGTTCCAGACAATATCAAATGGGATTTGATCCCAGACGGTGAACCAGGGCCCTGCGTTCGCGACAAAAAACTTCAGCTTTGGTGGAGTGGAATGGCTTCAAAGCTCTACGATTTTTTGCTGATCGAAAAGGCTCTCAGGCTAGCGCCCGTTCACTTGAATTTAGTGACAAGCGGAGTGGCCGCAGCGATTCAAGGTTGGTCGGCTACCAGGCGCAGAGATTTTGAGCATTTGCTCTCGGATGTCTCCCACACCTTTCATGAGTATTCAGGAATCCCCAGTCTTTTACAGAGTTATCACTCCCATGGTGGGATCATAGTCTCGCCCCGCTACTTGGACTCTCCCTATAATCAATCCCATACCGAGTGGAAACTGACTCTTGGGTTGGCTTGCGGTTTGCCCGGTATCGGTAGTCCTTTGCAAAGCTATCTGGACGCTGCTTCGATTGGGTCTACTGATCTGCGAATATGCCACGACATCGATGGCTGGACTGAAGCCTTCGATGCGGCGCTTCTGGATCCCGAGGGTTCGCGCCGAAGGGGTGTGGAGGGAGCTGCGGCCATTAAACAGCGTTATGGTTCGACACATGTTGCCAAGGAACATGGCCGGGTTTTAGAAAGTGTCCTTTGCTCATGAAGGCTTTTTACATCAGCGCGGGTGGTTTTTCTTTGGTTAACGACCGCTTATATACTGCACTGCAAGAGTCGTGGGCTGGAAGTCTGGAGCGCTTGGATGCCTTGGAGGTGGCCTTCGCTGGGCGCCCCTTGTCTCGGCTTGCCGCGACATTATCAACGATTTGCTTTTACCATCGAGTTATAGCCAAGCATCGAATTCCTCCGAGGGATTTGACCGTGAGGATGCCGATTTTTCAGCGTTGTCTCAGCGATCGTATCGGGTCTTTCGTGAAAGGCGCTTCTTGGACTTTGCAGACGCAATCGCTATTCGACTCTTCATGCCAGGGAATCCCCCACTTTGTTTACACAGACCATACATTTCGCGCCAATCAGCGCTACAAAAGCCTCCTACCTACTTGGCCCGTGCCAAACGATTGGCTCCGCATGGAGGAGGAATTGTACAAAAACTCCGCGCTGGTTTTTTCTACCAGTGGATTTGCCGCAACCTCAATGGTGGAAGATTACGGTATCCCTCGCGAACGCGCGGTTGTCACTTGGTCTGGGTGCAATGTGGATCCTCCTACAAGTATTCCACAGCGCTCCGGCAAAATGAGGCGAATTTTGTTTGTAGGCGTCGAATGGGAACGAAAGGGAGGGCCGATTTTGGTCGAAGCATTTTCTCGATTGCGTGCGCAATTTCCCGAATTGGAACTGGATGTGGTCGGCTGTGAGGGGAAGCAGGAGGGCATTCGTTTTCATGGCCGCTTGAAACCATCCG
The DNA here is from genome assembly GCA_947499885.1 of Spartobacteria bacterium. Taxonomy (GTDB): domain Bacteria; phylum Verrucomicrobiota; class Verrucomicrobiia; order Chthoniobacterales; family Terrimicrobiaceae; genus UBA967. Next base: position 10,010 of record CANMQB010000051.1, read on the forward strand.
ATATGCAGCCCTTCTTTGAAAAAGCGGATATCTTTTGTCTGCCCAGCATTGCCGAGCCGTCGGCTGTTGCCTTGACTGAAGCCAGTGGATTCGGCTTGCCGGTCGTGGCTACCCGAGTGGGGGGATCGCCAGAGCGCGTTCTTGAAGGGGAAACGGGTCTCCTCGTGGAGCCTTCCCATGTCGAAGAGCTTTGCGGGGCTATTCAATTTCTCATTAAAAATCCTGAAGCTGCTCGGAAAATGGGAATCGCCGGCCGTGAGAGGGTCTTGCGTGACTTCACATGGGATGCCGTAGCGACAAAAATCTTGGGCCAAATCCGTTTCATCGTGCCGAATTCCCCATGAGCCATACCGATATCCAACGCGAAGCGTCGAAAATCTGGCGTCTCGCCACGGCGCCGCTCCGCCGCCTGCCGGATTTTTTGATTCCAGGCGCGCCGAAGTGCGGCACTTCCTCGCTTTTCGATTTGATCATGCTTCATCCCGAGGCTCGGCGGGGTTTGCGCAAGGAGCCCACGAATTTCATTCACTATCCCACGAGCGTGCTTCGTTCGCGGATGAATCAACCCTTGGCCCTCGGCCGTTTTCTTTGTGGCGATGGGAGCGTGGAGTATTTCTTTCATCCGGATGCCCCCGCAAATGCCGCCGCCATTGTGCCGAATGCCAAACTCATTTTCCTTCTGCGCGATCCCGTGGAGCGGGCTTGGTCGGAATACCGCATGTTTGTTAAGTCCGGCCATGAGCGGGCGGATTTTACCGCCTCCATTCAAAAAGCGGTGCAGTGGCTCTCCAATCCGGATTTGCAGCCTTTGGTGGAATCCGCCTCGAAAAATTCCTTCAATCCCGTGCGCTATGTGCGCTGCGGGATGTATGCGCAGCTTCTCACGGCTTGGGAGAGGTCGTTTTCAAAAAACAACACGCTCGTTCTTTTTGCAGAAGATTTTTTTTCCAGCCCCTCCGAGACTGCCAAGCAGGTTTATTCCTTTCTCGGATTGAGGCCTCATGTTGCCGATTCGTGGCCGCATGCGCGGGATGGTGATTCCAAGGAGCAACCGCCGCGAGAAGCCCTGCAGCTCTTGAGCGAATTCTATCGTCCGCACAACGAGCATCTCAGTCGGATGCTTGGAAAACCCCTGCCATGGCATTGATTCCAAGACCGGAGCGCACCTCGCCACTCAGCGAGTGCTTTTACTTGGCCCTCGATTTCGCCAGTCGGTTTAAAAATCTTCCCGCCCGCATCGAAGCGAAAAGGCGCTGCGAGTCGATTCAGCGTAGTGGGGACGCCAGCCCGGTATTGAATTACGGGCTCGCCGCCCCGCGTTCCGGGATGCGCTTGCCGATCGGAGGCGAAGTCAAACTGATCCCGCTCAAACAGCGCTTTCCCGAGCAGTATCAGGATTTCAATCTTCTGTATTTGGTGAGCAGTGCCCTACCGCCTCATGCGGAAATCCTCGTGGCCAAAGCAAAGAGCATGGGAATCCCGCTCGTATGGAATCAAAATGGAGTTGGCTATCCCGCGTGGTGCGGGGACTTTTATCCTTGGTTCAACCGCCGCATGGCGCGACTCAGGCAGCAGGCGGATTTTATTTTTGATCAAAGCCAGTTCTCCCGCCTCAGTGCGGAGCGTTATCTTGGAAAAGTAGCCACTCCTTCCGAGGTTCTCTTCAATCCCGTCGATCTGGAATTGTTCAGTCCAGCGCCAGTTCCTCTCGATCAGGGAGTCTGGCGTATCCTCGCCGCAGGGACCAGTCACGCCCTGTATCGCACGAAATCTGTGATCGATACTTTCAAGGTTCTTCTTGCGCGGGGACACAAGGCGCGGCTTCTGATCGCTGGCGAATTCCGTTGGCCCGGTGCGGAAGCGGATGTTCGCCGGGAGTTGGATGGCATTGCCGAATATATCGAGATCTTGCCGCCGTTCACCCAAAGCGAGGCGCCGAGTATCTACCTCCAAGCCCATGTGCTCCTGCATACGAAATACAACGACCCCTGTCCCACTGTTCCCATCGAGGCGATGGCATGCGGGTTGCCAGTTGTCGGAACGCAAAGTGGCGGTATGCCAGAGCTTGTTTCTAAGGCGTGTGGAGTCCTTGCGCCCGTTCTCTCCAGCTGGACGCGCGATATCGCCGGAGATCCCATGCATTTGGCGGATGCCGTGGAAGCCGTGATGTCACGCCACCCGGAGATGTCCGCTGCCGCGCGCGCCCACGCCGTGGCAACATTCGATGTGAGAAATTGGCTGAACAGGCACGAGCAGGTTTTCAGAAGCCTGATGCGCCACTGACACATTCATGCCAAATCCATTCTTCAGCGTCCTGCTCCCAGCGTTTAACGCGAAGGCTCACATTGGATCTGCCAT
>CANMQB010000052.1 GCA_947499885.1 Spartobacteria bacterium
CCGCCTCGCGTTCAAACGCTTCTTTGAACCCTCCCTCCCCAAACTCATCGTCCTCTCCTACCAAGAACTCCCGTCCCAGACCGAAATTCAAAACACCGGCATCATCGTTCCCCCTCCCGCCGAACGTATGCCAGCCGCCGCCTGACCCACATCAGGCAGAATTTTCCACTTCCCAAGCCAATTATCAAAAAAACAATGGGAAAATCGCTTTTCCGTCTGTTTTTTCACAGTTCAGACCCCGTTTTCTCTATCTCTTTTTTTGGCGCAAAAATTGCTACGATCTGATCTGATCTCTCAATTTCATCGGCCCACATGCAATACTTCACGCTCATCGGAGGCTTCACCGGCTTCGTTCTTGCCTTTCTGGTGAGTCTTTTAGCGAACAAGAATCTTGAGGCATCGGTTTTCAATGCTACCATCGGCTGCGTTCTTACTGCGTTGCTTTTCAGGGTTTTTCGATTCGTCATCGAGTACTGCGCCAAGCAGGTGGTTGCCGAAAAAACGAGGCTCCGCGAGCTCGAAAGGTCTTCCACTCCAGACTCTCCACCTCCAGATAACACGCCAGACGCCCCAGCCCAACCGGCCGCCTGACCATGCCCCAAATCGCCGAATCCATCATGACCGCCCCACGGCCCGACGCTAGAAAGTATTCGGCCGCATGGCGTGCCTATGGAGAAGCTTCGCAGCCCAGTGAGGAGGAAATCCTCAAAACTCACATGCCGCTCGTCCGCTCCGTCGTGGACCGCATGCGAGCCAGCCTCCCCTCCCACCTTGACGTCGATGACCTCTATTCCGTCGGTCTGCTCGGTCTCATCCAAGCCCAACGCCGCTTCGACCCCACACACGGGGTAACGTTCGCAGCCTACGCCGCCATGCGCGTCCGGGGGGCCGTGCTCGACGAACTTCGCCGCATGGATTGGATGTCCCGGACACTTCGCGTCAAGGCCAAGAAACTCACCGACGTCATTTCTGCTTTTGAACAAAAAGTCGGCCGACCCGCCACTGAAGCTGAAATCGCAGGGGAACTCGGCATCACCAGCGAAGAATATGCCGTCCTGCTCGATGAGGTCCGCCCCCTCAGCTATGTCGAACTCGATGCTCTCGTCGGCGATGACGAAGACTCCAATCTGCACGACGTGATCGCAGATGAGAACCAGCCAAACGCCCGCGATCTCGCCATGAAACAGGAGCTTATCAAGCTCGTCACCGACCGCCTTCAAAAACTTCCAGACATGCAGAAAAAAATTCTCGCCATGTATTATTTTGAAAATTTGCGCCTCGCAGAGATAGCCAAGGTATTTGGTGTCACCGAATCCCGCGTCTGCCAAGTCCACACCCAAGCCGTCCTCAGCCTGAAATCTTATATCCGCAAGGCGATGGACCGCTAATTTTTCCGACTCTTATTAAAAACAAAACAAACACCAAACTCCCATGATTCTCATAATAGGTTATCTCATCGTACTTGGCTCGACACTCGGCGGCTTCATACTCGCCGGCGGTAAAGTGGGTCTTCTTTTCCCGATCTCCGAGTACATCATTATTATAGGTATTTCAATCGGCCTCATGGTGATCGCAAGTCCGGTGTCTTTGCTCAAAAATATCGTTAAAAAAATCAAAGTTGCTTTCCGAAACCAAGCCGTACCGACATCCGATTACACCGATCTCCTGAAACTCCTCTACGAATTGTTCAGCAAAGCACGGCGCGGCGGTCTCATCGCCATCGAAGACGACATCATGGCTCCAAAAGACAGTCCGATCCTCTCCAAATATCCATCATTCATCAATGATCACGAACGTTTGGAATTCCTGACCAACAGCTTGAAACCCGTGATCGACGGTCGCCTCAAGCCTGAGCAACTTGGTGGACTCCTCCACGGAGACTTCGAAGCCAAAGAAGAAGACGCCGTGCAACCCATCCATATCCTGAACCTTGTCGGGGACTCCCTCCCAGGTATCGGTATCGTCGCCGCCGTCATGGGCATTATCAACACCATGGCCGCCATTGCCATGGGCCCTGAGAAAGTCGGTCAGAAAGTCGCTTCCGCCCTCGTCGGCACATTCTTGGGCGTTCTCGGAGCTTACGGCTTCATCAACCCGCTCGCGGCCCGTATCAAACTCAACAACGTTTACGAACTTCAATACTACGCCGTCATCATGAAGGGTGTTCTCGGCTTCACCGGGGGCATGGCGCCAGTCATGGCCGTAGAAGCCGCCCGTCGCGCGATTGATCCAGCTTTCCAGCCCACATCAGAAGCCGTTGAGGAAATGGTGAAAAGTATCGGTACCTCCGCCAACTAATCTCCATGGCCAAGAAAAAACATGAACACCACGGCGGGGCGTGGAAAGTAGCCTACGCGGACTTTGTTACGTCCATGATGGCTCTCTTTCTCGTTCTGTGGATCGCCAACTTCAAGCCGGAAATCCTCATCTACACCTCTCTCTACTTCAAGGATCCCACAAACAAAAACTGGCCAACAACTTGGGGCGTGATGGAAAAAGAAATCCAAGCCACCCGCAAGGATGCCTCCTTAAACGACCAGACCCACACCGAGAATCAAGGCTTCCTCCGAGCTATCGCCCGTGATTTCAACCGCCTTCTCAACGTCAACGATGAAGATAAAAAGCCGATTGATGTCACTATTACAGACGATGGGCTCAAAATGCAGATTTACAACCGCTCAAAAAAACCCCTCTTCAAAGACAACACGATCGAATTCACGGAATGGGGAAACTTCGTCTTCCAAAATCTCGCTTGGCTCGTCCAACGCTACAACTTCCAAGTCTATCTGGAAGGTCACACCCCCAAGGGCCTTGATCTTGGTTCCAATAAAAACTATACCCCGTGGGAGCTCAGCTCGGACCGCGCCAATGCCGCCCGCCGACTCATGGAGTACTACGCCATGACCCCCGAAAAAATGAAACGCATCGCCGGATTTGGTGACTCCCAACCGCTCCCCGACATCCCATCCGAGTCTGAAGATAACCAGCGCCTCACCGTGAGCCTCTCGCTCACCCAGTCCGCGCCCACACCGACTCCCTCACCAAGCCCCGGAGCTACTCCGGAAACTCCCAAGCCTACCGCCCGATGAAGGATTTTCTCCAAGGTCGTCCACTCGCAGCTGCCTCCTCCAGTCGCCGCTCCGAGACCTCCTCTTCGACAACGTTCCCGCCGATTACGCCCGCTCACGTACACCCAGAAAGCATCCAGATCGAAGAACAAATCCTACCCGAATCGATCTCCGCATCAGGAACTGCAGATCCACAAGTCGAACTCATTCCCGATAGCGCAGGTCGCATCGGCCACATCGTCATCACTTGCCAATGCGGGGAGATCATCACCCTGCAGTGCAACTACTGATTCGCCGCACCCGGGATGACCCGGACGCTCGTTACTGAGATGAAAAAAAATCTCCTGCGAAAAAGCTCGGCCGCGAGGGGACAGAAAATCTGGATATTCGTTTTTGGGGTTGTGGCGACCCTTACCATTTTTCCCGACCTCCGAGCTCAGAACGGCACGACGATACGTGAACAAAATCCCTCCGCTTTGCAGCAGAGCTCGGCTACGGCCATCGGCCTCGCCCGCGCTGCCCAGCAGCTCCCAGATGTCGATCGCCTGCGCACCATCCAAGCGGCCCTTTCCATCGTCCTCCTTACCAAATTCGATCGCCTCCTCCCCAGCCTTCCTCCCGCTTCTCTCGATCTCTTGGCCCAAGTTTTCCTTTCCGAAAACCCGGATCGAACCGAGCAGGAGTCCACGGCCGCGAAACTTCCGCCGGCAGATATTCTTGTCTTCGATGGATCCAAGCTCACAGGTGGCAACTTCCGCAATATCGACGCTCTCATTGGTGCAGGAGGCAGGCCTATCGCTCTGGATCGCGATCTTCCATCATGGATCGTACCGCTCGAAGCCGCACGTGCACAGGCTCTAGAGTCCCAACGCGGCATCGGCATGACTGGGCAAAAATTCGAGGAACTTCAAAGCCTCTTCAACCGCATCCATGTCGCCGAAGTAGGCCAACATCTCGTAAGCGATGGGATTTTCCTGCGCCCTTATGCAGGACGGATGGACGACCTCTACCACAACCTCGTTCAAAAAGGGGGTCGAAACGGACAACTCGATTATTTTGCCCTCCTCGACAGCCTCCCTCCGCGCCAGTACAGCCCGATCGCAGGCACCGCCGCTCGCAAATTCGTCCCGCCCCTCCGCCTCAACCTCAGCAATGTCCTTTCGGGCGGCAGTCTCCAAGCGATCCAAGATTTCAAAGCCGATCATCCCAGTGCCAATGTGCTAAACCCATTCAAGGGATTTGCCGTGCGGGCGCTCCCCTACCTGCCAGAGCTTCTCAGAAAAACCTCCCCTGGCTCGGAGCTGCGAATCTCGGGCGACGTCATGCGGCGCGCCATCAGCGATCCTCGCCGATACTCGCCTGACCAAGCTCCGCCCCTCTTTCTCGATCCCAGCCGCTTTCTCGGACAATGGGACGACCCCCGCTTCATTCGCGTCAGCAAAAATAAAAAAAACGCAAATGCGGCCCTCTTGGCTGAAATCCAGAAAGTCGATTTTGAGACGCCTCTGCCCGAAATGTTTTTTGATCCTCCAGGCAATGAGCTCCTAGCCAAGCCGCCAACTCAATCCTCCCAGCCCGAAACGAACGAACTCCTCCAAGATCTTGGTCTGCCCTTAGAGGCGGACACTTCGAGTACTTATGAGCCGGCTGACGCGCCCGAGCCTGTTCTCCCGCCCACCCGAGCCCAAGAATCTGAAGTCGCTTCCTCATCAGTGCCACTTCTCACGAAACCAGCGCCTCCCATTCTCGACTTGGAACCCTTGGAAACACCTCCTTCCTTTGATTTCGTTCAAGCACAGACTCCCGAACCTCCTACAAAAGAAATTTCTGCCACTCCCGAACTAACGGCGACTCCCACTCCGATGGCTTCGCTGGAACGACCCGAACCCGCTCCTACTGCCACTCCAGCGCCACAGGCGATGAAGCCCTCCGCAATCGCTCTCATCCCTCTGCCCGAGTCTCCCAAGCCCTCACAAACTCCAACGCCTGAACCCGAAAAAACTATCGAAAAAGAGCCGCAAGTCGCAAAGGCCATCCCCGTTAGCACTCCTAAAGATTCCATCGAGCACGTGCCTGATACTTCGAGGAACCCCTATCAAGTCGCTGTCCTGACCCCAACCGCAAACGAGTCCATCCAATACCTTAAAAAAATTGCCGCCAGCGATGTTGCTCTCTCGGATAACATCGCCACCGCTCGACGGGCGGACTGCGTCATCCGCTGGCTGGGCGACGCCGTGAAACCCTTTGAGACCGTGCTCTTGCAAACCCCTGACAGCGCCGAAGCCAAAGCTATCGAACCACTCATCACCCAAGCTCGCGACGAAGTCGTAGCTCTTCTCTCACAACGCGACACCCTCCAATCCGCCCGACTTCAAGAACTCGCCAGCCGCCAAGCTGCGAGAGATGGATTGGAAAAAGAAATCCAAACAACTCGGCGGACGGAACTAAAGCGCCGCACCGGCACGGGCGCTTAAAAATCTACGATGGGCGCGCCTTCGGGAGCGAAATTCTGGGCGCCTGAACCATGATTTTTTGCGTGAGCTCAGCCGATTTGTCGCCATCTGATTTTTGACTTCGTACAATGTAATCGTCAAAGATAGCCACGGCCTGAGGACGTTCCATGGGCTTTTCCCCAGCACCCAACTCTAGGCGGATGTTGTAATCACGGAAATCCACACGAACTTTACTACGAGTGAGAAGCTGAATCACCACGCCCAAGACATGAAAATTGGACTGGCCAAGTTTAAGCAAAAAGTCATTCAAAAATATCTCTAATGAAAGGTTGCGCGTTTCAGAAGATTGTAGAATGCCTTCCTCCACCACATTACGCGTCTCGACGATAGCAATTTGATCGGCTGTCTTTAAAAGCGGAACCTTCATCTAATCATTATTTATCAGCTTACTTGCACCATTCAATTTCATTTTGCTGCAGACGAGACGTTCACCATCCTCGCTCTTCCAAGCTGTCAAGAAAGAGCGAGTAAGGATCATGGCGGAGCAAAAAATGAGGAGCTTTAGTCTGGTCCTGAATCAAGCTTTTCGGGGCGTCAAGCTGAGTAACCTCGACCCAATTCAAGTAATCAGCGATCTGCTTGGAACGTTGAACAAGCAAATGGCGGATTTTTTCTAGATCTGCAATTTGAGCAGAGACGGAAGCCTTCGGCTTGCGAGAAAGAAGTGTAAAAATGTTTCGATACTCCTCCAAAATCGACTGGAAGAGTGGATGCGATCGAAATTCCAAATTAAAAAACTGCACGGCACATTCTCGCAGGCGATAAGCTCCTCCATTCGAGCGGGCCGCCTCTGTAACCTTCTCTGGGCCACCAACCGATTTTAAAATATCGGCAAGCTCTCGATCACTTTGCTCAACGGTAAGAGAGGCGCGCCGCGGTGGCATCGAGCTACGTGCAATATCCAATGTCCAGCGCTTCAGAAAATCTGCTCGACTGCCCAGGGAGGGAAATGCCTCAAGCAGCGGATCCCATTCGCCCTTCGAAAAAGCAGGATCCTTGAGCAGGGTCGCAAAACCATTTTTAAAACCATCCGCCATTTTTAAAATGCGGAGCAAGGAAACAGCTTGGGCCCGGTAAAGGACGATCGAAGTCGCATCTAGTATCTGAGGCTTCTGTTTGAAAAATACGGCCAAGTCCGGAGGCCGTCTGCTCTGGATCAAAGCCGAGTACAAACCATCCGGCATCCCCTCCCTCGATCGGCGTAACTCCTCCGCAAGCGCTTCGATAAACCACCCAGGAGGCTCAGCATAGGCACTACCGGCGCGGGGAGGGCGGTCGCCGTGCATGGCATGAAGCGCCAGCGCAGCGAAGACCCCGGCATCAAATGCCCCACTGCCAATCGCGGCCTCGTCGTAGAGATCGACTTGCACCTTCATGCCCGCCTCCGTTTCAAAGATCAAGGGAACGACCGATCTCCCCCCCCTCGGAATCGCCGATCGTGTTTTATCATTCAGAATAATCGGAGCGTTTCCACTGGCCTTGGTGCTATAAAATTTTCCCCATTCGAGGAGAGCGGATTCCGCAGCACGAAGCATTTTATTTCGAATTTCCCGATCTTGGGAAAAGGCGACAAATACTCCACTCCGGCTCGATCCTTCACCTGCAACTCGAGGCTCGGCGGCACCCGCCAAAAAAAGGCCACTTAAAAAAATGCAAGCCCCAAGCCAAGCTAGACCAAATTTTAGGATTCGCCTTTTCCAGGCCATCGAACGAGGAGGCTTTTTGGGGTAACCGAAGCCGAACTGGCAGAATCCAAAGTATCCACAATCTCACCGAGCGAATCGAAACAAGGACGCCAAAGGCCAAGTAAAAACGGGGTGAGTTGTTCCGGTATAGGTAACCTTCCAAGGCTGGCCCCGCTGAAGCGAACCTTCAGCTCGCCACCTTCTGAGTAGGGCACGAGGTTGAGAGAAAAATAGAGCGGATAGTCGCCTATTGATTGTTCCATCACAAAGTCCATCTCCTCCTCTTTCAATTCCACAAAGCAACGCCTGCATTTGATCTCGATTCCGAATGGCGCGTTCAGAGGGGCAGGTCGCACATTCTCCATGAGGTAGGAATTGATGGATTCCTCGCTCGCCATCCAAGCGCCGCCAGGCGTTGCAGAAGCCTTTTTGAAAAAAGCCAGTAATGTGTCCGAGCTCGGCGGTTTCGTTTCCACAGGCGGCTGGATGACATCCGGAGCCTGCCACGCCAGTTGAGCAGCAAAAACAAAAGCTGCAACGATCGCCAAAAAAATCAGATTAAAGAGCATTCGAAGAACTCGCCCCGGTGAATTGGGAGCCCTTCTCGGAATCGGCTTTTTTTTGTACGTCGGAGCTGTTAGAGGCGGAGCTGAGGCCCCGACAGAGGACTTCGGGAGCGTAGCAGCAGAGCCAGGTTGCGAAGCCGGGAGGCGGTCTCCACACTCCGCACAAATCACGCGCGTATCATCGTTCTCCGTCTGGCAAGCTGCGCAGATTTTCATGTTTTTGGTGGTGGAGCAGGCGCGGTCGCAGGCGTAGCAGGCTTTGACTCAGTCTTGGACGCGCCACCTGTATCCCCGCTATCTTTTTTGGCCGCTTGTTTATAACCTTCGCTCCGATAGTCTGTAATATAAAATCCAGATCCTTTAAAAATCAGCCCCGCTCCGGTTCCCAGTAACCGCCGCACTTTGCCTTGGCCCCAAGTTTCCATCGGACACGAGGATTCCGGACACGTCTCAAAGGTTTTGTCTTTCATGGACTGAAAAACCTCAAAGGTCTTTCCACACTTCTCACATTCGTAATCGTAATTCGGCATATTCCTAGAAACTACCAATTCCTCGAGGCCCCTGCAATAGGCACGACATTTATCGCTCCAGTGTCTTTACCTGAATTTTTCTGCGCCGCTGAGCATCGGAGAGGAATTCAGCTTGCGCGTCAAATGGCACCTCGCCTTCAGGGCACTCACGAAATCGATATGTGCCATCGGGCTGCATGACCTGCGCCTTCACATTGTCTCGCCAGAACCAGTCCAAAATCTCCTGCAAATGACGCACCATTCCAGGCGCGGTGACAGGGAAAACGGTTTCCACGCGGCGAAAGAGATTTCTCGGCATCCAATCCGAACTGCCAAGTAGGATGCGGTTCTCACCGCCGTTCACAAAACGGAAAATCCGGCTGTGCTCAAGAAAGCGCCCTACAAGACTGCGAACTTCGATGTTCTCGCTCACTCCAGGAATGCCGACCTTAATAGCGCACATGCCGCGCACTAGGAGACGAATGGGAACGCCCGCCGCCGAAGCGCGGTAGAGCGCCTCGATGATGCCCTCCTCCACAAGCGAGTTGACCTTCGCATAAATCCCGCACGGTCTGCCCGCCCACGCATGTCCAATCTCGTTCTCAATGAGTTCCTGGAAGCCTTCGTAAAGTGACCAAGGTGCCACCAGCAATTCCTTCATCGGTGGAAAACGTGACACACCGGTCAGACAGTTGAATGCCTCTGCAAGCTCGCTGGTAAGCTCTTCCCGGCAGGTCAGCAAACTCAGGTCCGTATAAATTTTTGCCGTTGAGGGGTGGTAGTTTCCGGTTCCCATGTGAGCGTAGCGCCGAATGCGCTCGCCCTCGCTGCGAATAATCAACATCGCTTTGGCATGAGTCTTGAGTCCGGTCACCCCATACACAACATCCACTCCGGCCTCGCGCATCATTCGGGCCCACTGGATATTTGCCGCCTCGTCAAATCGCGCCTTCAACTCAATGACGGCCGTCACCTGCTTCCCGTTCCTCGCCGCCGTGATCAGAGCCTGTACGATCGGAGAATCCGAACTCGTACGGTAAAGCGTCTGCTTGATCGCGAGCACTTGTGGGTCCTCCGCTGCCTGCGCGAGAAAATCAACGACTGTCTGGAAGCTGTCATACGGATGGTGCAGCAGGATATCGCCCTTGCGGATGTGAAAAAATAGGTCCGCCTCGGTGTCAAGCGAGACCACCGAGCAAGGGGTGAAGCGCTTGTGGCGCAGATCGGGACGGTCCAACTGCAAGGCCAGCGGCATGAGGCGGGAGAAATTCAGCGGCCCGTCAATTCGAAAAACATCTTCCTCCTCAAGATTGAAGATCTCGAGCAACCGACTCAGCACATGTTCTGGACAATCATCCTTTACTTCCAGTCGCACAGCGGCTCCGCGCTTCACCTTCCGCAATTCCTCCTCGATGGCGTGGAGAAGATTGCTGGCCTCCTCCTCGTCCACATACAGGTTGCTGTTGCGGGTTACACGGAAGAGGTGGGCTCCCTTCACATTGACCCCGCGGAAGAGCGACTGCACGTGAGCTTGGATGATGTTTCCAAGAAAAACATAGTCATCACCATCCGATTTTGACGAAAAAGGAACCAAGCGCGGTAAAATGCGCGGAGCCTGCACCACAGCAATGTCAGTGCTCAAATCCTCGCCCTCTAGCTCCACAATCACATTCAGACTCTTGTTCAAAAGCTGCGGAAAAGGATGTGCCAGATCAACCGCAAGAGGAGTTAAAACGGGATAAATTGTCTCAGAGAAAAATTTTTCAAAATACGCGCGCTCCGACTCCGGAACCTCGGGGTAGTTGTGAAAGCGGATTCTCTGTTCTTGGAGAGCTGGAGAGATGTGCTCGCGCCAACAGCGATATTGGTCATCGACCATTCTCCTCGCACGTACGCTCACCTTCGCAAGGGTCTCGGCTGCCGAAAGGCCGTCCGGTCCCGTATCCGTTGAACCCGTCTGTTGCTGCTGCTTCAGACCCGCGACACGGACCTCGAAAAATTCATCAAGATTCGAGCTCACAATGCAAAGAAACTTCAGCCGCTCGAGAAGCGGATTTGATTCGTCAAATGCTTGATCGAGTACCCGCTGGTTGAATTCAAGCCAGCTCAGTTCACGATTGATGAAATTGTTTTTATTCGAGAAATCCGTAGCCATATGGAAGCCGCAACATCTGCGATAAGGTGGCTTTGTCGTACCCACGAGAGCCACATCATTTCTAAACGCAAGCCAGACCATTCGCAAGAATCCTGTCACCTCAGCAAGCAGGCGGTTTGACGCCGTCGCCGACACTCCTTATGGTCGATCACATGAAAGGTAATGGCAGAAGGGTGTTGCTCGGAATGAGCGGAGGAGTGGACTCAAGCGTCGCAGCGTCGCTTTTGTTGCGTGACGGCTGGGACGTGATCGGCGTGACAATGAAAGTCTGGCCACAGGACTGCATCTCTCGCGCTGAGGATAAGTGCTGCGGGCCCTCTGCCATCGCGGATGCGCGCGGGGTCGCCCACAAGCTTGGAATTCCTCACTACGTCGTCGATGAGGCGGATAATTTTGAAAAAATCGTCATCGATTACTTTGCCAGCGAATACAAAAAGGGACGGACTCCCAACCCTTGCGTAATGTGCAACGAGCACCTCAAATTCGGCAATCTCCGCACCAAGGCCCGCTCGCTCGGGGCAGACTTCATCGCCACAGGCCATTACGCGATCATCGAACACCAAGAAAACCATGCCGTTCTCCGCAAAGGCCGCGACGCCCGAAAGGACCAGTCGTATTTTCTTTTCAGCCTTGGCCAAGACCAACTCCAGCACGCACTCACTCCACTCGGTGGGATGGAAAAACCTGAAATCCGTGAGATCGCCCGCGAACTTGGTCTGAAAGTCGCCGACAAGGTGGATAGTCAGGAAATCTGTTTCGTGCCAGGCAATGACTACAAAGCATTTCTCCGAGGCCACCTCGGGGAAGAGGAGTTTCACAAGGGTGGTATCTACGACACCCAAGGCCATTTTATCGCCGATCACGAAGGAATCGAAATGTTCACTATTGGGCAACGCAAGGGTTTGCCGGGAGGGTCCCCGCGTCCGCGCTACGTCATCGATATCGACCCGCAGACAAACCGAGTCATCGTTGGCGATGAAGAGGATCTCGTTCGTGAAACTTTTGAAGTGGATCGCACAAACTGGCTTCGTGGCGAACCGAAGGGTGACGAGTCCATCACTGTCAAAATCCGGTACGCGCACCCAGGCACCGAGGCCATCTTACAAGCCCTTCCCGGAGGTAAGGCCCGCATCCAACTCAGCACTCCCCAGCGTGCAATCACTCCGGGTCAGGCGGCCGTCTTTTATGACGGCGATGTGGTCGTAGGTGGGGGATGGATCACACGCGAACCGGCTCCTGTCGCGGCATGATCCTTTTCGTGCTCACAACGCTCCCTGACGAACAAATTGCAGCGGATATCATCCGCAACCTCGTTGACAAAAAAGCTGCCGCCTGTGGCACCATCATTCCCGGCGCACGCTCGATCTACCGCTGGAAGGCTGTAATCGAAGAATCAAAAGAGGTCATCGTCGTTTTTAAAATTCCAAAGTCCGCAGCAGCTTCTTTTGAAATCGATCTCCGAGCCCTGCACCCATACGAAATACCCGAGATCGCAAGCTTTGAACCTGCTCACGTCTCCCAAGCCTTCACCACTTGGGCGCTTGCGACTTGCGATATCCCCGCATCCGATGCCTCAGTACAAGTGTTTAACCCAGCCTGATAAGGCTCAATGGCCGAATTGAGATTTCTTGGTTTTTTCAGTCGGGCCTAGAGTGAGCCTCGCTCAAATCGGTCGACCCGAAAGCCGT
>CANMQB010000053.1 GCA_947499885.1 Spartobacteria bacterium
TCAACTTCATCGGGATTCCCGTGTTAGAGGGCTATGGAATGACCGAGACCTCGCCCGTGCTTGCTGTGCGGACGTGGGACAATCTCGTGATCGGAACCGTTGGCGAACCTTACCCTCACACCGAGATTCGCATCGTGGACCTTCAAAGTGGTGAGATCCTTTACCCCGATTCCAGTGGCTCGGGCGGAGGTCGCGGGCTGCGAGGTGAAATCCATGTGAAAGGACCCCAAATCATGCGCGGCTATTACAAAGATTCCGAGGCCACTGCCCGCGTGCTGCGCGATGGATGGATGAATACAGGCGATATCGGGATGGTGACATTCAATGGATGCCTCAAAATTCTCGGTCGATCAAAAGATACGATCGTCTTGTTGAACGGCGAAAATATCGAGCCTGTGCCGATCGAGGCGAGGCTTGTGGAATCCCCATTTGTGGACCAATGCATAGTCGTCGGGCAGGATCAAAAGTCTCTTGGTGCCTTGGTCGTGCCATCACTCGAGCACTTCCGGATTGCGGGGATTTCGGTCACAACCGCCGTGGAACTCGCCTCGAATCCTGAGGCATGCCGCTTGCTTGATGAGGATATCCGCAGTCTCATCAATCATTCAAATGGCTTCAAAACTTTCGAACGTATCGCCGCGTGGCGCTTTGTTCCCAAGCCATTCGAAGTGGGGGACGAAATGACAAATACCTTCAAGCTCAAGCGCCACGTTATAACCAGTCGCTACGCCGCTTTGATCTCCGAGATGTTTCCGAAGCAGGCCGATTAGAAAAAGCAGCCCTACAGCGCGTCGCCGGTCTTCACCTCGATTACATCGTGCGGAGCGCTCTCACGAAGACCTGAGGAGGTGATGCGGGTGTAGCGCGCATGGCTTCTCAGCTCTCCCAGATTTGACGCTCCAAGATATCCCATCCCGCTTTGCAGCCCGCCGGCTAATTGGGCAAGAACAGTATCCACCGGAGCAGAGACTTCTTTCAGCGCCTCAATCCCTTCGGCCGCTGATTTGCGATTGATCTCCTTGCCATGGCCATATCGGGCCGCGCTGCCTGCCTTCATGGCGGCGTGGCTGCCCATGCCACGGTATTGCTTATAAAATTTTCCGTTGATTTCCATGATCTGTCCGGGAGCCTCAGGGCAGCCAGCAAGGAGGCTTCCGCAAACAACCGCATGAGACAAGGTGAGGGCTTTGACGATGTCACCGGATTTTGTGATACCGCCATCGGCCAAAAGAGTGACGTTACAATTTTCAGCCGCCTTCGAGCACACATACAGCGCGGTGAGTTGAGGAATGCCGACACCGGCGACCACTCGCGTCGTGCAGATCGAGCCAGGGCCTTGGCCGACCTTCACGGTATTTGCTCCGCATTCAGCCAGAAACTCGACTCCTGCTCCGCTCGTTACATTGCCTGCAATGATTGGCAAACTCGGGAATTCCGTGCGCACGGCCTTCACACATTCTCCAACGCCGCGTGTGTGTCCGTGAGCTGTGGAAACCGCCACAGCATCCAAGCCGCGCTCGACCATCGCTCCGACATGTGCGAGGAGCGAATCCTGATCGAGTGAGCCGTCTGGAAGCCTCGGAGGGCTTATGGCTGCACCGCAGATGAGGCGGAATTTTTCATCCCTTGCAGGCTTTGTTTGGAGAGAGCGCTCTTGGGAAATCCGTTCGATATCGCTCAGTGTGAAGAGTCCTTTCAGGCGGTCCTCTTCATCCACGACAAGAAGTTTATGAATGCCGATGTTATCCGTAAAAAATCGATCTGCACGGGCGATCGGATCCCCACCAAGTTCATTCTCTCGAATCGTCAGCACTGATGGCCGACTCACCATCGCTTCGCTCACGTTGCGCGAGGCGAAGCGCGCGCGCACGCAGTGTCCGGGCAGTAGGCCAAGGAGGCGTCCAAATTCGTCCACAACAGGAAATGTGCTGAAGGTGAATTTTTTCTCCTCGATGAGGTTCAGCACGTCGCCAATTTTTTGATCCGGGTGGACTTTGATTGGCTCGCGGATCAATCCATGGACGTGGTTCTTAACGCGGGAAACCTCCGAAAGCTGCTGTTTTGGGGGCATGTTGTAATGAATGAGGCCGAGCCCGCCGTGCAGCGCCAGCGAGATCGCCATACGGGACTCGGTGACTGTGTCCATGTCTGCTGAGACCACCGGAAGATGCAGGTGGAGGCCTGGAGCAAGGAGTGTGTCGTAGTTGGCTTCCCTGGGAAGAATCTCACTATAAAGAGTGGCAAGGGAAACATCGTCGTAGGTCAGAGCCGAGCCCTCGCAACTGATGAAGAAATCATCAGCCGCTTTGTAGAAAAGACTATCCCAAGTCTGAGCGCTCTTAGGCCCGCGTGGTGTTGACTTCATACTCCATCTTTAGGAGCGGCGTTTTTCGAGGCAAGCCGATTCTATCTGGAAAAAATGTGACACAGAGCGCCCTTTACTCGGTCGTCGCAAAAAAATACCACTCACACATGCCAAATTCTGAAATCCATGTCGGACTTGTTCAAAATTCGTGTTCGCTCGACGTTGAGGCCAATCTCGCTGCTGCCATCCGTGGGGTGAGAGAGGCTGCGGCAAAGGGAGCCAATATCATCTGCCTCCAAGAACTCTTTCTTTCCGTCTATTTCTGCCAGATCGAAGACCACAAGTATTTCAAACTCGCTGAGCCAGTTCCCGGTCCAACAACCGAGCTCTTCCAAGTTCTCGCTAAGGATCTCGGCGTGGTTTTGGTGGCCTCACTTTTCGAGTGCCGTGCTCCTGGTCTTTACCACAACACTGCAGCCATCATTGATGCCGATGGCACCTTTCTAGGAAAATACCGGAAGATGCACATCCCGGACGATCCCCTCTTTTACGAGAAATTTTATTTCACACCTGGTGACCTAGGTTTTCGTGCGTGGGACACGCGCTTTGGGCGTATCGGCGTGTGCGTTTGTTGGGATCAATGGTATCCCGAGGCGGCCCGCCTCACTGCACTTCAAGGCGCGCAGATTTTATTCTACCCGACCGCGATCGGGTGGCATCCGAAGGAAAAGGAAAAATACGGCCGTCGCCAACATTCCTCGTGGGAAACCGTTCAGCGTGGCCATGCCATTGCCAATGGTTGCTACGTTTTTGCCCCAAACCGTGTCGGCCACGAGGCTCCAGATGGTGGGGAGGGCATCGAGTTCTGGGGGCAAAGTTTTGCTGCTGATCCTTCCGGAGAGATTATTGCGAAGGCGTCATCAGACCGAGACGAAGTGATTGTTGTGAAGGTCGATTTGGAATCTGTCGATACCCAGCGCACGCATTGGCCATTCCTTCGCGACCGCCGCATTGAGAGCTATGGGGACATCACGCGCCGGTTTATTGATTGATTTCGTATGCGCGTTACTTCTGCAGAATTTGTTCAGAGCAGTCCTGGCCTTGAGGGTTGCCCTCTTGATGAGGTTCCCGAGTTCGCGTTCATCGGACGCTCAAACGTCGGCAAGTCATCGCTTTTGAATCTTCTCACCGGCAAGCAGGGGCTTGCCCGCGTGTCTCAGACGCCAGGATGCACGCAACTCATTAATTTTTTCAAAATCAATGGGTCATTCCGCATGGTCGATCTTCCGGGCTACGGCTACGCCAAGGTCCCCAAGGGCCATCGCGTCGCGTTTCAGGAAATCATAGCCGGGTACATTGCCGACAGGCCGAATCTTCAGCGTGTCTTTGTGTTATTGGACTCGCGCCACGAGCCCCAGAAAATCGATCTCGAGTTTCTGGAATGGCTTGACGAGGTCGAGCGTCCCTTCGCCTTGGTGTTCACTAAAACTGACAAGCTCAAGCCCTCGCATGTGAAAAAAAATACGGATTCCTTCCTCCAAGCCCTCATGGCGTTTCATTCAGCCACTCCCGACGTTTTTTTGACCTCCTCAAAAACCCGCGATGGCAAGCGGGAGATTCTTGGATTTATTGGGAGTCTCTTCGACGCTGCTCGATAAGAAAAAATGTTTCAGTGATCGACATCGGCCTGTGAGATGTGGAATGGGGTAGGGTATGTCTATCGATGCAATTCTCTTTGATTTGGATGATACCTTGATTGTGGACGAGGCCGCCTCGAAGGAGGCGCTGGCCTCTACCGCAGCAATGGCTTCACAATGTGCTGGCGTCGAGAGCTCGGTTTTTCTTGCCGATGTCAAAAAAGTGGGATTCGAGTTTTGGCAGCAGGGTCCTTGCTACGACTATGTCAAATCCATCGGCATCAGCTTTCACGAGTGCCTCTGGGGACATTTCGAGGGGGACAAGCCAGAATTGATCAAACTTCGCGAGTGGGCGCACACATACAGGGTTGCTGTTTTCAGCGCTGCGCTTAGGTCACAGGGTCATGTGGATGAGGACGCTGCGGAAAAGCTTTCTTCCCACTTCAGCACTCAGCGTCGCCAATTGCAGCGTCTCATGCCCGATGCGGTGGAAACTCTTGTTCGTCTCAAGCCAAACTACAAAATCGCTCTACTCACCAATGGCGCACCCGATTTGCAAAGGGAAAAAATCGCCGCATCTGGGCTCGCTGGATACTTTGATGCGATTGCCGTTTCGGGCGAGCACGGGATCGGCAAACCTCGCCCTGAAATCTTTGACATTCTCCTTGGTGAGATCGGAGTTTCTCGCGATCGCGCTGTCATGGTGGGAAACAGCCTTGAGCGCGATATCGCAGGCGCCCTCAATTCCCAGCTTGCTGCCGCCGTCTGGCTTCAAGTTTCCGGATCCGAAGAGCACGCTGACGTCAAGCCGCACCACACCATCCGCGGACTGCATGAGATTCCCGCTCTCGTGGCAGGATTCTAGTAAAGTCTCCTTACTCCCGAGAAGTCCTCGAGGGGAGGTGGTCGGTGCAGTATTCTTGGCCATCCGCTGAGACGCGGAACTCTGCATCCGGATGGGAGGTTTCTGTGATCTTGCAGACCTCGCAGCAGTGGACAGTCTGCTCGCCATTCGATGCCTTTTCAAACCGCTTGCGGCGTTCCCCGGTTTTTTGCAACTCCGCTCGGTTTTTGAAAAATGCTGGTGCAAAAAACGCCAGATAGTTGCCGAGGCACATCACAACCATCATTTTCATGTCCAACGGTCCAAACAGCAGGTAGCCGGCTGGAACGATGAGGCTGAAAAGTGCTACCCACTTCATTTTCACCGGCAAGATCATGAAAAGGAGGATTTCAAAATTTGGGGCGAGTGTGGCGGCCGCTAAAAACAGTGAGAGATTTAAGAAAAAGTTCCCTCCTGCTGCTCCAAAAATCAGCGCGGATGCGATACAGAGCGCCATCCCCAGAAAATAATAAGCGTTCAGTCGGAAAGCTCCCCAACTCTCTTCCAGCATGTCGCCCAGCCACCAAGTGAATATCAAATAAAACAAGATCCAGAAAAAACTCATCGTCTCGGGAATAAAAATCCAAGTGAAGGCCCGCCAAACTTCGCCGTTCCGGACTGCGGTAGGATCAAGTTCGAGAACTTGGATATAGTTCGGATCCAGCGTCACTAGGATGAAAACCAGTGCATTCAGCGCGACGACGTATCTAATGAGTCCGGGAACCGCAAAACGGCCCAGCATTTTTTCAAAGCGGTCAAGAAATGTCATGTGTAGGAGTGCAGAATCCACACCTCCGAGGGGGCTTGTAAAGTGTGGAGAGTATTTTCCCGCTCATGTGCTGCTCGGAAATGCCTTTTCTTCAAGGAACGAAGTCGAAATAATGTTCGTCAGTAAGATTTTTAATTCCTGATTTTTTCCTTCAAATTATGTCCAAGTCTCAATCTTCCATGCGCCCTTTTTCCTCCGCTGTTTTTGACGGTCCCAACCGAGCGCCGAGTCGGGCGATGCTCTACCCCGTCGGATACAAGGAGAGTGATTTTTCAAAACCCCAAATCGGTGTGGCTTCGACATGGAGCATGGTGACTCCCTGCAACATGCATATCGATCAGCTCGCCCGCGAAGCCTCTTTGGGAATCGATTCCGCAGGTGGTAAGGCGACGATTTTTAATACCATCACGATCTCAGATGGTATCTCGATGGGCACCGAGGGAATGAGGTACTCCCTTGTCTCCCGCGAAGTCATTGCTGACTCCATCGAGACGGTCGTGGGGTGTCAGGGCTTTGATGGCTTTGTGGCTATTGGCGGGTGTGATAAAAATATGCCGGCCTGCATCATGGCCATTCTTCGAATGAATCGCGCGGCGGTTTTTGTTTATGGTGGAACGATCCTTCCCGGCTGCCTCGCCAAACGCCAACTCGACGTCGTTTCGGTTTTTGAGGCGGTCGGCCAGTGCGCTGCCAATAAAATTTCCAAAAAAGAACTGCACGATGTGGAGGCGAATGCCATTCCTGGTCCGGGTTCCTGCGGTGGCATGTATACCGCAAATACCATGGCCTCTGGCATCGAGGCGATGGGCTTCAGCCTTCCCAACAGCTCCGCGCAAAATGCCGTATCACCCCAGAAAAATGCAGATTGCCGCAATGCCGGTGCCGCCGTTTTGAATATGCTCAAGCGAGGTATTCTGCCCTCGGATATCATTTCCAAGGAGGCCCTCGAAAATGCGATTACTGTGATCATCGCCCTTGGAGGTTCCACCAATGCGGTTCTTCACCTGCTGGCGATCGCCCACACCGCAAAAATCAAACTGACGCTGGAGGATTTCACCCGAATTGGTCGTCGTGTGCCGGTGCTCGCGGATCTAAAACCCAGCGGACGTTTCTTGATGTCAGAGTTGGTTGCCATCGGAGGCATTGTTCCTCTCATGAAGACGCTGCTTGCCGAAGGTCTGCTGCATGGAGACTGCCTCACCGTGACGGGAAAAACGCTCAAGCAAAACCTCGCCCTCTTTAAAGCTTATCCGAAAGGCCAGGAGATTGTTCGCTCGTTGAAGAATCCGATTAAAAAGGACAGCCATCTCGTGATCCTTAAGGGAAACCTCGCTCCCGATGGCGCGGTCGCGAAGATCAGTGGCAAGGAAGGCGAGAAATTCAGCGGCACCGCCCGCGTTTTTGAGTCGGAGGAAAAAGCTCTCGCCTCGATCCTCGCCAATAAAATCAATAAGGGAGACGTCATCGTTATCCGATACGAGGGGCCGCGTGGTGGTCCTGGTATGCGTGAAATGCTCTCCCCGACTAGCGCTGTGATGGGTGCCGGTCTTGGTAAGGATGTCGCCTTGATCACAGATGGACGTTTCTCCGGTGGCACTCATGGTTTCGTTGTGGGGCACATCACTCCAGAGGCGTTTGATGGCGGGCCATTGGCTATCGTGCAAGATGGCGACACCATTACGATTGATGGCGTGAAACATTCGCTCTCCCTTGATCTTTCGGCGAAGGAAATTGCGACCCGCTTGTCGAAGTGGAAGAAACCCAAGCCGCGCTACCAACGTGGCGTCCTCGCCAAATACGCCAAGCTTGTTTCTACGGCATCCACTGGTGCGGTCACTGATAGTGGGCTTTAAATCTCGATCATAGCATGAGGCAATACCCAGCGAATCCGATGCAGGCAGCGGCTTACCACCGCTACCAGAGCGCCCCCACTGCTCCGGGAGCTCATTTGCAAGTCTCCATCAGTTTCGGTGAAAGTACCAACGCGGATTTTCTTCGCCAGGCCTGGCAGATCGTGGGCCAAAGGCACCCTATCCTCCGCTCTGCGTTCATGAAATCAGCCGACGGCGTCACAGTGCGTGAGGTCGATAAGGCCGATTTGGATTGGATTGCCCTTGATTGGCAGAGCATCCCCCCCGAGGAAATTCCTTCGAAATGGAATGCTCTTCTTGCCGCTGACGCCCTCGCCGATTTTGAACCCATCGCTACCCCTCTCATCCGCTTTCACGAAATCCGCCTCCCTGGCGGTTCAGGTCACTATCTCCTGACGACTCCTTCATTCCTCCTTGATGAGTTTTCGATCACCCGGGTTCTCCTTGATCTCCTTCTCACGCTCGGCCAGTCGCCTCTGGCTCCTGCAGGAGGTCCGCTAGTTCCTCTTGAGCCTAAAGGTTGGAACGAATTTTTAAAAGACGCCACGGCTCCTATCTCCTTGCAGCCTCGCTTTGGAGATCGCACGCAAGTGCGCGCCTCCCTTCTTCTCCATCGTGAAAAGACCTCTGCCTTCTCCAAGTTCTGTCTGAATCATGATCTGGAAGAGAGCCTCGCGCTTCGGTGTCTTTGGTCCCTTCTTCTCCGACGTTTTGGGGCGACAGGCAACGTCATGCTCAATCTTTTTGATGCGCGGGCAGACTCGACCGAGCTTGGCTTTTTTCAAAACTGGCTTCCTGTTGTTCATTCATGGACTGGATCTGTGGGGGACTGGCTCGATGCCGAGCAGGCTCTTACCGATGCCATGTCTGAGAATATCTGGATCGCTGGCGATGAAGCCCTAGGCGCTGCAGGTCTGGATTTTTCCCAAAGAGAAATATCTGCCACCTTTGCGTGGAGGGGATCCTCGATCAACGACATCATTCATACCGCTCTGCCGCGTTGGATCAATTTTGATGCGCAGCTTCAGCCGGCGACTCTGCCAGGCTTGGTGCTTGAGGCGCGCCCCGGTCCGCGCCTCGAGCTTTCGCTCACTGGTCCTTTTGGTTCAGAGGCTCTCCTCAAAGATTTCCTTTCCCGCATGGTAGAAATTCTCGGCGCCCTTCCTGAAAATCTCACCAAGCCGGTGAGTCGCTTGCCGGTCTTGCTCCCTGAAGAGATCCATCAACTTCGCGACTGGTCACATGGCCCTGAAATCGGCCAGCAACCCGCTTCGATCATCGAAGCCTTTCGTAAGGTGGTGGAACGAAGTGGCGATGCCATCGCTGTTAAGTTTGGGGATTACGAGATGACCTATGCGGAGTTGGATGCCCTATCGGATAAGCTGGCAGCGCATCTTGCGCAGACCGGCCTAGCTGGCGGTTGGCATGCAGCGCTTTTTCTTTCTCCTTCGGCATGGATCAGCGTTGCGCTGCTGGGTGCCTGGAAGGCTGGAAATTCGTGTCTGGCTATCGACCCCACAGCACCTGCTGAGTGGGTTGAATCGACGCTGGCCGCGCATGATGTGGCCCTTGTCTTCTGCGATGGGGCAAGTGCTGCGGCCATCGATCCCGGTACTCGCCGGCGCATCACGATCGACCAAGATTGGGAAACGCTCGAACCCGCATCCCCAGAAAACCGCAAAATCGAGTCCGATCAACTTGCGGCGACCATGCCAGGCCATTCAGATGGCGCCCCACCCTTGGTACGTGCCTTAACTCACGGCATGCTGGTTTCTTCAGCCTTGGAGGGCGCAAGGATTCTCGATTTTCAGCCGGGCCATACATTTCTTGTCCGTTCGATGCCGGGTGGAGGAGCGTTCTTTGATGAATGGCTCATCCCCCTCCTTGCTGGCGGTACTGCCTACGTGGCCGGTTACGACATGGTGGACTCTGCAGCAGCTCCAGTCACTCATCTGCGTCTCACAACCCCAGAGTGGGCAAACCAGGCTGCAGATTGGGGACACGAAGGCGAACCCTGCTCTCCGACTCTCAGATGTGTCGCAGTCGAGGCCGGTTCTCCCCTTCTTTCCGCTGCAACAGTTTGGCAAAAGCACGGCCCTGACTCTCTCAGGCAGGTTGTTTTTTTCAGTCCTGCTTCGCTGTGCGGTCTCGGTCTTGGGGGCGTTGTTCGCAAGAACGCCTTGCGTCTGCCTGCGGGAAAACCGACCTCCGAAAGCGAAGCAGTCATCGCCGATGCCGACGGACTTGAAGTTCCTTCCGGTTATGTCGGGCGCCTTTTTCTTAAATTCCCGGGTTGGAAAAACGTGCCGGATGCCAGTGGCAGGCTTGGCTTCGATAGCGGTCTCAATGCCTGGAGGGACTGGGACGGCGATGTGTATTTGGAGAGTGGTTCCCGCAAGGCTCTTGGCATTCCATCGGCGATTCAAATTCAATTTGCTTCTGAAGTTTTCCCTCTAGTGTTGGATTTCTTCGTCGCTACGCATGCGATCTACGCCATTTCGGACAATCAGGTTTCTAATGCTGTCTGTCTGAAGCAGTGGCTTCTGAATCGCGCCGGTTGGATTGATGAACCTGCCCTGCCCCAGCCTGTTCAGCCTACCACCAATCAACAGGTCGCCGTAGTCGCAAGGGGTGCTCAGTCCATCCCCGCAGCCAAGAGTCCGGTCCAATCTGCTTGGGCGCCACTTGTTGAATTGTGCCCGAAAGGAATCGGCAGCACTCTGGTTCTTGTTCATCCGGCGGATGGTCTCACGGATTCCTACGCCGATCTTCTTGGCGCTCTTGGAAAATCTCGTCGGGTCATTGGTATCGCCGCGAGAGGAGCTTTGAATCCCGAGGCCTGCCATCCCTCGATTGAAAGCGCCGCTGCCCAATACATAGCGGCTTTGTTTGAGGATGCTCCACTCCAAGATTTTCAGCTCGCCGGGTTTGGATTTGGTGCAATCGTGGCCTTGGAAATGTCCCGGCAACTTCAAGCTGCAGGGCGTTCGCTTCCTCGTTTGGTCTTGATCGGTTCCCAGCCTCCTCAAACGGACAAGCCCAAAGGATGGCTGGACTCCATGAAAAAAGCACTCAAACGATCAACCCCCGTTCTGCGGATGGAACCCCATTCTGTTTCGACGGTGGTGTCCACTAGGCATGAGTCGATACTCAAGAACTATCGTTTTTCTGCTTGCGACATTCCGGCCATAATCATCCTTCCTGCTGATCTTGCTGAATCCACGGACGCCTGGCAGGAAATCCTACCAAGCGCTTCGGTTGAAATAACCCGCTCTTCATGGGCCGACATGCTTTCAACACCAGCCGTAAAGCGCGTTGCATCCATTTTAAACACTGCCGAGAATCACGAAACGCTGAGCCTCTGATTTTGGAGCAAATGATCAGCTTTCTTCCGCTGACAAAACCTCAGACAGACTAAGCTCCCTACCCGTTTGAATCGAATGAGAGGCCATCTGAAGCATCGCGACGGACCGTGCAGGAACAGACTTTTCCCAGATTGTAGCGATGGACATCAGAGCGCGGATTTTTACTCGCACGGGATCAAACGCTGGTAAGCGGGGGAGTGATGGAGATTCAAAAACGCGATGGAGAAAAGCCAAGCCCATCCTTACGTCTCCAAGTGCAATCTCAGCCTGACCCCTGAGGAGAAGGAGTTCGGGATGCCAATCCTCTTCTTGACTAGCTGGATGAATGTTGCGGATTTCCTGGAATCGATTGAAATCCGCTAGACACGATGCAATGCGCACCAGTGAGGCTTCGTGGATGCTATCGCCAGAGCACGTCTCTTCCTTACATTGAAAATAGACTGAGAGAGCCTCTGCAGTGCGCTGCAAATCCATTAATGCACCTCCTTTAAGGAACAATGCCATCGGATGTGCTTTCTCTCCATTCCTGGTTATGGTTTCAAGAATCCGTAGATTGCGTTCCTGTTTTGTCGCGTTCACTTCAGGACTTGAATAACCAGTATGAAGGATTTCAATCTGGGTGTTCAGAATCGGGATATTTGCTCGATGCAGGCTTGTGACCACTTGCTCGTGAACAGGCCATTCGTAGCGCACGCGCGGATCGTTTGGAAAAAGTCTAACGATTAGTCCTGAAACGCCCGTGCGTCCCCCATCCGTTGTGCTTTTATTCACTAAATGATAAGCACGATCCGCTGTATGTGCACTCGAAGTCAGCGCTCGAATGGCTTGAATACTGGCTGCTGGCAGGTATTCATCCGCATCTAAAACAAGAATCCATCTTCCTCGAGCCGCCTCAAGTGCCATATTGCGCGCAGCGCTGAAGTCATCGATCCACTTAAAGTCCAATACCCTCGCACCGCACGCGACAGCGATTTCCTTGGTTCTGTCACTCGATCCCGTATCCATGACAATCATCTCCTCAGCAAGCCCTGCTGCGGATTTGAGACATCTCTCAATGTGAGCTTCTTCGTCCCTTGCGATAAGAGTCAGAGAGACATTGGGTCGAATTTCATTCATCTTTAAACAATGACTGCTTGCAGAGCTTTTAAGCAATTCTCTGATTTTTTTTAAAAAACTTCTAAAGGTCGAACATGTCTTTGACGATTAAAATCCCAACGGAGACAATCTCCCCCAGTGAGGTCGAACACTGAACCAAAACGGCCCGACAGCGAAACGGACTTCGCACACAAGAAAGACAAAGGATATGTCAGTAGTAATCAACACCAATTCAGCAGCCTCA
>CANMQB010000054.1 GCA_947499885.1 Spartobacteria bacterium
GGTCGAATCTGTCGAGGTGGATACTTCTCCTTCAGCCGATACCGAATCAGTAATCTCCGCGTAAACTTCGAACGATGAGATATGGAAACACGCGAGGATCGCCAAGGTGGCAAGCCTCCACGCAGGTCCCCTCATGCCGCGTCTCCGACGATCTGAGTGATTTTAATCCCAAAATTTTCATCAACCACAACGACTTCACCACGGGCGATGAGTTTGTCGTTCACATAAAGCCCGACGGGTTCACTAGCGAGTTGGTCGAGTTGAAGCACAGCGCCTTCTCCAAGCTCCACGACATCTCTCATAGGCAGCATGCAGGAGCCGATGCGGACAGTGAGATCGACTTTAACGTCGAGGATGACAGAAAGGTTTTTAGCTTCGTTGATAGTGCTCATTGTTTTTGGGCGGGTTGAATTTCAGAAGTGATCTGGATGGCGACATGGCCGTTCTCACAGCCTGCTTGCGCGCTAAAGCGTGGTGCGTTGGCAATTCGGATACGGGTGTTATTAAGAGTGGTTTTTGGCATTTCCAAGATGTCCCCGACACGAAGCCGAAGAACATCGCTCACGTTGGCACCGGGGACTTCCCAATCGGCGATGAGAGGAACGGAGATTTGGTTGTAAGAACTGCGCCATTGCTGGGGCTTGATATCGGGCTGGATCTGCAGGTCGCGTGAACGGCGGCTGTGCATATTCTTCACGATCGGTTCCAACATGTTGTAAGGTACAGCAATTTGGATGAGTTCCACGCTGTCGCTGGCGAGGGCCTCGATTGTGAGGACGAGCATGATCGCATCATTCGAACAGGCTTGGAGGAAGCGGGGATTGTTTTCGTGGCCGATTTGACGCCCATTGTATTGGCGTTCGTCTTTCCACTGGCGCGACCACTCGTTGACAATAATATCGACAATTTCCTCAAGGAGAGCGATTTCAATTTCAGTGAGGTAGCGCTCCTCGTCCGAAGTGCTGCCGCGACCTCCGAGCATGCGGTTTGTCATGCTGATGGCCAATCGGGGATGAATTTCTAGGATTCCGATTCCGGGAAGTTGATCGACTTTGAAGAGAGAGATATGAGTCGGGTTCTTCATTGACTCAGCAAACTTTGCATAGGGCATTGTGCTGAGTTTCGAAAGTTTTAGGCTCATGTCGGCGCGAAGAAGCGATGAAAAACGCGCGGAAATTGTCGAGATAAAGCCTGCGTGAATCGTCCGAATACGACGTATCTCCGCTTCTGCCAGATGGATGGGAGTGCGAAAATCGAACGCCTTCGGTTGGACTTGGGCTGCGTTCGGAAAGCGAGATCCATCGAAGCGATACACTGAAGGCGCTGAGGATTCAGCAGCTTCAGCGACAAGCCGGTCTATATCAGATTGTTTGAGTGGTCCTGCCATGGCAAGTTTGAGAGTGATTGGGCGGTGTGAGCCGCGCGATTACTGAATAACGAATTCGGAGAAATAAATTTGGTCGATGACTTCAGCCCCAAGAAGGCTGTTGAACTTCGCAATGAGTTGCTTGCGAACTGCTTCTCGTCCACTTGGGTTATCGAGTGCTGAAGCTGGCTGGGAAGAAAGAATCGTAATCGCTGCATCGCGGAGAGGAGATTCATTTTCTTTCATGATATTGCCGATGCTGGCATCCGCACTTGCCACTTTAAAGCTCGTGCGCAGGTATCTGGAACTCCCTGATCCAGAGAGATTCACAACGAGGGATCCAAAATCCGCATTGTGCTCGCCCAAGGCGGATACTGTTTTCGCAGTCTTTGCGCCATGATCATCTGCATGCTTGGCTGTGCCCGCAGCAGCTTTGAGCTTGGGGAGAATGACAAAATCCATGACTCCGTAAACCAATGCCGGAACGAGAATTACTACGGCTATAATCGGCATCATGGAATTGCCGGATTTTTTTGGAGCGGCAAAGTTTGGGGTGGCTGTATCTGCTTCGTTGGCTGGCATATTGTTTTTTTGTTTTTTTAATTTAGAGAGCTAGATGGTTAGCGCTTGAGATTCACAATCTCCTCCATCACTGAGTCCGATACGGTAATCACACGCGACCCCGCTTGGAAAGCACGCTGGGCGACAATGAGGTCGGAGAACTGTTGGGTGAGGTCTACATTCGATAGCTCCAATGTGCCTTGAATGACGTCGCCAAAGAGCGTGGCATTTGCCGCTGTTGCTTCCGTGGCTCCAGCGGCACCTACGCCTCCCGCCTCTCCACCGGGGTTGGTGAGAAGATTTCCCGAAACCCGCTCCAAGGCGTTGGGGTTGGCGAAAGAGGTGAGCAAAATTTGACCGATGGGTGTGGCTGTAGTGCCATTAGCGTAATAGGCAGAAACCTCACCGTTTTTATCGATTCTGTAAGATTGGAGGGGATTTGTGCCTTCAACGGGAGGGATAACGACTGGACCTGCACCCATCATGACATTCATTCCGTCATTAGTGAGAAGGTTGCCAAGATCGTCGAGTCGAAAATCCCCCGCTCGCGTGTAAAGGAATTCTTGTGTTTCGGGGTTTTGAACTTTGAAAAAACCTTTCCCTGAAATTCCGAGATCAGCGGGACCGCCGGTGGTGCTGAGAACGCCCTGGGTGAAACGCTGGCTGACGCTGGCAACGCTTGTTCCCTGACCAATTTGCATTGTGTTTGCGCCTGGGATATCGCCATTTGCGGCGGCGGAGCGATTCAGGGTTTCACTGAAACTGTCTTGATTCGTAACGCGAGAGCCCTTGAAGCCAGTCGTATTCACATTGGCTATGTTATCGCCGATGACTTCAAGGCTTTTGCTGAAAGTTTTGACTGCAGAGACGCCGCTATTGAAAGAGTTAAGGAGTGCCATAAGATTTTATTGTGTTGAGGATTACGACTCTGTGCTAGTGATTGCAGTGGGCGTTGTGGCCGCCGTATTTGCTGCGGGGGATGCGGGAGGAGGCGGCGTGGCAATACCGGTGATGAGTTTGGTCTCGTAGGTTTTGCCATTGATAACGATAGCAGGCTTGCCGTCTTTGAGCTTTATAGCCTCTACGATACCTGTTACATCGCCAGTAACGTCAGTGATAGTTACTTGGCGACCAAGATAAGAAGGAGCAGAAGCAAGTTTCTGATCGGTGGTGAACGTTTCGAAGGACTTCGAGAGCGTCCGCATCTGCTCTAGCGAAGTGAAGTTGGCCATCTGAGATATGAACTCCGTGTCCTTCATAGGGTTCATCGGATCTTGGGAAGTGAGCTGGGTCGTCAGCAGCTTCATAAAATCATCCGCGCCGAGCATTTGTTTTCCAGCGTTACTTTGCATCGACAAACCTGTGATTGGGTCTTTGGCAGGAGTTGCTGAAGCAGAGGCTGTTAAAGATGAGATGTCCATTTTAAAAATTTAAGCCCAGAGATTCAATTTACCCTCTCGAATGGTATCAGAAGGGGCTTGTTGAATGCTGGCAGTTTGTTTGGGGTTGGCCGAGGGGATTCTGGTCGTAAGAGTGGTCGGATCGGACTCCGATTGATATGTGTGTCGATTTTGTTGTTGAAAGGCGGTATCGTTTTGGCGGGAGAGACCATCTTGGAAATTGGACTCGCCGAATTGCATATTCTGCATTCGATGTGTGGCAGTAAATTCCGGCCAAGCCTTTTGGAGGGCTTCTCGGAGTTCGGGAGATTCCGTGATGAAGGTCGAGCGGATTTCTCCTGCGCGAAGGTTGAGGCGAATGCGAACAGATTCGTTTTCCCCCACAGGGATATCTAGTTGAAGTTGGGATTGTCCCGATTGCTTGAATTTTTCAAGTTCTGGAGGCAGGGCTTTGAAAAGTGCGGTGGCCTTTGCGGTTGGGCTTGCGGAGTTGGAGCGGGCCTCCGCCGGTATAAGTGCGGAGGGATTACCGGAGGCGAGTTGAGAAAAGTTGGTTTCGGATTCTGAGTTGGAGCCGGAGACTGATGTTACAGCCGTGCGATCAATCGAAGCGATGGACGCCAATCGGCTCACCGAAGTAATGGCAGTATCACGAACCATGTTGGGGTTCGCGGAGCCTTGCATTTCATCGAATGGAGCGAGCGAGATCATCTCATCCTCCGTCGTAGCATTTTCCATGCCATCGGCATTTTTTTTGGCCGTGTCGAGAATGTTGGAATAGGTGGTGTCCGCTTCAGTTTTTTCCTGGGCGATTTCTCCGTCTATTTGTTCTGTGGCCTCATTTGAAGCTTCTGCGACCTCTTTTTGAGCTTCTTTTTGCTTTAGGCTCTGAGTTGAGGTGTTTGGCGTGTCCGCCCCCGCGTCATTCGGCCGAGCAACCTCGCCCTGCGCAGAGGTATCCACTGCATCTTGGGGAGTTTGCTTTGTTGGGCTTCCCTCAAAGGAGGGGGCGGCTATTTCCAATAGATCGGATTGAGCTGGTGTTTGAGGAGGTGTGGCGACTGATGCCGCGTCCGCGGCGCGCTTGCGTTTTTTGGCGGCTTCAGCTTCCTCCAATTTTTTTTCCTGTTGATCGTTAGGATCGTTTTTTTGAATAAAGCTTTCGAAAGAATTGAGTTCCGTGCCGTTTGGGACGGCCGCGAATTGGAAAAGTCCAACTCCGTCCAAATTACGGGCTTCGAGAGAGCCGGACTTCGCGTGTTGCGTTGGAAGCGGGGAGGTCATCGTGCGGCTTGGGTGGTCTCGTTTTTGAAGAGGCGAAGTTGGTCGCTAATGGTGGCGGCGCGGTTTGCGAGTGTGGTTTTGGAGTCCGCAGGAGCGTTTGGGTCTTTGGTTTTGGCCATTTCACCAAGAATTTTTGCGACGATGTCGGCCTTCATGGTGGCGAGGAGCTTGACGATGCTGGCATCGGACATCTGAGCGAGGATGGCGACAGCCTCGGCCGGCTTCATGCTTGAATAGGTGCGGGCGAGGTTGCGGACATTGGATTTTTCGGTACTGAGGAGTTCGGTGGTCTGAGTGGTGAGGTCCTCGCGCATTTTCTCGATCTCGCTACGCAGGCGGAGGAGTTCCTGTTTCTCTGCTGCGATACGCATTTCAACAGCGCCGAGGTCTTTGGTTTTGATCTCGTAGGTGGTACGCTGCTTTTGGAGTTCTTGGAGGAGGTTGTCGATTTCGGCCGTGTAGAAATCCCAGTCCTTTGATTGGGATTTGATTTTTGTGTGAGTGGCAGCTGGCTCTGGAGGCAGGGTGGTCACAGAAGGCCATTTGAGCAGGAGGACGCCAGCGGCAGTGGCGGTGCCGAGGATGATGGCGAGAAGGATAAGCCCCCAGCTGGAGGAGGGCTTGGAGTCGGCTTCGGAGAACGGATTGAGTGTGGGTGTGTTGGCGTTCATTTATGGGATGGCGGTTTGGAGAAAGCGGGTGGCGGTGACGAAATCTTCGAGTTGTTTTTCCTCGGCGCGGGCGGCTTCGAGTTCGATATTAGCAAGCCATTTTTCGCGGAGTTTGAGCACGAGTTGGTGGTCGCGGTCGGCTGCGATGAGAAGTTCGCGTTTGGCTTCGACTTTTTGTTCTTCTTGCGCGAGACGGTTTTGAAGGGTGCGCAGGAGATCGCGCTGGGCATTGAGGGCGTTCCAGCCCTGTTCGCGAACCCAGGCAGGGAAACGCTCACCGCTGATCATGCGGGTGAGTTCTTCGAGGCGGGCGATGGCTTCGGCCACACGAGCGGCCGCAAGATCGCGGTCACGCACGGCGGCGGCAAAGACCTCAGAGGCCTTATCCTTTGCCTTTTCCCGCAGGTCGAGGACGGTCTGGAGACTGTATTTTTTGCGAGTCATGCGACGATTTTAGCGAGTTCGGCGAAGCTTCGGTCCCTTGTCCATTTGTCTTCGATGGGTTGGCGAAGGAGGCTACGGATGAGCGGAGTCTTGTCGATGGCGATATCCACGTGGGCATTGCTGCCTTTCGTGTAGGCTCCAATGGTGATGACATCCTCGTTTTTGCGATAGACTGCAAGGAGGTCGCGAGCTGTGCCGATGGATTGCAGTTCTTCT
Source organism: Spartobacteria bacterium (assembly GCA_947499885.1). Taxonomy (GTDB): domain Bacteria; phylum Verrucomicrobiota; class Verrucomicrobiia; order Chthoniobacterales; family Terrimicrobiaceae; genus UBA967. The sequence continues at coordinate 5,943 of CANMQB010000054.1, forward strand.
TTCGAGCAGATTTCGAGTGTGACACGGCTGACGCTCTCCAAGACATCCACTGCGGGAAAGTGGTTCGCGGTGGCGAGTGCGCGGCTGAGAACGACGTGTCCATCGAGAATACCGCGCACGGCGTCGGCAATGGGTTCGTTCATGTCGTCACCATCCACAAGGACTGTGTAGAGCGCGGTGATCGATCCATTTTCAGCATTTCCTGTGCGTTCGAGCAGCCGGGGCAGGACGGAAAAAACGGATGGCGTGTAGCCGCGACTTGTGGGCGGTTCTCCCACGGCGAGGCCGATTTCGCGCTGTGCCATGGCGTAGCGGGTCACGGAGTCCATCATGAAGAGGACTTTTTTACCCTCGTCGCGGAAATGTTCGGCGATGGCTGTAGCGATGTGGGCGGCACGACGGCGGATGAGTGCCGGTTGGTCGGAGGTCGAGACAACGATGATCGAGCGAGCCATACCCTCGGGGCCGAGATCTTTCTCAATAAATTCACGGAGTTCGCGGCCTCGTTCGCCGATGAGGGCGATGACGTTGATGTCGGATTCGGCGCCTCGTGCGATCATGCCGAGCAGGGTAGATTTGCCGACTCCAGAGCCCGCAAAAATACCTAGGCGCTGACCGCGACCCACCGGGGTGAAAAGATCGAGGGATTTCACGCCGGTTTGGAATGGTTGGAGGATGCGCTGGCGAGTGAGGGGATTGGGCGGTTGGCAGTGCAGTGGACGCAGTGTTCCGCTGGGAAGCGGGCCCTTGCCATCGATAGGACGGCCGAGGCCATCAATGATGCGACCGATGAGGGCGTCACTCACGTTGATGCCTGCGGCACGGCCTGTGGCAGCGACTTCGCAACCTGCGTGGATTTCCTGCATCTCGCCAAGGGGCATGAGTAGGACGCGATGGTCGCGGAAGCCCACAACTTCGGCTTGCAGACCGCTGAGGCGGGGCGATCGAATTTCACAGATGTCGCCGAGCGAGACATTGGGGCCGATGGATTCAATCACGAGGCCCGTGACTTGTACAACCTCGCCCATTCGCACCAGTGGTGTGGTGGATTCGATACGGCTGCGCAGGTTTTTCATGAGCGCAGGCAGAATGGGCGAACTTGCGTTCATTTGAAGGAGCGTGCCACGTTTTGGAGTTTCGTGAGGACGCGGGCATCAATCGTTCCGAATCGGCTTTTGGCTAAGCAGTCGCCGGGAGCCAATTCCGGATCTGGTGTCAGCTTGAGGCCGGGGTATTTCTGCTCAAAATCGGCTTCGATTCCCTGAACGAGAGCTAGATCTTGGGGATGGAGTCGAATCTCGACCTCGGTGGATCCTGGGGCCACTTCGGCGAGGGTCTCGGAAATGATGCGCCGTACGATATCGGTATCCGGTTTGAAGCCGGCGAGCACGCGGTGGGTGATCTCAATAACGAGATCTGGCAAAATGTTGGAAACTTGATGAGCAAGGGTTTCCGCCTGTTCGGCAAGGTTCTTGAAGACGGCATCTTGCAACTGTGCGACTTCGGCGCGCTGATCGGCAATTTGATTGGTTAGCGCATCGGTGGCTTCCTGAAAACCTCGGTTGTAGGCTTCCAGACAGGCAGCTTCATGTTCTTCGAGGGCGACACGCGTGTCTATGGGCTCCTCGATGACGGGCAGCATCTCCCGTACGATGGTAATGGCTACTGGCAGAGCTGTGAAAGCGATGGCTTTAGCCGGCGGATTCACTGGAGTCCTCCTGGGAGATATCAATCTCTCCGGCCTCGGAGAGTTGCATGATCTGAGCGATGATGCGGTCCTGGGCTGCCTCAATATCCTTATTTCGGACGGGGCCTTGGATTTCGATTTCTTCCTTGAGAGACTCTGAGGCACGTTTGGACATGGCGCCGTAGAAGACACGTTTAACGGACTCGGAGGCATTTTTCATCGCCACGGCCAGTTCCTGTGTTTCGACATCGCGGAGCAAACGCTGAACGTCGCGTTGCGAAAGTGAAGTGATGTCCTCGAAACTGAAAAGCCGCTTGCGGATGGCTTCGCCCAGTTCGGCATTACGCTCTTCGATGCGGCCGAGGAGATTTTTGCTGAGATCCTTGTCGAGAGATTTGAGGAGTTGGGCTGCGGCTTGGGCTCCGCCGCGCTTGTGCATGCTGTACTGCTGAGGGCCGGTCGAGAGATGCTTACCGAGACTGCGGAGCACTTTGTTGATGAGCTCACTGGAGATGGAATCCATCGTTCCCAAACGCTCCACAATTTCCTCGCGGGCTTCGGGGGAGAAGAGCGGGATGATTTGGGAAACTTGGCGGCCATCGAGGTAAGAAAGGATGAATGCGACCGTTTGGGGCTGTTCGTTTTTGATGATATTAAAAATCTGCCGCGTATCCATTTGGCTGAGTTCGCGGACGGCATCAATCGAGTTACTGGCAGGAAGTGCACGGAGAAGGATACTTGAAGCCGCTTGGGGACCCCTAGCTGCCTCAAGGGCTCGCTGGGCAAAGGACATGCCGCCGAGAGCGGTGGAAAGGCCATCGCCGATAAGGTCACAAAATTCCTCAAGGATTTTTTCTTGGAGCTTAAAATCCACAACATCCATCACAGCCATCTCGCGGGCCACAGCTTCAATCTCAGGGTCGCGGAGTTGTTTCATTAACTCGGGAGCCAAATCGGGGCCGACAATGATGAAAAACGCAGCGAGTTTCTGCGTTTTGGACATTGCTTCGTATTCTGCAGTAGGCATGGCTTAGTTATTGTTTTTGTCGATGAGCCACTCGCGAAGGGTTGCCCCCACGTTTTCCGGTTTTTGACGGATGAGTGAGTTGAGAAGTTCCGGGGAGACCTTGAGGTTCTTGGCCACCGGCAGGAATGAGGTCGGGTCTGCGCCGCCGATATCCGGCAAAGCGCCCGCGGGTTGGGGTGTGTTGGTATCGTCCACAAGTTCAAAAGAGATTTCTTCAGGCTTCGCACGGCGGAGCATGAAGAAGAAGATGGCAAAAACGATGCCAGCGATGGCTAGAGCGGCGATCGGGCGGATCATCTCGACATAGCCCCCTACTTTATCCGTGAGCGGGGCTCCAGCCGCAACGGTGGAAGGGAAAGCGATTTCCTTAATGGAAACGAAGGATGCCGGGTTCTCGCTCTTTGGCACCTCGATGCCTAATGCATTGATTACCATGCTGCGGAGTTCATTGATTTGCTCAGGTGTTCTGGGCGTGAGCTCTCCTGTTTCGGACGATTTTTCTGCAAGGAAGACAGCTGCGGTGATGCGGGTGATGGTGCCGGGATTTTTGACAGTGTTTGTCAGGGTCTTATTGATCTCGTAGCTCTGAGTTTTGGAGGAGCGGGATGTGTTGCTGGCCTTGTTACTGCCGAGTTGGTTCTGCTGATCTGGCTGAGCGGCTGTATTGGATGCAACGCCCGCACCCTGGGCTTTTTCTGCGCCCGTTTCGTTAGTGGAGGAGCTGTCTTCGACAGTGACTTCCTGACGAGGCACTTGCCCCTCGGGATCGAAGCGCTCCTCTGTCATGGTAGCAGCCTCCGTATTGATTGTTGCTGAGACTCGAACAACGGAGTTTCCTGGCCCGAGGACTTTTGCGAGCATGGTCTCAACCTTCGAGGAGAGATATTCCTCGGTTTGTTGTTTGTATTTCACAATGCTCCCCGCATTTCCCAACTGGGGATCGGATTTGAGTTCTTCGGAAAGGACGTTGCCAGCGTTATCAATCACAGCCACATCATCAACTTTCAGCCCCTCCACGGAGCTGGCTACGAGCGAGCGGATGGAATTCACTGCGACTTTGTCAAGTTGGGCGCTACCTGTATCCACAAAAACGGAGGCCGTAGGGCGTGAATCAGTGGTGCGTACGAGGAGGCGGCTTTCTGGGAGAACAACCATCACTCGAGCTGATTTGACTCCCTGCATCTGTGCCACAGTGCGGCTTAATTCGCCTTGGAGGGCGCGGGTGTAATTGGTGCGCTGCACGAAGTCACTGATTCCGAAGTTACTGCGATCAAAAATCTCAAATCCTACACCATCGGCTGTGGGCAGTCCTTTTGATGCCAGATCCATACGAACTCGATAGACGTTTTTGGAATCAACATAGATCGAGCTACCGCCGCCGCCGATTTGGAATGGGATGCTTTGAGCCTCAAGTTCTTTGACTACCTCGGCGGCTTCTTTTTCACCGAGCTTGCCGTAGAGGAGTTTCATGTCTGGGCGCTGGGCCCAGTAGAGCATCGCTCCGATGCCGAGTGCCACGGCCACTCCGGCGGCGGAAACGATGACACGATGGGTCGGGCTGAGTTCGCTCCAAATTTTGGTAATTTGCTGGAGTGCTTGTTTCATCCTATCAAAACGGCGGGAATTTTTTTATACTGAGTTTTGTTTAAACCTGAGCACGCATGAGCTCTTGGTAGCTCTCCACGAGCTTGTTGCGAAGCTCGACCATGAGAGTGAACGCGACGCTAGACTCTTGGCCAGCGATCATCGCTTGGTGAAGATTGGTGGCTTCGCCCGAGAGAACTTTATTTTTTTCAGTGGCGGATGTTTTCATTTTTCCGTCCACATCGGTCACAAATTTTTTCATCATGGAGCCAAAGGGATCGGGTCCACCGACTTGGGTTCCGCCTGCGGAAAAACCTGCCTCTTTGAGCGAATTGGTGCGCTCGAGGTCGGGTTGGAAATTCCGCATGGTGAGCGGAGCGGTCATGTTGGGGATATTGGAGGGGACAGCGGAAATATTCATATTTTAAAGAAAAGTAAATGGTTAGCGACCGATGGAAAGGGCTTGTGTCGCCAATTGGCGAGCGTTACGAACAACAGCAAGATTGGCTTCGTAGGAGCGTGTAGCAGTGACCATATCCACCATTTCAAAGGGAATGTTCACATTGGGCATGGTGACATTGCCATCGTCGTCTGCGTGGGGGTGCTCAGGGTTATTGATGATTTCGCCGGCGGTTTCATCGCGTTTGATTTCTGAAACGCGAACGCCCTGCATGTTGGAGCCTGCGGCAGCATCGAGCATGGACTCGAACGCGACGATGCGGCGCTGGTAGGGCTTTCCGTCAATGCCCTTGGTTGTATTTGCGTTGGCGATGTTCTGTGAGACAATATCGACGCGCATTTTTTCGGCGTCGAGGGCGCTGCCGGTGATACTGCTGGCGGAGATAACATTCATATTTTTAAAGTTCTAGAGGGGGTTGAAGAAGTTAGACTGGGCGGCCCACGATGGCGTGGCGGAGTTGCTTGAGGGAGCCACTGGCAAAATCCGTGAGCACGCTGAAATTCATTGTATTTTTCGTAAGGCCGAGGAGCTCGCTGTCGATTTGGACATTATTGCCGTCCGCACGAGTTGATGGAGTGAGCGTATCGGCCTCAGTCAGAGGTTCAGCAGCCGCAATTTCATCGGCGTCGCGAGATTTGATGCTAGCGCGCAGTTCATCCTCAAAGGAGCGACTCATATCCACCCGCTTGTAGCCTGGGGTCGAGACGTTCGCTAGATTGCTTGCAATAGCTGAATGACGAAGAGCCGTAACATCCATCATTTTTTTCACAGCTGTGTAATTGTCGCTGTTGAAGAGTGAGGCCACCATTTCCATGATATAATGATTAGCAGAAGCTGTGCCAGTTCCCAGAGAGTCACCGCGATCCGATTTGAGGCTTGGGCAGAGACTTAAAAGAATCGTTCAAGGTAAATGCAGAAACTTATTAATAAAAATGCTTTAAATAGATATTTAACAGTATTTTTTCTTCCAAATCATGAGACGAAAAACATTTTGATGAATCCGCTTCAGGAGGCGATCCTAGTCACAAGCCCAATTTCAGGGAAACTGGTACGGCGGAGACTAGGCAAAAAACTGGTCATGGCAGAAGATGCCAGAAGCCGTGCGGCGCGATCGGCAAAACTTGCCGAGCATGGAATGCTAACTTCTAATACCAAAGTCCTCTAAGAAATAGACTTTACACATGGTTTGTTTTTTGCGATTTTTGTGTCGCATGAGAGTTCTACCAAAACTTGGACAAGAAATTGTTGGGCAAATCGAAGAGGCTTGGAAGCTTC
>CANMQB010000055.1 GCA_947499885.1 Spartobacteria bacterium
GACTTTTGTGATTGCGGAGGATGGAACGATCCGCGCGATTCACCGCAAAATCCAACCGGCAGAGCATGTTGAGGCTGTTCTCAGAAATTTATGAACTCGAAACCCCGCACTCTGCTTGCCCTCTATGATCGATTGACTGGCTTCATAGAGAAGCTTCCTGGAGGTCTCCAGAAGCCAATCCTCCGCGAGCTTACTCCTATACGGGAGCTTTTCCTCGAGCAGAGGTCTCCTCGCATTCTCCTAGTAGGAGGAACCCTCGAGAGCGTGCCGTCGTTGCTGGCAATGATGGGAGCCACTCAGATTCACTGTGGTGATGCGAAGCAGGGGTGGCGCTCCTATCAGGGCGGGGTATCGGGAGCCGAGACGAAAATTCTAGACGCTCGAAACGACGCGCCCGATCCGCACTGGGAAACTGGCATAGCCGCGGCGACGCCGGACATCGTGCTTTTTCTGCAGGACGGGGATATGCCTGCACCCGAGTGGCAGAAGTCGATTCGTCGCGCGACTTCATCAGGCGCACCGATCATTGCGCTTTCTTCATCATCCGAATCTGCGCGAGGGCTTGTCGATCGTCTGGAGGAGACTTCGGAGTTGCGCGGAAAGATTCGCGCTGCGTGCTCCCTCGATGATCTCGGGTTTTTGGAAATACTCTGCGCGGCACTGCCTGCTCCTGCCCAGCTGGAGTTCGCGCGCCTCACGAATGCACGGAAGGCGCAGGCTTTCATCGCCTCTTCCTTGTTGAAGTCCTTCAGCGCGGTATGCGGCGTGGTCGGCCTCCAGCCCATTCCGCTGGCTGACCTGCCAATTCTTGCCGCTCTGCAAAGCCTGATGGTCGGCCTGATCATTCACACCACGGGCCGCCCGGTGACATTGAAGCTCATTGGAGAGTTCCTGAGTGCCCTGGGATTGAGTGTGGGAGCGGGTTTCGCATTTCGTGAAGCGGCTCGGGCCGCTGTGCGGGTGATTCCATTCTGGGGAAATGCCATATCCAGCTTTGTGGCTGGAGCCGGCACTTATGCAATTGGCCGTGCCGCGATCGCCTATTTTGTGGATGACTCGCCAATCCGGGAAACCCGTCGCATTTTCCTCTCGATGCTGCCCAAGCCCCGTGCGAAAAAGATCTCCCCTTAATTTTCATGCCTGCCGCCGATCCCGAAGCCGCCTTGAAGCGGAATGCCATTACCGAGGTGAGAACCATCTACGCCGAGCTCGCGGCGCAGCCTATCGAGCGTTCCTGCTCGTTGCGCACGGAGTGCTGCCAGTTTCGCCTCACTGGAAAGACGCCCCACCTGACACGTGGCGAGGCGCTCATTGCGGCCAAGGCCCTTCGTGCCTCGGGGCGAAAATCCCAGCCTGAGCGCTCTGATGGGGCCTGCCCGATGCTTGATCCCTTCTCATCCCGGTGCCTCATCTATAAAGATCGCCCCTTTGGTTGCCGTACCCATTTTTGCGCAGCAGCTGGAGGTCCGTATGCCCGCAAGGACGTCCTGCATTTGATTCACCGCCTTCTGGAAATTGACGAACGTCTGGGCGGGGACGGCGCGCATCCCATAGGAGACGCCCTCTCAGATGCTTTGCGGACTTGCCACTAGGGGCTGCTAGGCTTAGCCCGATGTGAGGACAATGGATCAAGCCGCCCTTCAATTCATCAACACCCGGCTCACGAACTCGATACTGGATACGCCCATGGCGGCACTTTCCAGTTGGGCAGTGTGGTGGCCTATAGCTTTGCTTGCCGGGGTGCTGATCTTGATTCTCGGCGGCTTTCACGCCAGAGCCATGCTCCTAGCAGCTATTTTAGCAGTCGGAATCAACGACGGCCTAGTCTGCCGCACCTTGAAAAGCACGGTTGCACGACCGAGGCCAGGTGAGACCGTCTCAGGGATTCGCATGATTGATCTCGCTCGGGCTACGCCGCGACTGCTCGCTGTGGCGCGTCCCTTGCGCATTAATGTTTCAAATATCCAAAAACCAGCCACTCGAGGAAAATCCTTCCCCTCTTCGCATGCGGCAAACTGCTTTGCCCTAGCGACAGTAATTTTCGTCTTTTACCGAGGGCGTGGGTGGATTGCATTTCTTCCGGCCTCGCTGGTAGCATTGAGCAGGGTGTATGTGGGTGTCCACTGGCCGAGCGATGTCTTAGCGGGATGCCTGATAGGGTGCGCCTGCGCGATCGGCGTTGTGTTTGCCTTGAAAATCCTCTGGGCGCGCTTTGGTCCCCATATCTTTCCTAAGCTCCATCAATCTCATCCCAATTTTCTCACCTAATGAAACCACGTGCCGCTTTCATTTTTCTCACGTCTGTCACGCTCCTGCGCTTAATCTGGTTGGCCATTCAGGGGGTATCGGCTCAGGAGGCCTATTATTGGGTGTGCGGAACGAGACTCGCAGCGGCATTTTTTGATGGCCCACCGGGCACAGCCCTTCTGGTTCATCTGATCGGGGCGATAACCGGCGACTCGCTCGACATCTTGCGCTTGGCTTGGCCCCTTTTCGGCTTTATCGCCGCTTGGCTGGCATGGTTGTTGGCGCGGACTCTGTACAATGATGGCATTGCAGGATGGACGCTGGTCATCCTGAATTCGCTGCCTTTCTTCAACGAGCAGTGCGTCACAGTTGGCCCAGGTATTCCTGTGATGATTCTGACCCTTGCGGGAATACTCGCGGCCTATTCCGCTGTGGAAGGTCGTCGTCAGGACTGGCTCCTTGCAGCGGCGCTTTTGGCATTGGCCTCCTTGTTTCGCTACGAAGCTGTACTGGTTGTGTTCGGATTGCTTGTGGCCGTAGTGGCGGTGCTTCAACTCAGAGAAAAGCCGGATGCTCTTGCGCTGGCTTCGTTGGTGCTTCTTCCGCTCGCAGCGCTTTGGGCTCCGTTGGCATGGAATGCGGCCCTCGACTGGATTCCTATCGCTGGTGGGACACTCGAAACATGGTGGCGGCCACGCCCGAGCGGATGGCAGCAGGATCTTGTGGAGTATTTCCGCCAATTCTCATTCGCAATCGGCCTTGCGCTGCCGGTCGCTCTGGGTGGGCTTCTGTGGACAGGCTGGAAAAAACAAGGCCGCGCACGCTTTCTCTTGGTTGTCGGCGGTCCAGCCTCGATTTGGGCTCTCTACCAATTCCTGATCGGCCGCGACTTCTCCCCAGCAGCATGGATCGCCACCGTGCCGCTCGTGATTTTCCTGACGTCCGTCGCCGCACGCTCGCGCTGGATGGGAGCCTCCGGATCAGGATTAGTTCTTATCGCACTCATCTCAAGCGGGCTTCTCCTGCATGAGGCTGGTCTCAACCGTGCCGTATGGAAAACTCTGGCTGCTGAAATGTATGCCTCCACGGCGGAGATGCCGGCGAGCGAGGGCAGCGGCTTTCTCATTGCCGAAACCGCCGACCTCGCATCCCTGCTGGCTGTCTATTTTAAATCGACAGATCGCTCGGAGTATCCACCGGTCTTTGTTCCAGAATCCCCCGCTCTGACCAGCCAGTTTGGAATCTGGCCGTCATATGGAAATTTTATCGAAACCGAGAAGCCATCGGACGAGTTTTTTACAGAACAAAAGGGCTACAATCCCTTCCTCGGGCGCAATGCACTCTACATGGGAATGGAACTGCCACAGACGATCGGGGGAGCTTTTGCTGAAGTGAGGCCGCTGCGCAAACTCAAGCTGCCAGATGGAAGACAGATCGGGATTTATCTCTGCCTCGATTACCAGACATTGCCATTGTAAGAGGTCTTCAAGGCATGTGGATGCCACATTTTTGGAGGGTCTCAGCAAAACTGGATTCCTGGGTGAGCAGACTTGCAAGGTAGGCGTCTTTTTTCGGCATGGTGGCTGCGCGCTGCATGTTCGACGGGTTTTCCAGACGGGAGAAAATAACTGCCGCAACCTTCGACTTCGGAACGCTTTTTTCGCCATAGCCGCCGGGCTTGTTGCTCGACCAGAAGCGGACATGATCCACGCCATCCTTCGTTTCCGTGCCGAGAAAGACGACCGAGTGGCCGCGCTCATTTTTACCGACCTCACCGGTCCAGAATATTTTCATAAAATCGCCAGGGTGGGCCTGTTCCCAAGAGGTGAAATTTTTCCCAAGTCCAAGCTCGTGGAAGAGACGGGCAGTGCCGGGACCATTCGCATTCCATCGGCCCCAGATACCGGATCCATCAGGCATCGGCTTGGGCTGCAAAAGTCCCCAAACGTCGCCCAGTGGAGCGGGGCGGGATTGTTTTTCGGCAGCTGCGAGAGTTTTGAGAAAAACGAGGTACGTTGCCCCCGAGCAGTAACTCGGTTTGGCTTTTGAACTTTCCAGGCAAACGCCCTGAGGGGTCATGCCAACAGCCCTGTTCAAGGCTTGGTGGGCCTCCCTCGTCGTTGCGTAGCCACCTCCCGAGGGCATGGTGCGGATTTGCTCCAGCACAATGGCATTGAAATCCGTTGCGTGCAGGGTGACTTTCGAAAGCAGCATGAGGGCCGTAAGGAAAACAAATTTCATCTCCCCTCAACAACGCGAATTTCCAGATGTCCGCAAGACGCTTTTTTCCGATTCTTTTTATCGCCCTCCTGCTTTTGGCAGCGGGGATGCTGTGGATTTTTGATTGGACCGCCAAACGACCACTGGCCACGTCCGGGGGGCTTTACTTTCCAGTCGCTGTCGAAACTCCAGGCCCACACTTTCTACAGGGCGACAAACGCTGGGGCCGAGATTTTCTGGCTTGGACCTCTGACTCCCTGTCGGAGGTTGGCTGCGCGGTGGCATCAGCTGCCATGGCGCTCGGTTCCCGTGGAATCGAAACCGATCCCGGACGATTGAACGCCTTTTTGCAAACGACAGACGGTGGTTACACTCCGGAGGGTTGGATTTATTGGGAGAAAGCTGCAGAGATTGATCCGGAGAAGGCAAGCGGGCTCCTGCCGCACTACGAGGACGCCCCATCGCACTTCCTCATCGACTCGAATCTCCTCAAACGCAATCCCATCATCGCCCGCGTGCGCTATCCAAGCGGCGTCACGCATTTTGTGCTCATCTGCGGGAAGCGAGGGTTTGAATATCTGGTGCGGGACCCCGGTGAGGGAGGTCGGGACGGGCTGACACTCCTGAGCGCATTTCCGGAACCCGTCGAGGCTCTGCGTTTTTACCGAGCGGATTGATTTGATGTCGAGGGAGTCGGATTTCCAAGGCGCTTCGCGTGGAGGGGGCGCCCAGTAAGCGGGGCGTTTTGCGCCACAAGTTTTTCAGAGATAACCGCAGTGATCGCACGTGCAGTACGGCGAGCATCCGCAGCAAGTCCCATCGTAGTGGAACTGGTAATCAGCCGGGGCACTACTCCAAACGGGCTTGAGAAAAGGGCTCCTGGCTCAGCATTGGATCCGCCAGTTGTTTCAAGCTGAGCAATCCGTATGAGGCGACCCTTTGAGGCGACCTGAAAGACATCGACTCGGGACTCGGTTTTTGTTGCGCCGAGGCCGAATCCGACCAGAGTGCGGAGTGCGCGACTACCTTGGTTCACCCTGGTAAAATGCCCCTCGATAAGCCATGCCTTGGGATTAGTCACTTTTTCATTGGCAGAAATGACCATCGAAGGCCTTACATATTTGGAGAGGCGCTCAACAAGGCGACTCGCAAACTCTGCGGAAAAATTTTGCTCAAATGCAGCCAACTCGCCTCCATCCCGATCAACTCGGAAATTCTGGCGATCCACCGTGAAAGGCCTCACCAAAATCTGGTCGGGAACGCGGACCTTTTCCATACTCCACTCTTGGCGCGACACACTCACCGAGGCACAGCCTCCGAGCGCAAAACAGAGGATAAGCAGGACCATTTTAAAAGAATTCATTGGGCTAAGTTTCCCCGCTCGCTTCAAAAGCGCAAGCTCCGCGCTTGCCTAGTGCCGCGCCTGCCTGAGCAGGGCAATCATTACACCTTGAATGACGAGTTCCTGGGCAGGGATGAGATCGGGGTAATTCGGATTTTCCGCGCGCAGGTACGGCTTGCCGGAGCGGACGAGGAAAGTTTTGAGCGTGCTCTCGCCATCAATCAACGCTGCCACCACGCGGCCGTGGGAAGGCGGCTTGAGCTCCAAAATCACAACATCACCGTTGAGAATATGCGCGCCGGTCATGGAATCCCCACGCACTCTGAGGGCAAAGGTGCGGGCATTTTTTGGAATTCCCAGCGTGTCGAGATCCACACGTACGCAGCCCTCGCGCTGCTCGCTCTCCGCAAGGGGCTGCCCTGCGGGAATGGCTCCCAGAATTGGAATCTCGCTGATCAGGCGCTCGGCGAATTCCGATAAAACCAGCCCTCGCGCGCGGCCAGAGGAGCCTTGCAGCACGCCTTTGCGCCGCAGCGCAGCGAGATGCTTCGCGGCCGCATTTGGGCTCGCAAATCCAAAGTGGCCCTGGATTTCCCGCAACGAAGGCGACACGCCCTCGCGTTGACGATAGACCTCTATAAAATCCCTCACGGCCTGTTGTTTTGATGTGAGAGCTTCGCTCATGGTGATCAAATGATCACCTTTTGAACGCGACATCAAGTCTGGCGATTGCATTTCACAACGGAAATGTGGTTTTTCTCGGAGATGAAATCCCACCGCAAGGAACTCTGGTTCGAAATTCCCAAACGCCGCGCGTTTCTGAACATCACTCCGCATGTCGAGCAATGCCTCTCAGAAAGCGGCATCCGCGAGGGGCTGTGCCTCGTTAATGCCATGCACATCTCGGCCAGTGTGTTCATCAATGACGACGAATCCGGCCTGCACCGCGACTTCGAAAAATGGCTCGAAAAGCTCGCCCCCGAGCATCCGCACGCCCAATACGCGCACAACGGATCCGAGGACAACGCCGACGCCCATCTCAAACGCACCATCATGGGACGCGAAGTCGTGGTCGCCGTCAGCAACGGCACGCTGGATTTCGGCCCCTGGGAGCAGATTTTCTACGGCGAGTTCGACGGACTACGCCGCAAGCGTGTGCTGGTAAAAATTATCGGCGAGTAGGACAGGCGGGCATTATTTTAAAGCCGAATCCGGTGATTGAACGGAGATCCCTGGATTCGGGTTTATTGGCCCTCCCTCACTTTACCAAACATGATTCGCCTGCCTCGAATTGGCCAAATGTCAAAAATGAATTCCTTGCCCCCAGTTTACTCTCCGCAGGAGTTGACTATTGCAGCCTCGCGAAGAAATCTGAAGTCGACACATTTTCCAAAAACCAAGAGTTGATCCGGCGCAAGCCTCTCACGGAGACACCAAGACACGGGGAAAGTTCTCAACCGGAACGCCGACGTTCTCATCGGCATGAGCAACTTAGAGCAAGACCAGCATGCCCACTCGGAGACTCGGCCAAAAAATGCGTCAATGCATGGAACTTAAAAAACTCAAAAAATACGTTAATGTGTGGGACTGACCCCGCTCGTCGGCGCGCCGACGCACGCATGACAACTCGGAAACTCGGCTGCAGAATGCGTCAATACCCAGGACCGACCCCTTTTACGGCGTTACCTTTGCGAGCTAATCGCTTGATTACGATTGATCTATTTTCGTGCAACTTCGCTTGGAAAATCACCAGCGCCAAGTGCTTAAACCTGTGTGCCGCCACGTATAAGTGACAAGATGTCTGCGGAATCCAGCGTCTTGGCCCGCGCCTGGATTTCCGGTAGGTATTTTGTATGGAGTTCCTGGGCTTGGCTTTGGAGTGGTGTTATGAGTTTTTTCATATCTGGAGCGGTCAGTTTGCGTCCGCTGGAATAGTATGTCTGTGCCACATGACCGATGGCGTAGGTCGATGCAAATGACATTGCCGAGCCCGTGACCTGATTAGCAACCTTGCCCACGGTTTTTCCTCCGAGTTTGCGTCCGAACTGGCCAACCAACTTGCGTGCGAAGCCCTCGACCATTTGGGAACCCAGTCCGATCCCGGCGGCGGCGAGGAAGTCCTTGATGTAAGAGCGATCCAGTTCCACGCCGTTCGCCTTTCCAATCCGATACACCATATTCATCTGCATCGGAATGATGGCAACGGTCGCAAGGTTTTGGGGTAGGAGTTCGAGAGCTCCGTTGAGGATCGCGTATTTGAGAATCATTCCACTGCTGTCGGTGGAGATCGCTTCATCCTGTGCGGTGGCAAGAGGAGCGAGGGCAACGAAATCGACTTTTTCATCCACCGCGCTCGATTCGCCTTCTCCGAGTGCGAGAAGGCTGCGAAGTTCCGTTAGGAATTCCTCTTCCTCGGTGGATATCGATCCGCCGGCTTCGCAGATGGCACGCGCCATTTCGTAGGCAAGCATACGATTCTCATTTGTTTCAAGACCTTTGCAGGCAGATGTTAGTGATATTTTTCCCATCAGGATACGGCGGGAAAGTTCCGCTAGGTTGTCGGCATCCATTTCATTGGCGTAGCGGGCGATTTCATCACGCTCAGCATCGCATTGCTCTCCATTGGAGAAGGCTGCGAAGAGGCAGATTGCTAGCAAGGAGTCGTGGGTATTGGTTTGGCTTATGGGAGTGCTTTCTGTGGTGATCATAAGGTTTCAGTTTCTTCTTTTTCAGGGATGAGGATGGACATGACAGTCGCCAAGGCGAGCGTGCCGAGGACGATAACCAGTGAGAGAACAGGATCGATCTTGATGCTCTGGAATTCAATGATAGAAAGCCCGAAGTCGTTGAAATACGGCGGTGCGGCGAGCAATAAAAGTTTGATGCCGATAAAGGCCAGAATCATAATCAACGCAGGCTTGAGGAAGCGGAATTTTGCAATCAGCGCGGCAAGGCAAAAATAAAGGGCGCGTAGGCCAAGGATCGCAAAAATGTTGCTGGTGAAGACTATGAAAGGATCCGGAGTAATGGCGAAGATCGCGGGAATCGAATCAACCGCAAACACGAGATCCGTGATTTCCACCATGATGAGTGCGAGGAACAGTGGGGTGATTGCCCATCGTACAGATAGTGTTCCCGGTTCGGCGGGGGCGTATGAGCTCTTGCCAGTGACCGGATCGATGACCGTAGTGGGTGCGACCGTGCGGCGGGTAAAAAATTTCTGTCCATCGTAGAAATCCACCGATCGGAAAAACCGCTTGGCAAGTTTGACAACCGGATTTTTTCCGGGGTCACTATGGCTCTTGATGAGCGCCATTTTTAATGCTTTTAGAATCAGGAAGAAGCCGAAGACGATGAGGATCCATGTGTAATTCATGATGAGCTCGGCTCCGAGAAAGATCATGCCTCCGCGCATGATGAGTGCTCCGATGATTCCCCAGAAAAGCACGCGATGCTGGTATTTTGCGGGTATCGCGAAGTAACCGAAGATCATCGCGATGACGAAGATGTTATCCATCGCAAGGGACTTCTCAACGATGTATCCTGTAAGATATTGGATCGCCGCCGTGCCCCCCGTCACGTCTCCCAACGCAATGGCACCCGAAGCATAGACGGGCGTTTCGAGTCCCAGTCCCAACCAATTATACTCATAAGCGTAGTAAATAAAACCAGTGAAAGAAAGTCCGCAAGCGAGCCAGATACAGGACCACATAATGGACTCCTTCATGTTGACTGCGTGAGCTTCGCGATGGAAGACGCCGAGATCGAGCGCGAGGAATAACATCACGAGTGCGATGAATCCGATGTATGCCCACATTTTCATGCTTGCAGGATCGGAGGCGGTGGCCAGTAGGCATAGGATGTTCATTTTATCTTGTTTCAGGAAGGCGTGGAGCGTTTGGGAGGCTGTCTGGATTATCGGCGGGGCGAGCCGCTTGGATGGCGGCGGGTGAGTTCAATGGCAGGAGCGGCCTCACGGCGTAGCGAGCGTTTGGTCTGGCGTTGTTCGATCTTTTCATCGATCAGCTTGAAGGCTTTGAGAGCCGCAGCACGCAATGAGTGGTCTGAGGATGAGACGATCACATCCGGTCCCGGAGTCACGAGATGGAAGGACGCGCTATAGGGCGGGCTTTCGGTAAGGCTTCGATCATATCCAGAATGGATTTGGAGGGAACATGGTGGTGATGAGTGAAGGTGCATTTCATGATGTGTGGATTTGACATGCATACATAATGCCGGTGAAAAATAGTTTGTATAATACTTAAAATAACATAAAAAGTTCCAATAAATGGAACTTTTGTCCGATAGCGAATTTCTGAATTATCATCATCTTCGCTACTTCTGGACGGTTGCAAAGGAGGGTAGTCTGAGAAAGGCGTCAGAGAAGCTGCGGGTCTCACAACCTTCGATGTGCACTCAAATCAAGCTCTTGGAGACAAGCTTAGGAGAGACGCTTTTTCGCACCAGCGGGCGCTCGCTGGTGCTGACAGAATTCGGTAAACTGATTTACAGTCATGCTGAGGAAATTTTTACGCTAGGTGGTGAGATTCTCCGCGCTACCAAAGAGGCGCCGAGTAGCCGTCGCCTCCACCTGCATGTGGGTATTGTGGACTCATTCCCGAAACTGATGAGCTACGATATCCTGCGTCCGGTGCTGGAGCACGAACCTCCCGTGCAGCTCACTTGTCATGAGGGAAAACTGGCCGATATCGTTTCCCAGCTCAACACCCACCGGCTTGATGTGGTGCTGGCAGATGAGCCAGCCTCACCCGCAATTGCAGGAAAGGTCTTCAATCATCTGTTAGGTTCATCTACGATCACGTTCTGTGCGATGCCGGATTTTGCTAGGAAACTTAAGGGGCGATTTCCGCGAAATCTCGATGAAGCACCTGCTTTGCTACCAACTCAGAATTGCAATCTCAGACGAGACTTAGAAAAATGGTTCCGAAGTGTGGGTGTGGAGCCGAAGGTGGTTGCGGAATTCGAAGACGCAGCTCTAACGAAAATTGTGGCGACGAGCGGTCATGCTTTCATTGCGGTGCCGACAGTCGTTGCCTCTGAAGCGTTCGAGAGATACGGATTTGTCCCGCTGGGCCAGACGAAGGAGGTGGAAACACATTTTTACGCAATCACGTCTGAACGCCGGTTCACACATCCTGCGATTCTGGCATTAACACGGATGTTGAGTGCTACGGGAAAAAAGTAGAAATCCTGAAGCAACATAAAGGACCATAACATTCCCAAATTTTTCTCAAGGGGGCCATAAAAGAGGTCTGGAATGGGACCGACCACATTTACCGCTTGGGCTGCCGCGCCATTCCAGACTCCCTGCGCCAGCAACTCGTCGCCAAAGACCGGATCGCCAAAGCGCTGGCAATGATTCTTAAGTCGATGATCTCTTAGAAAGTGCCTGTCGAGTGAAGCCCCTCATCTCGCAGGTCGCTGCGCATGACGGGCCTTTAGCGGTAAAATATGTTGATACGTGGGACTGCCCCAGCTCCCGCATAACCTTCCTCTCCGCTATCCATTCGCACCCCCCAAGTCACTGGTCCTTTCTCCCTCGACCAGCCGCTCCACTTGCATTCAATGACCAATTTTTCCAAGGCGGGCGGCGATAGGAGCCGTTGTAAAAACACCTACAACCAATGACCCTCCTGAGTGTCAAATGAAACCTCCAGAATTCATTCAGAAACGGGCGACAGAGTGGAATCGTGAGCCCAGCTGCGAACTCCCATCCAAAGCAGAATGAAAGGAAATGTTGCCCGACTCGCCGCTCCCCGACGCCTGCGGCGCAAGCCTCTCACAGAGATACAAGCACGGAGAAAAGTTCTCAAACGGAACGCCGACGTCCTCATCAGCATGAGCAACTTAGAGCAAGACCAGCATGCCAACTCGGAAACTCGGCCAAAAAATGCGTCAATGCATGAAACTTAAAAAACTCAAAAAATGCGTCAATGTGTGGGACTGACCCCGCTTCACTCACGATGTAAATCTGCAGCGCGTTTCCTTCAAAGGTTGCCTTGATACCCTGCGCCAATTCGCCTATGCTATGAGCGGCGTGGAAGAGAAACCAAAATCGATCGCCGCCATGATACATAAAA
>CANMQB010000056.1 GCA_947499885.1 Spartobacteria bacterium
CATCGAAGCGATCCTCGCCAAGCATGGCCTCGACAAGGAAAACGACCGCTCCGGCATGCGTCTGAACGCCCTCTCCTGCGTGGCCCTGCCTACTTGCGGCCTCGCCCTCGCCGAAAGCGAACGCGCCCTGCCCGAGTTGCTCGAAAAATTCGAAACCGTCCTCGAGGAGAACGGCCTCTCCCACGATGCCATCAGTATCCGCATCACAGGTTGCCCAAACGGCTGTGCCCGACCTTACCTCGGCGAAATCGGCCTCGTCGGCAAAGCACCCAACAAATACGCCCTCTATGTCGGCGCCGCCTACAACGGCACCCGCCTGAACCGCCTCATGTCGCCCAGCACGACAATGGACGGCGCCGTCGAAATGCTCCGCCCGGTCATCAAGCGCTACGCCCTCGAGCGCCAATCCAGCGAAGGCTTCGGCGACTTCTGCAACCGCGCCATCTTGCCTGCCGACGCCACCTTCCATAGCATCGGCACCCCGATCGCCGCCTGATCAGGTTTTTCTCAGGCTCTCACTTCCTCGCTCGAAAAGCCCCTTGCTGCTCGGATGGCTTCTCTTCTTTTGTGTAAAAGGGAATTCCCTTAAGCCAAAGGCGGAAAGCCTCCCAGTGGATGAGGAAAATGATTTTGATGGTGACCAGTGGAAATGACAGCGTGAGGCGGGTCAGGTTCGAGATAGTCAGCTCGGTGCGTTTCCCAGTAAGCGTGCTAAGGAGGTTTTTTTCTTCCCCTTGGTAGGTATCAATAGCGATCTGCAAGCCCTCGCTTGGATTTTTAAAACAAAAGTCAAAGGACAAATCCAATGGCGAGAAGGGGGAAACATAGTAATTCTTCGGCACTCGGACATGAAAGCCGGTGCCGGACTCGTCGAGCGGGACGAGGTAGGGCTTGAGTTCCCCGAAGGTGTTACCGACTTGAACGACTGATGTGAGCGGACGGTTTTCCGAGTCGAAACAGAAAAAAATTGAGATCGGGTTGAACGTGTAGCCAAGGAGTCGGGGAAGCGTGAGCAGCCGGATGTGGGCTGGTCGTATGGAAATGCTTTGTGTCTCCAGAAAGGTCTCAAGATTTGCCCGAAGGCCGCTGGAGTGGAATTGAAAGTAATCTTCGTTGCAGAGCGAGTAGAGGCTGGGTTCCCGGGCACTGAAAATCGGCACATCGCGGGCGATGGTTTCGATCTCGTCGAGGTCGAGGTAAAAAAGGAAGATTCGATAAAGAAACTCGTGATGCTTGGGAACGATCCGCCTGTGCATCACATGGCACTCGTAAAGGCAGGATACCGCGCGGCCCATCACCTGAGAAGAGGGCGCAGCATGGCGGCGAGGTCCACCGCCGAACTGTAGGCATCCTCGTGGAAGCCATGCCGAAAATAGCTTCCGCAAAAGAAAATGCGTTGCTGAGGAGAACGGCTGTTAAGCATAGCAAGCTCGCTCTGCGCTTGCATGGCCCTCAAAGTGTAAACGGGGTGGTCGTAATCGGTCTGGTAGAGGATCGTCTCAGGCCGGATTTTGTCTGCACCATTCACCGAAACAAAGTAGTCTCGGGTTTTGCTGACGCCTTGCAGGGCATTCATCCAGTAGTGCGTGGTGGCTTCATGGCCCCCATTGGCATTCTGTGTGACGCGGTAGTTCCATGATGCCCAGGCGCGGCGGAGGCCTGGCATGACAGAGCTGTCGGTGTGAAGTGTTGCCGTATTTTTCTGGTAGCCGAAACTGCCCAACAGTCGGGATTGGCTCGAATCAGGAGATGCAAGCATAGCCAGAGCCTCGTCGGCGTGCGCGGCGATAATGACACGGTCAAATTCCTTCACGTCCCCCCCTTCCAAGCGAACAGTCGCGGAGTTTTGGGACTCCCTCACCTCGACAACTTTGGCTGGAAGTTGAACCGGTTGGAGGTGGGAAAGCAGCTTATCTCGGTAGCTGCGGGAACCCCCGCAAACCGTGAACCATGGATGGTGAGTCGCCACGCCAAGGAATCCATGGTTTTGAAAAAAACGAATGAGACTCAATGCCGGAAAATCCAGCATTTGCCGGGGATCTGTGGACCACACGGCCGAGCTCATCGGAATGAGATAGAGATTGAGAAAATCGACGCCCAAGGAATTCCGACGAACAAATTCGGAGACCGTGCAGTTCAGCGAATCGGGTTTTTCCAGAAGCGCGCGTGCCAAACGAAAAAAACGCAGGATTTGGAAAACGAGAGCATGGAAACGAGGGTTGAGGATATTCCGTCGCTGTGCAAAAAGCTTGTCGAGCCCCATGCCATTATATTCCAGACGTGTTGGAAGGTGCTGCACGCTGAAAGACATTTCTGCGGGCTTGGTTTCAACCCCTAGTTCCTCAAAGAGTCGAACAAGGTTGGGGTAAGTGGCGTGATTGAAAACAATAAAACCCGTATCGATAGGTACCTCCCGACCATCCTCCTGCACTACGACGGTATTCGAGTGCCCGCCGGGCCGGGCTTGGCGCTCGATGATGGTAATCTGGGCGTGGTTGCGGAGCTGCCAAGCCGCTCCCATACCGGCGATGCCCGAACCGACAATGCCGATCCGTTCCCTCACTGCGGCGCCGAGCTGTTTACAAGCGCTTTTCCATACACCCGGCTAGGAACACCTTTGACATCCCAGACCAAACCCATCGCGCTCAGGATACGAATTACATAATACGAGATGTCGATCTCCCACCAGAAAAACCCTTGTCGGGCGGAGGTCTGGTAATGGTGGTGGTTATTATGCCAGCCCTCGCCCAAGGTCAGAAGGGCGAGAAGCAAGCTGTTTCGACTATCATCTCCCGTTTCGTAACGCTTCTTTCCGAAGCAGTGTGTGAGGGAATTGATGGTGCAAGTGGCATGGAATAAAATCGTGGTGCTGATAAAAAATCCCCAGACGATCATTTGCCCCGGTGACGTTCCAAGGCCTGGAGCAAAGACTTCCAGTGCTGCGCCAAGACCATAGAGAACAACAAATAAAAGCAATGGGCCAATCAGGTCAAAGCGGTTCAGAAATACCAGCTCCGGGTACTTTGTTAAATCTTTCACAAGGCGGTAATCCGTTGGAAAATTTTTGCTGCTGGTCAGCCAGCCGATGTGAGCCCAAAGAAAACCTTTCATCCCTGGAGAGTGGACGTCGTGTTCGTCGTCCGAGTGTTTATGATGGTGCCGATGCACGGAAGCCCACCAGAGCGGGCCGCGCTGCACGGCCGTGAGGCCGAATAAAGCGAACAAAAACTGGGTCGCCCGCGACGTGCTGTATGCGCGGTGGCAGAAATAACGATGGTAGATTGCCGTCACCGCGAACATGCGCGTGAAGTATAAGACTGCTGCGGTGATGACTGCTGCCCAGCTCCAGCCTGTCCAAATCACGCCTAAGCAACCGAGATGCAAAATAATAAACGGAATTGCACGGGAAAACTCAAACCTCTCTGGCATTTCACGAACCTTTTCCGCACCGGTCGGAAAGTAGTCTGAGTCGATGGCTCTCACAATCGGTGTGAGGATTTTTTTGAAGGTATGCATTGAGTCTATTCCTCTACGACGCCCAACAGATCAAGGATACGATTCAGGTCATCCGTACCGTAATATTCGATCTGAATGTGCCCTTTTTTGTCGGAGTGGTTCACCTGTACGCGGGTCGCGAGGCGGTGGGTAAGCATGTTTTGTACACGCTGGATGGCCGGTGCGGGCTCTTTGCTGGATACACCCCCACGGCGATTCGGTCTTGCATGCCCGCTATCGGATAGTTTTTGAGTGGCCAGCTTTTCCGCTGTTCGGACTGAAAGCGCCCCCCGCACGATTTGCTCTGCGAGCCACTTTTGCTCAGTATGGCTTTTTAGTGAGAGTAGGACTTTTGCGTGTCCCACAGAAATCCGGCCATGCTTGAGAAGCGACTGTGCGTCGTTTTCTAGATCGAGTAAGCGCATGGCATTGGCCACTGAGGCGCGGCTTTTGCCAACGCGACGGGAAATTTCCTCCTGAGTGAGTTTGAATTCTTCGTGCAGTCTCGAGTAAGCCGTGGCCTCCTCGATGGGATTCAGGCCCTCGCGCTGGAGATTTTCGATGAGAGCAAGCTCGAGGACCTCTCGGTCGCTGGCCTCGCGGACGATGGCCGGGGCATCCACAAGACCGATTTCCTTGGCCGCACGCCAGCGGCGTTCCCCAGCGATCAACTCATAGGCTCCGTTGGCCTGGCGCACAATCAGCGGCTGGATAATTCCGCGTTCTCTAATGCTCTCAACCAACTCGTGCAATTGGTCCGAGGAAAAATCCAAGCGCGGCTGGAGGGGACTGGGAGAGATGCTTGCAAGCGGGAGCTTTTGAATTCTCTCGCCATGTTCTTCGATTGGGGCCGGACTTGCCACGCGCTTGTTGATGAGTGCGCCGAGGCCTTTGCCGAGTGCTTGCTTTGCCATAACGTCGGAGCCTAAACATGGCGGCAGCCGCCGACAAGGAGAAGGCGCGCAATATTCTTAAAAACAAAGGCCCATGAAAAAAAAATTCTTCCGCCTGCAATTCTGGGATGACTTTTCTCAGCGCACTCCCGCCGCTCAGATGGCCTGCGATGAGGCATTGCTGAAGCGTTGTGAATATCCCTCTCTGCGTCTGTATCGGTGGGCATATCCTGCAGTGACATTTGGATATGCTCAGAGGCTTGAGGCGGTCCGCGCAATGGCTTGTGAAACCCCACTGATGCGCCGTTGGACCGGGGGAGGTGTGGTCTTTCATGGCACTGATCTCACTCTTGCACTTTTTCTTCCCGCGACTGAGGCCCTGACGACTGGAACCTCGATGGACGTGTATCGTTCCATTCATGAGGGTCTGCTTGCTGCGATTCAAAAGAACATCCCCGAGGCTCGGTTGGTGTCGCCGGAGGAGTGTCGGGCTGGTCCGGTTTGCTTTGAGAGTCCCGCTCCTTTCGACATCATTGCTGGTACCGCGAAAATCTGTGGTGGCGCGCTTCGGCGCTCAAAAGGGGGGGTCCTCTATCAGGGGTCACTTCATTCGCCTAGTGCCATGCCTTTTGAAATCGCCCAGGCCCTCGCAGACGAGGTTTCTGAATTTGAGAAACCTGATGCAATGGAGTCCGTGATCAGTACTCTCGTTGATGGCAAGTATGGTGCTTCGGAGTGGCTGACGCTGCGCTGAGAGATATGAAACCCTACGAGTGCAAATCTGCCCCTCCTCATGTAGAAAAGCGTTTATGTCTGTGATTGGCATTACTGGCGGCATTGCTTCGGGAAAATCCACATTCTGCAAGGCTCTCCTCAAGCTGCGCCCGGGGCCGTTCTTCGATGCCGATGAGTGTGCCCGTGCACTCATCGATTTCGACCCTGGCGTACGCGATGCTTTGTTGCTCTACATGCCATCGGCCTATCGCTCAGACGGCACGCCTGACCGTGCCGCGATTCGGGCGCGTGTCTTTGTCGATCCCAAAGCCAAAGCCAAGTTGGAGGAAATTTTGCACCCTCGTATCCGCATGCGATGGCAGGCGATGGCTTCTGAATCTCGAGTGAATGGCGAAGATTTCATTGTGGATATTCCACTTCTTTTTGAGGCGCGTGCCACATCAGCTTTCGACTGCATCGTAACGGTCGCGTGCTCTCCTGAAACCCAGATCCAGCGCGCCATGCAGAGAGGCCTCTCCCGTACGCAGGTCGAGCAAATCATGTCCTCGCAGTGGGAGAACGCCAAAAAAATCCTCTCCTCGGATTTTGTTATCTGGAACGATGGATCTCCTCGGATGCTCGAGACGCAAGCCGCAGAACTATCCAGACGTTTGGCATTTCCGCTCTTAAAAAACTTCAGAGAAAAAGTGCTTGCCTAATTACTGTTAGTCTCTAACTTGCCGTTCCCGCTGATTTGGGGGCTCAAGAAAAATCCTCAATCGCTCTTTATCATATGGCAGCACAAAACAGTCAGAAAATACGAATTCGCCTTAAGGCATTCGACTACCGCATTCTCGATGCCTCGGCTTCGGAAATCGTCGAAACTGCCAAGCGCACGGGTTCAAAAGTCACCGGACCAATTCCTCTCCCTACACGCATCGAGCGCTTCACGGTCAACCGCTCTCCCCACGTTGACAAAAAATCCATGGAGCAATTTGAGATCCGCACTCACAAACGCCTACTCGATATTGTCGAGCCCACCTCCAAGACGGTGGATGAGCTCCGCAAGCTCAACCTTCCCGCCGGCGTCGACATCACAATCAAAATCTAATTTAAAGACATGAGCATCGGACTTCTCGGAAAAAAACTTGGCATGACCCGCATCTATGATGAAAAGGGCCGTGTCACTCCTGCCACCGTTATCGAAGCTGGGGGCAATCATATTCTTCAAGTCAAGACGGCTGATAGCGACGGCTACTCGGCTGTTCAAGTTGGCTATGGAGAGCAAAAGCCTCAACGCGTTGGCAAAGCGATGACGGGGCATTTTGCCAAATCCTCATCCACTCCCAAGCGCTTCATCCGCGAGTTCCGCCTCGCCGACGGAGAAGCCGCACCGGAATCAGCTCCCCTTCCTGTTACCAATTTTGAAGCAGGACAGTTCGTGGACGTCATCGGTCAGTCCAAAGGTAAAGGTTTCCAAGGTACAATCAAAAGACACAACTTTGCCGGTCAACCTGCCAGTCACGGTTCGACCATGCACCGCCGTAACGGTGCTATCGGTAACCGCTCAACACCTGGCCGTGTTTGGAAAAACATGGGCATGCCTGGCCACATGGGCGACGAGCGCGTCACAGTTCAAAACCTGCGCATCCTTCAAGTGCGTGGCGAAGAAGGCGTGCTAGTTGTTGCCGGTGCTGTACCGGGCGCAATCGGCTCGTTTGTTGTCGTTCGCCCATCGAAGAAAAAGACCGTTAAAAAGTAAAAAATTTCCCGGAGTTGGTTCGGGGTTTTCATAGCAAGGTGCCCGTGAAGTAAGCTTCACGGGCACTTTTGTTTTAATCCAAAACCTGCTTTTTTCAAGGCAGCATTTTGGCTTTAAAATTCTCTTTTGAGTTCCCCGCAGTGTGCAGCAAAGCCAGCTCCGAAGGCGGTGAGCCAGAGTTTTTCGCTTTCAGGAAATTTTGCGAGCGACTGCTCGAGCGCTGCCAGAACGCTCGGGCTGCTAATGTTGCCGTATTGCCGAAGGATTTCGCGGGTTTCCTTGAGTTCGTACGAGGGAATCGTGTGCTCGATCGCCTCGATGACGTCGCGCCCGCCCGTGTGTGCGATGAGCCGGTCTGGTGCGTTGGATCGCATTTCGAAGAGAGACGCAACTGCTTCGGCTGCTAGGGCTGGGACATCACGATGGAGTTGGTTTTTCAGGCGACCCCCGGCATTGACGAAACGGATTTTTTCACGGTGTTCGGGTTTGTGGATGGTCCGGAAGTTCTGGAAGCGGAATTGCCCGCCTTCATTCTCACCTTTCCAGATGGCAGCGGCAGCTCCATCGCCAAAGAGGCAAAGGCTGATGAGTACGCCGGGTTCGTCATTCATGTAAAAAGCGGCTGAGGAAACTTCCACGGCAACTGTAGCTACGATGGCTTGCGGGTTCGCGGCAAGGAGGCCGCGCGCGGTTTCAAGAAGCGGCATGGCGGCGCCGCAGCCGAGGCCGAGCAGGTCTTGGAGAAATGCATTCGAGCGCAGGCCAAGCCGCTCGGAAATGTAACTGCTCAAACCCGGGCAAAGATAGCCAGTGCAAGTGCAGACCAACAGCGCATCGATGCCAGACGGCTCGATCGAGGTAAGATCACACGCTTTGAGAAGCGCCTCCGAGGCGATTCTAGGTGCGTGTTCTTCAAAGTGCCGATGCAGCTCACCAGCATCGAATCCGAACGTCTTCCGTAAATCTGGATCGCAAAACCGCCGCGTCTCGATCCCCGAATCACCCGTGAGAACCTTCTGCAAAAGTTCTTTCGACCGACCTCGTAAGCTATCCATCGCACCGGATTCGCTCAGAATTTGAAAGCACTCGGGTTGGGTGAAGGAGTGCGGCGGGAATGCCGTGGCAAGGGATTGAAGATACATCAGCGGACGAGGTGAAAAAGGGTTTGAAAAGGGAGACATCTCCGACGGGCTAGCACACTGGTGATCCGGAGCGCAGCGGGATTCATGAGCAAGCGGTGAAGAATCATTGCTGAAAGAAGGCGTCGTTTGAAGCGGGAGGCCTGGCTGGCAGTGGATGTCGTAGACGCTTCAAGCCACGATTTTCGCCCGCTTGCGTAGTCCAATGCGGGTTGTAGAGCGCATTCCGCCGATTCGAAAGCCATGCTCATCCCATTCCCGGTAAAAGGTGGAATCATACTCGCTGCGTCACCGATGCAAAAAGCCGACCCCTCCTGCTTGCCGAGTTGAAATCCAGCAACCCCGCAGAAGCTCGACTCATCCATGTCTGCCTTCTCCAAGCGGTCTGCCAGCGCATGAAGTGAAGATTCGCGGAGCATGGTGAGAAGTAGGGCGCTTCCCTTCGCTCCACGAGCAGGCCGGGTTTTGAAGAGCCCGCAGATATTCACCATGTCGTCTTCGATTTTTGCGAGCCCGATATAGCCGCCTGACGAGGTGAACATTTCCAGATCATGTGTGAGCTCCAAGTTGCTTGCATGGCATTTCAACCCGAGCCATGGCGATGGCTGCCGAGGCCTGCCTGCCGCCCAGATGACGCCGGAAGCCGGTGCGATGCGGGAGTTGGTGACGAGTGTGCCGCCGAGCGAAACAAATCGCCGCTGGAGCCGCTCATCAAGTTTCCACCTTGAAATCCCACGTCCCGGAGCCTGCATCTCGGTGAGGCGTCCCACGTGGTCATTCCAAGAGGCGTTTTGGAGCTGAGTCGCATCAGCCAGACAATCTTCGATGCCGAGCGTCTCCAGTGTTTCGTCACTCACGCCGCTTATGAATTCGCCACATACACGGTGCCTCGGGTAGGCGGATGCCTCGTGCAGAGTCACCGCCACTCCATGGGATTGCAGGGCGATGCCCAGCGACAGCCCAGCAAGTCCGCCGCCTGCTATGGTGATTTCGTTTTTCAACGCCGCGAGGCTATCACTCTCAACGCTTCGCGCCAGTGGGATGATTCCTGTAGGCAGCATTTTTGGAATTCAGGCCAGGTAGAGGCAAGACTTCGCCATAGTGGAGGTCGGGGCGGATGCTTGCGGACCGGCTCTTTTTTGCCTTCGCGACTACTGAAGCGGTTGGTCGACAGTTTCCTTCATGCTGAGAGCCATGGCAATAGACACTAAGCATGCAAAAATAATGAAGATCGCTGGCATCAGCGGATTGCCGGAAATTTGAACAAGCGCGGTTGCGATCAGTGGCGCCGTTCCACCAAAAACCCCCGCCGCGCAATTGTAGGAAATGCCCAATCCGCTGGCTCGCACAGAAGCGGGAAATTGCTCGGCCAACCAAACCTGAAAAGGAGCAAGACCCAAAGTGAGCAGAAACGAAAACACGCCCATCACAAGGAAGTCCACCGTTTCACTCCCACTCTTGAGCGCGAGGAACAATGGGAACCCAAAAAGCACACAAGAAATCAACGAGATCAAAACCAGCATTTTGCGGCCAAATAGGTCCGCCAGATGACCAGCTATTGGCGTAAAAACGAAAATGACGGAAATGGCGAGTGTTTGCGCAAGGAGAGCGTTTTTTTGATCGAGGTAGTGCTCGGCCACGAGAAATGAGGACAGGAAAACAGCGGCGAGATAGAAAGCCGCCATAGATCCCCAGCCCAGCAGAGCTCCACGAATCATGAGACCAGGATGCTCCCAGACGACCCTCACAAGAGGGGGCTTTTTTTGATGGTCCGCCTGGATCGGTGGATCGGCAGGCAAGACCCTTCGCAGGATCGCGATGAGGATTCCCATCGGAAGCGAGAGCAAAAAAGGAATGCGCCAGGCCCAATCGAGAATCTGTTCGTCAGTGAAGAGCGAGAACAGCAGGTTCCCGGTTCCAGATCCAAGAAGAATCCCCGCCGTGGCACTCATTGCGGTGAAACTGCCATGCAGAGCCCTGCGATTTTCCGGAGCGTTTTCGATCGTATAAGAAAGCGAAGTCGTAAACTCGCCGCCGACCGAAATCCCTTGGAGAAGCCGAAAAATCGTGAAGAACACGGGTGCGATCACCCCGATCGACTCAAAGGTCGGCAGGCATCCAACAAAAAATGTCGCAAGAGCCATGACGAGGACCGAAAGCAACAAAGCGCGTCGCCGACCAAATCGGTCACCGATATGGCCAAACAAGGTACCTCCAGCCACACGGGCGACATAGCCAGCAGCAAAAACGCCGTAAACGGACAGAAGGCCGATAAAACCGCCGCCATCCGGGAAAAACAATTTGCCGAGGGTCGTTGCAAGGACGCCGTAGAGCCCAAAATCATACCATTCCATCAGGTTTCCCGAGATCCCCGCAAAAAGAGGCAAAGAACGCGATCTGCCCCGCTTCATGGCATCCATTGACACCGATCCACCGCGGGACTGATGCCATACACGGCGCGTGCACAAGCCGCATCTACACTCTTTATGAATCCAAAATTCACGCTCTTCCCATAACATTGCCCCGCGATACAGAAAGCTAAAACTCCGGCGTTGGTCTTGCCGTTACAGGGCGATCTTGCGCCGTGCTGCCGCTCTCGTTCACACCGTCGCTGGTTGGTGACAGAAAAGCTTGGAAGCGTGAAAAAATTTTCTCCACTCCCCCAGCAGATGTCCGACCGGGGTTGATAGGGTCTCCCTCGAAATGATCACCAAAATCCTATTCGCCATCCAAGCAGCCACACGGTGCTTCCGCCCGCAGTCCCAATTTCCAAGCCGCTTCGCGCGGCAGAGCAAGTTTTCTTTTTGAGATATGCAAACCAACGCCTATGGAAAACCGATCCGGGATGCCGAGTTGCTTCGCCGGATCAAAAAAGCCCGCGCCTACCAGAGCTTGAACGACCCGCTGGGGCAAATCCATGACCCCATCGAGGACGCTCCGGACATCAAGCTCATCATGCGGCAAGTCGAGCACCAGGCCGAAAAAGAATCATCCATCCAAGGTATGGGCCGCTGCCACGATGTTTGGGGCCACATGCGCCGGATTCTGAAAACTGAGCACGGCATAGTCTGGTATTCACCCAGCCAGATGAATACCGGCATCCTCTTCGATTGACCGTGAGATTCCTCGTGCCACGCGTTTCGTTGATTCGACTGCTCCGGGCTGTTTGCGCTGCAGTGGACCCACTGCTCCGCATCGAGGCTTCGGCGGGTTGCGTCACGCTCGTCAGCATCGATATCGAGGTGAGGCCTTCCGGCATTCGTGTCGGGCGCACCAAGGTTTCGCGCGACGGTTGGGAAATTTCGCTCTTCGCCAATCCCGCGTCCGCCTCGAAGCGGATGCGCCTTCTCTCGCCGGCGGGGGACAACGCATCGGACCTGGAGACCCAAATGCTGCTGCCTTTTGTGACTCCTCGTGCATTAAAACCCACTCCGCCTCCTGCCCAGCGAGGGCCAGAGAAACTATGAAAACGCCCGCCGCCTCCATCCTTTTCGCCATGTTCCTCAGCGCCTGCGCCGCCATTCAGAAGCCCGAGCCAGAGATCAAGCGCGCACAGCCCAAGCCGCAGGAAATCCAGATCCAGACCGCGCCACCAGGCGCACTGGTGGATTGGAACGGCAATGTTCTGGGCGTGGCTCCCGTCACCATCTCGCTGACGCCGGATTTTTCGGCGTATGCCAGCCACTACACTTGGCCCTCGAATGGAGACCGCACCCAGCGATTCCGCGCCCGCTGGCCCGACGGCGCGATCAATACCGAATACTTCGACAGCAACACCCCTCCGCCGCAGGCCATCGCCATCGTCTCACCAAGCGTTGGCAACTACCGCGACATCTGGACCACACCCGCTAAGAAGGAACTGCAAATTAAGAAAGGACCATGAACCCAAACCTCACGCAGAACCGCC
>CANMQB010000057.1 GCA_947499885.1 Spartobacteria bacterium
GTCTTCATCGCCTCGCCCACTCAGGCTGGAAGCTACACAGCCACCATTTCGCTCAATGGCACACTCACCACCGCAAGCCAGATCTACTCGCTCGTCATCACTGGCGGCTCCAGCATAGAGACCAATCCGCCACCATCCATCACTCTTGACTCGCCCACCAGCGGCACATCCTTGCTCGCAAATACAAGCGTCCCGCTCACCGCCACAGCGAGCGATAAAGCCCTCGGCGGAGCCAATGGCACCCTCACGAAAGTCGAGTTTTTCAGCGGCAATGCCTCACTCGGAGTCGATACCGCAGCGCCCTATTCGGTGACTTGGACGCCGACCGTCGCCGGCACTTACAACATAACGGCTATCGCCACAGACAGCGAGGGAGCCGCTTCCACGAGCTCTATCGCTACCGTCTTTGTGCTCTCGGGGGATGGCAAGCCAACCCTCTCCTCGTTCTCACCCGCCACCGCCGCACCCGGCTCGACCATTACAATCAATGGCACAAATCTCGCCGGCGCAACCTCGGTGAAATTCAACGCCAACGAGGCGACCTCGTTTACCGTGACCTCCAGTACCGAGATCACAGCCGTCGTCCCCAGCACGGCCACCAGCGGACCCCTGAGCGTGACGACTCCCTTCGGTACAGCTACCAGCACCGGCAACTTCACGCTCCTGCAATCCCCCGTCCTCATCAGCCAAATCTACGGCGGAGGTGGTGGCACGGGCGCGACCTACAATGCCGACTATGTGGAACTATACAACCGCAGCGCCTCCAGCATAAGCCTAGCCGGTTGGTCGATCCAATACGCCAAGGCCTCGGGCACCTCGTGGGGAGTGACCCCGCTCACCGGCTCGATTCCTGCCGGAGGCTACCACCTTGTTAAGCTTGCTTCAGGAACCACTGGCGCGGCATTACCAACGCCCGACTCAACAGGAACCACTGCCATGAGTGCCACCACTGCCAAGATCGCCCTTTCGAATGCAGGCACGGCCTTCATCGGCTCATCCCCGCTCGGCAATTCCTCGCTCCAAGACTTCGTCGGCTACGGCACGGCAAACGCCTACGAAGGCGCAGCGGCCCCAGCGCCTTCCAACACTACGGCCATTTTTCGCGCTGGGTCTGGCGCAACGGACACGGGTGATAACAGCGCAGATTTCTCGTCGGGTACACCAAATCCCAGAAACTCCTCCGCTAGCCCAACGCCCACTCCAACGCCGGGCGCTCCTGTGATCTCCAGCGCGACCACAGCCAGCGGAACCGTCGGCCAAGCCTTCTCCTATCAGATAGCAGCAAGCAACTCCCCCACCTCGTTCGCCGCAGCCAACCTGCCCACAGGTCTTTCCGTCAATAGCGCCACTGGCCTCATCTCCGGCGCGGCAGCCTCTGCAGGCACAACGAATGCCACCCTCTCCGCCACCAATGGGACAGGGACGGGTAACGCCACACTGCAAATCACGATTGCATCCAGTGGCAGTGGAAATGCCACCACTGTTTTGAACGAGGACTTTTCAACCCTTACGGGTGGCGGGAATACAGCTGCATCTGGCACGGGAGGCCCCGGCACCACTAAAATCACAGCAAATCTGACCACCAATTTTCCTACTTCGACCGAAGCCTACTCCGCTGGAGGAGCGGTCAAACTAGGCTCAAACAGCGCCACAGGCTCCCTGACCACAAAATCCCTGAACCTCTCCGCAGGCGCCTACACCGTGTCCTTCAAGGTCAAAGGCTGGACCACAGTCGAAGGTAGCATCACCGTCACGCCATCCGGCGGCACTGCACAAACCGTGACTTACACACAAACCATGAGCGGAACATTTGAAACGAAATCCGTCTCGTTCCCAGCCGGCGCGGCCAGCACGACTCTCACCATCGCCACCACTGCGAAGCGCGCTTACCTAGACGACATCGTCATCACCACCAGCGGCAGCGTAGCCAGCCCGCTCCTCACCATCAATGGCACGCTCGCCGCTCTTTCAACCACCTACGGCAACGCCTCGGCGAGCACCTCGTTTGTTGTCTCCGGCGCAAACATGACCTCGGGCATCTTGGTTTCCGCTCCTGCTGGGTTTGAGGTTTCTCAGACGGCGGGCGGCGCGAGCGGATATGCTGCGACCCAGACTGTCGGCGCTGCGGGCACCATCGCTGCGACCACCGTGCATCTACGCCTCGCAGCCACCACAGCGGCCGAGACCTACTCGGGGATCGTGACCTGCTCGAGCACCGGCGCAACCTCGGCGAGCCTCTCCGTTCCCGCCAGCACCGTGCGTCCAAGGCTCCTCACCGTCACAGCCACTGACCGCACCAAGCCCTTCGGCAGCACGCTCACGCTCGGCACCGCCGCCTTCACCTCCAGCGGACTGAGCAGCAACGAATCCATCGGCTCAGTCACCCTCACCGCCAGCGGCGGCACCGCCGCCTACGACGCCGCCGGCACTTACGAAATCACGCCATCCGCTGCCACTGGTGGCACATTCAATACCTCCAACTACGACCTCTATTATGTCTCGGGTATTCTCAGCGTCACCGCCCCCACATTCAGCGAGTGGGCCAGCGGACTCTCCAATGCCACAGCCACTGCTGACCCAGATGCCGATGGACTCCCAAACCTCCTCGAGTATTTCATGGGCCTCAACGCGACGGCTACGGATTACGCCCCGCAGCGGGCCGTGATAATCGGCTCGGACTTAACGCTCGATTACCGCCGCAGCAAAGGCCAGAGCGGCATGACCGGCGCAGTCGAGTGGACGACCAGCCTCAGCACCAACGCCACATGGTCCTCCGCCAATGTCACCGACTCGCTCCTGAACGACCAGGGCGCCTACGAAAACCGCCGCGCTACCGTACCGGTACTCTCGGGAGAATCGAAAAAATTCCTCCGGCTTCGCATCAACCCCAACCCATAGAATTTTAAGACGAAGCGTTAAGTGGCTCAATACCGCTACGATCGGCGATTTCCCTGAGTGCGGTTTCGAAGCCTTGGACGAAGCGTTTCTCGTCCATAAGCACAGATGGGACTAAACGCCCACGCATGGCCGAGCGCAATTCTTGGAGCCGCTCGGTTTGGGCTGAAAGAGCTACTGCTTTCTCGATATATTCCTCACGGGTTTCGGCAATGAATTCCTGCAGGCCCACCGCATTCAGCAGGCTCACGCCGACGCGGGAGACATGAGTTTTTCCAGCGCGCGTGATGACTGGACATCCCATCCACATCGCCTCGCAAGTCGTCGTCGTGCCGTGATAAGGGAAGCTATCGAGGGCGATATCAACCGAGTGGTAGTGGCTCAGATGCTCTACAGTCCTCCTGGTGTGGCCAAAGAAGTCGAGGCGGCCCTCCTCGATGCCGCGAGCCGTAAAATAAGACATCAATTCCTTGCGCACTCCATCGTCCGTGAGCGTGCGGGCCTTCAAGCGCAGGTGCGAACCTGGCACGCGGAGCAGGATGTCGGCCCATGTCTCGAAAAGCGCGGGATTGAGCTTCGCCATGTTGTTGAAGCAACCAAAGGTCACATAGCCACTCTGCAAGGCTGGGAGCGACTGCACCTCTGGTGCGGAGGCATCCGGCTCAAAGCACCAAGCACACTCGGGTACTCGGATGAGTTTTTCCGTGTGCAAATGTTCCGTTGTGCCCCTTGGATCAGCAAACGAATCGGTCAGCCTGTAATCAATCGTCGGCAGGCCGGTCGTTCCTGGATAACCGAGGTAGCTCACCTGCACCGGCGCTGGCTTGAGGGCGAAGACGCCGAGACGGTTATACGCCGTGTGGCCTGCCAACTCGAAAAGAATATCCACCCGATCCTCATGGATGAGCTTAGCCAAGGCACGGTCATCGTAGCTTGAAGTCTCGCGCCAGAGGTCAACTTGTTTGGCAAAACGGGCGGAGAACTCGTCGGATTTACGCTGATCGCCATAGGCTACAACCTCGAAATGCTCGCGATCGTATCCACGAAAGATAGGCTCGATAAAATGCGCGATTGGATGATGACACAGATCGGCCGATAAAAAGCCCACGCGAATCTTGGCCCCTGCCACGCGCGGCTTGAACTTGAACACCGGCGGGAATTTTTTGGTCGTGGAGACACCCCACTTTCTGTGCTCCTCGAAGATCACCTTCGGATCCATGTCGGGGATATACATGTGGCAGAGCAGGTAGTTGCTCGGCGCGTCGCGGTCGTCCGGATTCAACTCCATCGACTTGCGGTATTGAGGCAAGGCATCCATGCCACGAGCGCGATCTTTGAGAAGGTTGCCGATGTTATTTCGTGCGGTTGGCAGCTTGGGATTTTTCTCCACCGCCTGCTCGAAGCATTCCAGCGCCTCCGAGTTCAGACCGAGTTCCAGAGCCGCTGCGCCGAGGTTATTGAGATAGGAAACATTCGAGGGATCCATCGTCACCGCCTTGTGGAAAGCCATGATCGAATCGCCACCCCTGCGAAGGTCCTTGTAAATCACGCCTCGATTGCAATGAAGCGCCGCCGTCTCAAAGCCCATCGACAGGGCTTTTTCATAATGCACGATTGCCTCTTGGAAACGCTTGGTCATGTGCAGAGCGAGGCCGTATTCGTAGTGGTAATCGCCGAGTTGGCCAGGCAGCGAAATGGCTTTTTCCAAAGCTGGAATCGACTCTGCGTAGCGCTTCAAGCCATTGAGCAGGCGACCTTGGCGGAACCACACGAAGCCCACGTTCGGATTCATACGCGCTGCCTTGCCATAGGCCGCCAGTGCGTCCACGTAACGGACATTCTGTTCCAGCAACATGGCCAAATTTGTCTGAAACTCCACCGAGTCCGGATCCAACGCACACGCTTTGCGAATCTGCGAGATCGCATCCTTGCCGCGCTCGAATTTCTGCAAAGCCAGCGCGTACTGTGAGAACCCCTCCGCATAGTCCTTCCGTATCCGCAAAGCCTCCTGAAAAGACTCCAGCGCGGCCGACTTGTCTTCCTTCTCCATCACTATCCGACCCAGCAAAACCAGCCCCTCCGGCGACTCCGGAGCCAACTCCAAAGCCCGACGCGCCTGTTTCTCCGCCGGCTCGAGCTCCCTCTTCCGCAAAAAAACCTCCCCGAGATCACGAAGAAACTCCGCATTCTGCGAATCCAAATCACAAGCCACGGACGCAAACTCGGCTGCCGTTTCCAAATCCCCCTGCAGCACCGCCATCTTACCCATCAGATGCCACGCCCCCGCACACCGCTCATCGGCGCCGAGGATTTCCCGGCACATATCCTCACAATCGGCCAGTCGGCCTTCGGCAAAGAAGGCTTGGGCCGTTTCCATGGTAGCCTTTGTGGAAATTAGAGACTTTGATTCGGTTTGAGACACCGACTGTTCATCATTTGCTTTAGGTTGGAAGCCGCTGACGGTCGTGTGGAGAGTACTTCCACCCAGCATGGACTCCGCGATCGTCTCCAGGCGCGCCACAGACGCGGTTACAGAGAGTTCAATAGCCCTGCTCCGCGCATTCCTCTGAAGTCTCAGGCGCATCTCGCCATCCATGGCAATTGAGAGGAGGTTTTGCGCAAGAGAGTCCGGATTCCCAGCCTCGAAAATAAGACCATTGATACCATGTTGGACTATCTCAGGCGTTCCTCCCTTGCCTGATGTCACCACGATCAATCCTGAGGCCATGGCTTCCACTTGAGTGATTCCAAACGGCTCATCAAATTGGCTTGGAAAGGCGAGTACATTGCTGCGAGCAAATAGGGAGGCTAAACCCTTCCGTCCCTGGTAGCCGATAAAGCGAACCTTTTCGGAAAGTCCGCACTGCTCCACAGCCTTTAAAAGCGAGTCGACAAAACCTTGATCTGTCGAGTCACCAGCAATTTCGGCCTCAAAATCCACTCCCGCACGATGCAATTGAATGAGCGCATGAACCAGAAGTTGAGGCCCCTTGTAAGGCATCATCAAGCTCGCATAAGCAATTCGAAGCCGGCGACAGTCTGGGAGCAAATACCTGTAAAACCTGTCGATTCTCGCTCCGGGATAAACGGTTTCGATCCTCGGTGCGGAGAACCCCTGCTTGATAAAATTCTGCCCCAGCCAATTACTCGCAGGGGCAAGAGTGTAGAGAGGATTCCGGAAACACTCCTCTAGCCTGTAACCGGGTGTTTGGTTGCCAAGGGAGTGGATAATCGGCAAGCCGCGTTCAAGCAACTTCTGAACGAGAGTCACGCCCATGAAATCCAAGTTACCCAGAAGAACAAAATCCGGCCGAAACTCACCGGCTGTTTTTAAAACGATAGCAGCATTGTTTTGGATGGTTCGGGATTGGTCCACAGGCCCACCAACCAGCGAGGTTCTGCCATCGCGCCATTGCCCGATCAGGCTCAGCACTCGGCGAACCCTGCCCTCCAGTACCATTTCGCTCTCATCAGCCGGCTTGCTGAGGTATGGCGAATCACTGGTAAGGATCAAAACATCATGCCCGCGGTCAACAGAACCTGCGCTGAATTCCCAAAGTTTCCTGCCATAGCCACCCAATTCCTGAGGAGGAAAAAGGTTGGTCACAACGAGGATTTTCCGCTTCACCGCAGGAAGAGGGTGATTTCCTCCAGCTAGTGCCTGCTGGTATTCGAGTACTGTTGGCGCTTCCGAAACTTTTCCCATCAATTCGACAAAGACAGGCGCAATCGACTCCGGCAACTCCTCCACGCGATTCGCCTCGTTCAATAGAATGGCTGCGTCAATCAGCGCATCCGCATCGATAGATAAATCCGCTAGCTGGATTAATGCAGAAAAACAATCCCTGTTCAGAAAAAGCGCGCGTAACAAGGCATTGCGCCGCAAATCCTGAAGCCCTAGAGCATCGCATACATCAACCACCTCAAGCGCCTCCGTGTCGTTGACACACATATCCACGCACTCCGCAAGCAATGGTCGCGCTGCTTCAGGCTCCAAATTCCGCGCACGACGAACGATCCCAAGCACTGGCCGAGTGAGTTCAAAGACGCCTACATCTTTTTGAGTGAAGCCCCAGTTCACAAAAGCTTCAGACTCTTCTGTTGGCGCGAAAATAAATTGGGGTTGTGATTTCCCCAACAGACCATCCAGATCTGCGACATCGAGACCACTGCCCATATGCAAAATCCTTTCCTCGGGAAACTCCACTTCGTCGGCTTTCCCGAGCTGCAACCACTCCTCATGAGGTTTGCACTCAACGCGTGGCAAATCCACGAAGCGTCGAACATTTTCTATTTCTTCTGGAGCGCAGTAAAAAACCAAACGCGAACGGTTGCGGTGCAATTCTTGGAAAAACTCGTAAGCCGGCAGCAACGCCATGAGCGGCTTTGCGGAAATCTTTGGAACAGCTCCCCGCTCGCTTTCCAGAGCATAGGCCGGGTTTTCCTTCCCCTCCAAAACAAGGTCCCAAAACTCTTGAATCTTCACCTCGGGACTATGCAAATCCAGTAACTTCTTCTGACCCGCCCGCCTGATTCGAAAAGCCTCTGCAGGATTGGCTAAGTAGTATCGAATTTTTTCGACCAACTCTTCCTTTCGACTCCAAACCTCTAAATCCTCCCCTGGCGTGAATAGCGCTTTGAGTCCGGACGACTCCGTGAGCTGGTCAGTGAGTAAAAAACCTCCAGCTGCCAGCGCCTCGAAGACGCGAAGGTTCAGGTCGCCATTGAGTGCGATATTGAGCGTGATTTGCGAATCTGCATAAACATCTGCCGCGCCGCTTGGCGAAGTCTGCATAACTTCCAACGGCAACCCAGCACGCTTCAGTGACTCCAACACATGGCAGCGATAGGGGTGAAAGCGTCCTGCCTGCCCCACAAAAGATAGCTTCCGCGAGGGTCTCGTGGCAATTTCTCTCTTCTGAAAAGTGAAATCCAGAGCCGGAATCCAGTGGAGATTTTTGCAGCCCGCTTCGAAAAACCAGCGGGCATGATGCCGCGTGTGGTCAAAGATGATCCGGTCGAAAGGCTCACTCTTTGCATACTCGATCAAGTTGCGGATGGGGGCCTGCATGTGATGCGTGTCGCCCACAAGCAGAATTTTTGGACAATCGAAGCCAGCGAGATTCCGTGGAAAATTCCGCCCTGTGGAATCCGCTTTGACCAAAATGAGTGAAGGTTTTTCAGAAAGGCTCTTTTGTTTGATGAAATGAACAGCATCATATTTTTCAAATGGTGTCTTAATGCAGTGAGGACGACCATCGATCATCTCATCCTTGACATCGGGACCAAAAAAAACCTCGTTTTTATCGATAAGGGTCTTGCGATAGCTTTCTCGGGACGAGAGAAAAAAGAGATAAGCGCTTAGAGTTTCCATCAAACAGCAGATAAATTAAACAAACAAAAAAAGATTAAATACCAAACATGTATGCAATCGAGTTTATTTTAGCAACATCGCAAGATCGGAGAAATTTGTAATTCCAGCGAAGTGGACAAAATAATTCTGGTTGCAGAATTTTTCGAGAGTCAGTGTGATGTCTGAAAGCTTATGAATACTCCAAAGGGCGTTAAATTTCGCATCCATAAATTCATGCTGCCTACTTGCCTGCACCTCGTAACCAATAGCCGATTGTTCAAAATGAAAGCGGCGGGGATGATTTATGGATTGCAGGGCGTGTTTGATGTACAATTCCTTGAAGAATCGAGAATAAACCAATGGACGAGTCGCAATGACTCCAGTATTCAAGACGTGATCAGTCTCAAGCTTAAATCCCGCAAGTGCATAATATTCACTAGCGGATTTTCCCCACCCCAGCCGAGACTGAACCATAAATCTCTGAAATCGGGTTGGTTGCGAATACTCGTCAGTCATCGCAATTCGGGAGAAATTACTCAATTCATGCCCGATCGGCGGCGCGTGTGGCGTTATGTAAATGTCAGCATCGATAAATACTACCCACTCGTATTTCTTTGCAATTTCTTGGGAAAAAACCAAGGCTTTGTTAAAGGATATCGCATCGGCGTGACTAATCGGAGAAAGACTTTCGGTAAGGACTAAAAAGTCATATCCGTACCGTTGGCAATAGTTCTTTTGGCTTGGATGAAAAAAAAGTTCGTACTGGGTCAGATATTTTTTCCCGATACATAAAGTTACAATCAATAATTTGCTCATCGAATTAGGGGTGCGGTATAAAGCAATGAATTACAAATTGCGTGGTGCAATTTTGAGCAATTTGTTTAAATGATCCAAATCTGGGAGATTTATATTTTCTGTGTCTTTAAGATTTGGAGCATCGAGGGAATGTTTTTCGTATTTTTTAACACATGCATAATCGCTTTTATTCGCGGATTCAGTTTTAATTTTTTTATTTGCTAGTGTAATCTCGAGGCAGTGGGTTAATTTTAAATCACCAATATTTGCAAATACTGTACTGGTATTCGGGTGGATATGAACTATATCAAATGAGGTTTTAATTTTATTTAGAAATGGTATTAAGCGAGATTTAAAATTATCTTCGGTTAACATTAAATGCAAATAATGCATTTCAAATATAATATATCTAAACCTTTTAAGAAAAGATGCAGTCTCGCAAAGAAAAAAATCGTATTCTGCACCTTCAATATCCATCTGGAGAAGCAATTCCGCATCTTTGCCTACTCCGCTCTGATTGACCCAACTGGAGACTGGTTGCGCAAATTCTCTCATGGATGGATTATAACCAATTCCTTTCTTCAAAAAGTGAAACAATGGGTGTTTGATTGGACTAGACTCTACTGTATGGTCGCACATGAATATCGGCATGCCATAAATTCTAGCACAATCGAGTTCAAAGTCCGCCATATCCGATACCCCAGGCGAAAAGCAATAATTGATGGAACTCAAATCTTCAGGAATAAGATATCCTCCATCATATGCAGCACCAAGTCGAATAAGTCTTCGATCCGAAGGAACTATCATATCGTATAGCTCTGTGTAAAATGCTATTAAGTTTTTTATAATATTCAGGTGATTCATAAAATAAATATTTTTATCTTAAACTGGATTTGTAGATAGACTTCGAGCCTTCACAAATTAAATATGGATCAGAATGAAAAACCAAAGCGTTATTAATCATTAGCAGATATGCTAACTCAAAATCAATTGCATGATCAAAAGACTCGAAGGATTCCATTATTCTTGAAATCATTCTTCGTTTTAAAGCGTATCCAACGACTGTATTTGTGGCAGGGTGATGTTTGATAATAAAACTTTTATAGATACCAACCGTTAACGAAACCAATTCGTGCTGGTAACCTCCTCCAATAAATAAAGCATCTACTCGCGCCGGGCAATCATTGAGCAATTTTTCGATTTTGTTAGGAAGTCCACTTTCAAAAACGGCATCGTCTTCCAAAACTACAATCCAATCTTTTTTGGAAGTGCTCAAAAAATCCATATAGGAATAAAAATGACTAGCAGTGGCAGCAACCTCTCCTTTGGTTAATTGACGAGGAACTGGTATCGGATACCATAAGTTTCTAGCTTTTTGAACCCATTGTTCGGGATTTAAACCTTTGTAAAGGATTTTAAGAAGCTCGGGGGCGCAATTCTCAATTTCAATAAATTTTGTTTCCTTGGAATTATCGAGCGCCTCCAAAAGGTAAGCCCGTCTTTCAGGAAGACTCGGATTGTGGATTATATATAATGCAAATGAATTCACAAGAGTTTAATTAAATATTTGAAATTGGGCGGTTTGAAAAATTTTGAATTCTAAATTTTGGCAATAGCAAAAACGCTCATTTTAAAAATTCGGTGATTTTATACTGGCGGATTCATGGAATCGATTGGTTGAAATAAGGAAAATCATGAGTTGGGAACGTTCTTTTCTTATTGTTTATGCACGTTGAACTCGATTCAAACGAATCAGTTGGGCGCAGCGGTAAACATTGTATGTCAGTTTGGCCAATCCGATCTGACTTGTCGCTCTCTTGATTCATATACACCGGAGGAAGATGCCGTTTATCGAGTTCTCCATAAACCCGAAGACAAGATTAGCATCAATATCCATACCATGCCAGCCCAGAAATGAAGTAGCTTGGTGTTTGAAAAGCGTAATGGATGGTATGATCTGATATCAAATGCCGGAAGGCTGAGGTGTCTATTTAGCAAATCTCGATCAGGCTCTAACTCGCTGGACTGGTAACCAAGCACTTCTTCAATGATTTCTTGATTCTCCGGGAACATGTGACGATAGGGATAATTGGAATCGCTCCAGTGCGCGAGCATTATTTGGCGCACTGATGGGTTTCTCCAATCCAAACGGCCATACTCAAAGCGAGCAATGTCTTTGTGAAGTGGATACTTTCCGCAAGGACTTGTGGAAGTTGACTGGCATATGTTGTATGTGGAGTTTATCGCTGGGCTCTCTGCATTTCAACTTTGAAATGATAAAATGGACACATATTAAACACTCACAACGAGTTGATCCATATTTTCGTTTGGCGCGAGTCTTCCAGACGAAGCCTGTTCAACCTCATGCGCAAGAATTCCCCTATGCATCATCTAATCCATCGCATATTTAAAATACTTGTTAGCGAGGTGGCACGAAAATGAAAGGGGCACAGATGGCTGAGTGCAAATCGGGGGGAGAGGATTATTTGTAGCATTGGATTCCGAAAAACCATCGTGCATTTTTGGCTACCATACGGCAGTCTTGGAATGGATGACCGACAGCGCATGAACCACAAACAAAGAACCAATCTTCTTGAGGAGGCATTGTCGCTTCACCAAGCCCACCAGCACGACGAGGCGGAACGGATTTATGCCAAGGTGCGACGCGAGTGCCCGAAGGATTTCGATGCTTGGTATCTCTCGGGGGCGATGGCGTTTCAGCGCGGAGGGCACTTGGAGGAGTCTGTGGAACTTTTGCAAAAGGCGCGGAAACTCAATGCGGACTCGGTAGAGTGCAG
>CANMQB010000058.1 GCA_947499885.1 Spartobacteria bacterium
TTTTGAAAGCTGGCATTGTTTTTGCAAATTCCGTCGTCCTGCCCGGCGGGCGTTTCGTGGCGGACGCTCAGACTCCAGCCCAGGGGTGCGGGCTCGAAAATGTGCTGCGCCGGCACGCCCAGAAACTGGAAGGCATTGTTTTTGGCTTTGATGAGGAGGACGTACCTGTCGTGAAATCGGACGCCAAGTCGCGCACGGTCGCCTGCCGCGAATTTTTCCCGGCGGCCGATCCCAAGTCAGCCCGTATCTTTGTGGTTGATAGTGTTTCCACAACCGGATCAGGTCTCGATTTGCTCCTTCAGGCTCTTGATTTGATTCCATCGCAGGACCTCTGTGTTGTTTTGCTGGGGGACATTCCCCTTTCGTGTCACGAAGCTCTTGAGATCGCTCTCCGCCGTCATCGGGGCCGCTTGCTTCATTTGCCTGAGGTGGATGGGGGGCTCCTAGCTCGAATTTTGTCCGTTGCGAAATTTGTCCTTCTGCCAGGGGTTCTAGAACCAAAGAGTACGTTTTTGGCTGCTGCAATGAGGAACGGTCTCGTGCCGGTTGCAGAGTACTGCCAAGGACTCTCTGACTTTGTCCGAGATTTTGATCCGGTTACCACTGCTGGGGATGGATTGGTTTTCTACCAGCACTCTCTTCCAGCGCTTGCCGATGCCTTAAAACGCGCGCTTTTCCTTCCCGCTAGTGATATGGAAATCCTCTCACAGCGTGGGCGCGATCGGGATTTCTCATGGGGACCTGCCGTGGTGCGTCTTGAAGACCTGCACCGCCGCTTGCTCC
Organism: Spartobacteria bacterium; assembly: GCA_947499885.1. Taxonomy (GTDB): domain Bacteria; phylum Verrucomicrobiota; class Verrucomicrobiia; order Chthoniobacterales; family Terrimicrobiaceae; genus UBA967. The sequence continues at coordinate 784 of CANMQB010000058.1, forward strand.
GCGAATTTGGTCGATCCGCAAACTAATCCGACCGATGCAAAGGCGCTGGATTTTCCCCGGGTTGACGGATGTTGCAACTCTTGGGCGCTTGAGCCGAGAGGCCGACGTCTCCGATTTTCTGGCCTCTTTGCTTCTCAAGCGGGATGTAGCGACTGGGACCGAGGCCGAGGCCTACTTGAAGCCCCGTTTGCGTGCTCTCTGTGATCCCGGGTTATTGCCTGAAATGGACGTGGCTGTGGCAAGGATTCTCAGGGCGATGGACCATCGGGAGCGAGTTGTTCTCTATGGGGATTACGATGTCGATGGCATCACCTCGCTAGCCATTCTGGCACGTTTTTTTAAGGCCTGTGGACTTGATGTGCCCTGTTTCCTGCCTTCCAGAGCTGAGGAGGGCTACGGCCTGAGCGATGCGGGTGTCGAGCGCTGTCTGGAAATGCACTCCCCCCAATTGCTGTTGGCGGTGGATTGCGGCACGACTTCTGCGAAGGAAATCGCATCTCTGCGCAGACGTTCTGTCGATGTCATCGTACTGGATCATCACGAACCCGCACTGGAACGTCCGGATTGCACAGCTTTGGTCAATCCCAAGTGTGGGGTTGGATTTCATTATCTTTGCAGCGCAGGGGTAGTCTTTAAATTTGCTCACGCCATTTTAAAGGCACGCCCAGTTGAAAGTCTGGACCTTCGGGAATTCCTGGATCTGGTGGCCCTTGCCACGGTGGCCGATATTGTTCCCCTCGTGGAGGAAAATAGAATTTTCGTTAGCCACGGGTTGCGTCAAATGGAGAAGACGCGTTGGGCCGGGTTGGCCGCCCTCCGACGCGTTGCTGATGTCGCCAGCCCGATAAAAGCTGGAGATATCAGCTTTCGAATGGGGCCGAGGATCAATGCTGCAGGTCGATTAGGACCTGCGATGGAGGCTCTCCAGCTTTTGCTTGTGGATGATCCCACTGACGCGGCTCGGCTCGCTGGAGGGCTCGATGCACACAACCGCGAACGCCAGAGTGTGGAGCGCCAAGTCGTACGCGATGCAGAGGATTGGGTCTCCAAAAGCTTCAAGCCCGGAGTCCATGCCTCGATCGTGGCTGGCAGCCGTGACTGGCATATTGGTGTTCTCGGCGTGGTTGCCTCGCGCATCATGCGTCTATATCACCGACCGACCTTTGTGATTGGTTTCGACGAATCTGGCTTGGGGAAGGGAAGCGGACGCAGCATCGAGGGGTTGCCACTCGTGGCGATGCTCCGGGAATGTGCTGGTCATCTGGAAAAATTTGGCGGTCATGATATGGCCGCAGGTATATCCTTGAAAGAATCCAGCCTAGCAGCATTTCGAGAGGCGTTTGAGGCATCCGCCAAGGCAATTTCGAACGAAGAAATCCTAACGCCTTGCCTGCGTCTGGATTTTGAACTTGGCCTTGGGGATATAAATTCTTCCGTCCTGGAAGAGCAGGATTTACTGGAGCCTTTTGGGAATTCCAATTCCCAGCCGATCATGTTTTCGCGTGCCATTGCCCCGGCGGGAGAACCTCGAATCATGAAGGAGAAACATCTGCGGATGGAGTTACAATGTGGACGCCGTCGTGTTCCAGCGGTCTTCTTTAACGCTCCGGTGAATGCGCTGCCCCGTCCGCCGTGGGATATTGCTTACACGCTGGACTGGAATGTTTGGCAGGGTCGAGCCGAGCCCCAATTGAGGATCGTAGAAGTGCGACACGCCGAATGAGTTTATTGCCGCCCTCGACGCTTCTCGATGGATTGCCTTGGGTTCCTTCCAACCGCAAGCCTGCCTTGCGGCGTCTGGGGATACTCACGCTGGAGCATTTGCTGAATCATTTTCCCAGGCGATATGAGGATCGCAGGAAGTTCGATCGTTTTCCTGACGCACCATCGGAAACGCCAGTCTGCCTTTATGGCTTAGTTAATAAGACGAGCTACAAGCGCTTTGGTCCGCGCCGAATTTTTGAGGCGATCTTGGAGGATGAAAACGCAGGCGTGCTTTCCAGTCCTCTCACGCTGCGGTGGTATAACATGCCTTGGATTCAAAAAATGATCCAAGGTGGGGATCGGCTCGTTGTCTTTGGGAAGCCCCGCGAGCGCTCGAAGCGTATGGTGATCGAGCATCCTGAATTTGAGGTCATTGAGGACGACGGTTTGGTTTCTTTGCACTTCGATCGCATCACTCCCGTTCACAGCGCAGGCGATGGATTGCCTGTACATGTCCTGCGAGAATTGATCCACCAAGCGCTCGAGGTCACTGATCTTGGCGCAATTCCCCGCTTATGGCCTGGGCGGATGAGTCAGGAGGCCATGATTCCGGATGTCTGGCGAGCGGTTCATTTCCCTGTTGATATGAGCGAATGTGAGGCGGCTCGACGGCAGTTGGTTCGCGATGTCTTTTTCGGAATCCAGCTCATTCTAGGATTTCGCCGTGCCGCGATTAAAAAAAATGCAAGCTTTGAGCGGCCGGGAACCGGTTCTATTTGGGGCAAAGTTGTGGAGGCTTTACCCTTCGAGCTTACCGACTCGCAGCGCGCGGTCATGCAAGAGATTTCTACTGACATGGCGATGCCGTCCCGAATGAACCGTCTTCTGCAAGGCGATGTGGGATCGGGCAAAACGCTTGTCGCCCTGAGTGCAATGATCCAGGCCCATGAGTCAGGCTGGCAAGCGGCTCTTATGGCTCCCACTCAGATTTTGGCGGAGCAACACTATCTCAATTTCCGTCGGATTCTTGATCCTTTGGGGATTCCAGTTGTGCTGCGGACATCATCTCGCCGGGATGAGTCCCTTCCGTCTGCTGATTTATTTGCATCTAATTCAACCGGTCCTGCACTAGTTGTTGGCACGCACGCGTTGCTTTTTGAGGGAGCCGAGTTTGAGCGCCTTGGTTTGGTGGTGATTGACGAGCAGCACAAGTTTGGCGTCCTCCAGCGCGCCCAACTTATTGAGCGAGCGGACGCTCCGGACGTGTTGGTTATGACCGCGACTCCCATCCCCCGCACCATCACTCAGACACTCTACGGGGACTTGGATATTTCCCTTTTAAAAGATCGTCCCGCCGGGCGTGGACGAATTGTAACGGTTGTGCGGGAGGTTGAAAAGCTCCCCGCCATTGTTGATTTCTTGCGAGGCGCGCTTGCTGCAGGAAGGCAAGCTTACATCGTTTATCCGCTAATTGAAGAATCCGAGAAGCTCGACTTGAAAGCCGCTACTTCCGAGTTTGAAAAATGGCGTGCTCTTCTAGCCCCGGCCACTGTTGGGCTTCTGCACGGGAGAATCGATGCTGTCGCAAAGGATGCCATGATGCGGGATTTTCGGGAAGGGCGCCTCTCCGTGCTTGTGGCGACGACTGTCATTGAGGTCGGCGTGGACGTGCCGAATGCCACTATCATGATTATCGAAGAGGCTGGCCGTTTCGGTCTTTCTCAGATGCATCAGCTTCGCGGCCGTATCGGACGCGGTCCCGAGAAGTCGTGGTGCATTCTTCTTCATGATGGGGCAACCGGCCCAGCTCTTGAAAAATTGGAGGTCCTGGAAAATACGCTCGATGGCTTTGCTATAGCCGAGGCCGATCTCAGATTGCGGGGGCCAGGCGATCTTCTGGGTACTGCGCAGACTGGTCTTCCATCCCTCGGTCTCGGTGACTTGTTGCGGGATGCTGACATTATGGCCGAGGCTCGAGGGATCGCATGGCAGGTTCTGGGTGAGGACCCTAAGCTGGAAAATCCCATCCATAGACAAATGAAAGATTACGTTTTAAAAAATGCTGTCAGTCAGCATTTGTCCGCAGGATAATTTCGCGCCTTGTCAAAAGCTTGGGTGGATTTATTACTAGCTCCTAACTTTATGCCCGCTGCTAATGATCTCCGCAAAGGAATGGCTATCCGTTACAACGGAAACCCAGCCATCGTTCTCGACATCCACCACCGCACACCTGGAAACCTTCGGGCTTTTGTTCAGTGCATTATCCGCTACATCGGAACCGGAAAATCAGCGGATATCCGATTTTCCTCAACGGAAAAAGTGGATGTCGTTGACGTAAATCGTCAGCCACTAGAATTCAGCTACAGCGATCACCAAGGATACCATTTCATGGATCCTGCCACTTACGAGACGATTACTCTCAACGAGTCGCTCATCGGTGATTCCAAACAGTATCTGGTTGAAAACCTGAAAGTCGAAGTGCTCAGCATCGAAGGCCGTCCCGCTCAGATCGAGCTTCCTTCCTCAGTTGTTTTGAAGGTGGTGGAATCCGCAGATGGCATTCGTGGGGATTCTGCGAATAACGTGCAGAAGCCAGCCACACTGGAGACTGGCAAGATCATCAACGTCCCTCTCTTCATCAAAGAAGGGGAAATGATCAAGGTCAGCACGGTTGAGGGCACCTACATGAGCCGAGCTTAGGATGGACCTGAAAAATCCATTTGACTTCTGATCCGTCCGCGCGATCCTGAATATCTTATGAAAAAATTATTCATTCTTGCAGCAGTCGTCGTTGCTTTTACCGCCTCCTCCGTGATGGCTGGATCCTGCCCCGGCAGTGGATGTGGTGGCGGTGACAAATCCAAGGAAAAAGAAGGCACTAAAGATGGTGAGAAAAAATCTCTCACTGTTGAAGTTTCCCTCTAAAAAGTTTCAGGAAAATTTCCTTCCAACGAAAGGCGCGGGTGGTTCTCGGACCGCCCGCGTTTTTGTTTTTCTGGCCGGCCCTTCTCAATTTTTAATCGCGTTTTCCAAATCAAGAGGGTCGAGCAGGCCGGCGCCTGCGAGTCATTCTGTTAATTCTGTCCAAAATCCGTTTTTTAGAGTTAGTCTGAGAGAGTGACCTCGTTCCTTTCACGGCCATGGCGTGTGACCTGTGTGGCAGTGTCGCTTTTTGGCGAAATCGAGGGCGAGCAGCGGGCGGCCTCCTTTGCCTACTATGCGCTGTTTTCTTTGTTTCCGCTTCTCGCGCTGTTGCTCACGGTCGGTTCTGTGTTTGTCGATCCGGTCTCCGCGATCTCAGCAGCTGAAAAAATCTTTCCGATGGATGATGGTCAGCGCGACTTGGTTTGGAAAATGTCGGAGTCACTCCAGCGGGCGCGCGGCGGCGTGGGGGTGGCATCTGTGCTGGTATTGGTATGGAGTTCCTTGCGTTTTTTTCAGGCGCTTGTGCAAGGGGTCAATTGTGCTTGGCACCGGACTTTGCTTCCGTGGTGGAAGTTGCCGGCAAAAAACTTGCTCATGATGATGGTCGTAGGCAGTGCTCTGGGACTCGGCTTAGTGGTGCCTGCGATTTTGCAGGCGATTCTCAACACTCTTCTTGCTCTGCAGTCTTGGCTTGGCGGCATTCTGCCTTTGCCGACATCGGGCGAAATGACGTTTCTCTATGCGGTCGGGCGATATGTTCTGGCTGGGGGTGTGCTATTTTATGCTCTGGTAGCCCTCTACATGCTCGCTCCGGGACGGCGGATTTATTTTGGACAAGTTTGGTTGGCCGCTCTTAGTGTAGCCATCGGTCTTCAGTCTGGGCAGAGTCTTTTTGGAAACTACGTGTCTAAAATCGTGAACTACAATGCGATTTACGGTTCCGTGGGTGCGCTCATGCTGGCACTCATGTGGGTCTATGTGGCGGGAGTGATGATTCTTCTCGGAAGCTGCTTCTGCGCCGCTGCGCATGGCGGGGAGACTACTCCATCCAATTCAGGAAATTGAAATTTTCAGAGATCATCGCCACCACCACAAACGCGACTGTAAGAACGCCACCTGCCACTGCGACAGCTGCTGCGGTGAGAAGGACGCGGATGAGGGGATCTTGAGGATCAGAGGCAGTTTCAGGCATGTGTTGATTCAAGTCGAGGGAGCGGATTTTGTCAAATCACTCATGGCGCAGGGCCTTCACCGGATCGAGTCGCGCGGCGAACCATGCTGGAATGAGAGCGGCCAGTGAGCAAATGGCAAAGGCGCTCATGCAGATCAAAGCCACATCCGACGGCACGATCTCGGCTGGGATTTCGCTAAATTGATAAACCGAGGGGGGAAAAATCTCGATGTTCAAAGCGGAGGACAGGAAGCGGCTGACCTCGTTGCGGTATTGGACCATCGTGATGCCCAAAGCCAGTCCTGTGAGGGTCCCAAAAATACCCACGACCATTCCTTGAGCGACAAAAACTCCAATGATCTGTTGAGTTTGAGCTCCGAGCGCTTTCATAACGCCGATTTCTCGGGTTTTTTGGACGGTGACTGTGATGAGCGTGTTCATAATTCCGAAAGCAGCCACGAGGATTATGAACATAAGGAGAAAAAACATGACACTTCGTTCCATGCGAATCGCGTCGAAAATTTGCTTGTTCATGTCGATCCAGCTCATCGCAAATTGCGGCTGGGGCAAAGTGGCATTGAGCTCGTCGCGAACGGAGTTGGCGAGGTAGGGGTCGCTTGTGGCCAGTGCGAGCCCGTGGGCGCCTCCTCCGAGGTTGTAGAGTTCTTGGCCGATATGGAGCGGCACCAGAAGAAACTCGCTGTCGTAAAGATAGCGTCCGCTTTCAAATATCCCAGCTACCTCGAGTTCGGTTGGCAGGATCATTTCCTTCAAAGCTGAGACGTCGGTGGATTTCTCGCCCGAGCGCTGAATACGGTCTATTTCCTCGAGAATCTGATTAAAATTGCCCGGCGAAAAAATCGTCACATTTTCTCCGACGCTCACACCGAGTTCACGGGCCAGCTCCGAGCCGATCACCGTCTTACTGCCAGACAAGTCGTAAGTACCATCGACAATGAAATCTGCCACGTTCACGACTTTGCGTTCCAGTTCTGCATCCACCCCACGGATTTTAGGCGCGAGGCGGCGGTTTTGGTATTCCACGATGACCGGTCCTTGAACGAATGGCGCGGCTGCCTTGACGTGCGGATTTTTCATCGCTTGCTTGGCAGTGGACTCCCAATCTTCCAAAACACCGCCGTTGCCAACGATGACATGGGCATCAAAGCCAATGACCTTCCTGCGGAGCTCCTGCTCGAAACCCGTCATTACCGAAATCACCAGAATCAAAACCATGATCCCGAGCGTGACTCCGAGAATTGAAACCAGGGTGATGATCGAGAGAAATGTGCGCTTCGGCTTGAGATAGCGCAGGGCGAGAAAAAGACTGAAACTTTTCGGCATGGGTCGAGGCTAGACTTACACTCAGCGTGGGCTAAGCGCATCCCTTGTTTTAGTGGGGATGGGAGTTGGTGTGTTTTTCGAAGGATTCACATGGCAGAGTGTTGCTGTACCGCAAAAGCAGAGCAGACCGTCTTTCCTCGTAGCTTCAAATGAGACGGTGAGCGATGAGGTGCCCATTTGAGATAGGCTCAATGCCACGGTGATTTCATCGCCAAATCGGCATCCCGCCTTGTAGTCGGCATGAATCGAAACAAATGGCCAAGCTGATCCCTCGTCGAGAATGGATACTCCGCAATGTTGAAAAAAATCGTGCAAGGCTTCTTCGACAATCACCAGCAGGCGTGAAAAGTGGGCGACTCCAGCGGCATCGGTATCGGCAAAGCGGATGAGTCGCCTGTAACTGTGGGTGGTAGGGGCTGACATATCTCAAATCTTCTATCTTTTTTGGCCTGCGAGGGAAAGGAAACCACAACCTAGTTGGTCTGTTCAGCGTAAAAATAGATGTGCGGCGTGTCCCCGACAGAAGGATTTCCCATCGCATCCGATCTCGGTCTTTGAAAGGATCCTTTTATTCATGGTTTTTAATCACAGCTCAAATCTTCGCGTGGGAGTCCGTCCCGATCTGCGGGCGGGGGTAACTGCCGCAAGAATTTCTTTTTCTGGCATACGTCGATTTGAATGGGAGCTTGAGGATTTAGGCGGCTTCTCTCCATTTTGGCTCGATGCCGCTGGGATTTATCCCAAGGTTTTTTGGAGATCTCGCTCCGGAGCAGCTCAAACTCTGGCAATTGGCGAGTTGCAGGGGGGAAGTTTGCAAGAGGTACTGCCTCTTTTAGAAAACGCGGACAATGGCGTGAGGCTTTTTGGTGGAGAGCGCTTCGCCAAAGCAGCAAAGGCATCTGAGGGATGGAAGGGATTTCCGGAACGCTATTTTTTTATTCCTCGTGCGGAGATCGTACATGCTGGTGGTCGCACCCAGCTTGCGGTGAATCTGGAGGCAGGGAATGCAACGCTTGATGAAGTCGAGGACTGGATAGCTGGTCTTGGGAATTTCAACTTGCCGCAACATCCTTCGATTCTGACACGATGGGATCAGCCTAATTTCAATCAATGGTCTTCAACGGTAACGGCCGCGTTGGAGGAGTTTCATGCTGGTTCTCTGCGTAAAGTTGTATTGGCACGTTGCTCGACGCTCGATCTGGTAGAAAAGGTTTCTCCTTATCTTCTGTTCACCGTGCTGATGGGTGCCGCTCCGGCGTGCTTCCACTTTTGTTTCGAACCCTCTGAGTCCGCGGGAGCGTTTTTTGGGGCAAGCCCAGAGTTGCTTTACCGCCGCATTGGATTGCACCTCGAAAGTGAAGCCGTGGCCGGTACTCGGCCGAGGAGCCTCGATGCCGCTGAGGATGAGCGGTTGGAGTCTCAGCTTCTGAAGTTGTCCAAGGAACAGTTGGAGCACCGACTCGTTGTGGAATCCCTCGAGGAGACGTTTCGAGAGCTGTGCGTGGATTATTCCCGGGATGAGAAGCCAGGCGTGCTGAAGCTCTCTAGGGTTCAGCATCTGCGTACTGCCATTTCAGGCACATTGAGCGGGGCGGTTGATGAGGCCAAAATTCTGGAGGCATTTCATCCCACGCCTGCGACCTGTGGGTTTCCTGTGGAAGGATCAATGCGTTTTATTATGGATCACGAAAAGTTTGATCGAGGATGGTATGCTGGTCCGTTTGGATGTGTGTCAAAAGACTCCACTGAGTTTGCTGTGGCGATTCGTTCCATGTTGGCCAAAGGCTCGCAAGTCGAGCTATTTGCTGGTGCTGGACTTGTTGAGGGATCTGAGCCCGAGCGTGAGTGGAACGAGTTGGAGGACAAAATTTCAGGTGTTCTCAATGTTCTTTCGGCATGAGTGAGACGGTGTCGAACCGCGTTTGGGGTCAAGCCGTTATTGACGGGCTCTGCCAACTCGGTGCGGATCGTTTTTTTCTGAGTCCTGGTGCTAGGAGCGCCCCATTAGCCTCCGCGTTAAGTGGTCGCAATGTTACCACGCATTACGATGAGCGAGGAGTCGCTTTTGCGGCTCTTGGGTGGGCGATGGCAACGGGACGTCCCGCCGTGTGCGTTACAACCAGTGGGTCTGCCGTAGCAAATCTTCTTCCTGCCTGTGTGGAGGCCTATCACTCAAATCTGCCGCTTGTTTTGCTGTCGGCTGATCGCCCCCCCGAGCTTCGGGGAACTGGTGCGAACCAAACCATCCAGCAGCCCGGTCTTTTTGGCGGGTTTGTTCGCTATGCCATTGATCTGCCGTGCGCGCAAGATGCTCAAGCCATGCAGAAACTCGGTCCCCTTTTAACGCAGGCTTTGGCCGCAGCCGAAGGTTCACAGCCGGGGCCAGTCCACCTGAACGTGCCGATTCGCGAGCCCTTGCTTGTTGATGCTCTGACCGAGAGTGTCCCGCTGAGTGTGTGTTCTCCCGCCTCAGCTCCGCAGAAATGCGACTGGCCGCTTGGATTTGATGTTTCCGAGTTTGTATCCGGTCGGGGCATTGTCGTCATCGGTCGTTTGGCCGTGTCCAACCAGAGCGAAGTCGCTGCCATTTTTCATCTCGCAAAGAGGCTGGGTTGGCCGCTTTTAGCTGATGCCGCCTCGGGCGCGCGTTTGATGCCGGGAACGGTCCGGCACGCAGATTGGATTCTCTCTCGCACCGATGTACCAGCTCCAGACCGGGTGCTGCATTTTGGGGGCGCGCTTGTTTCAAAGAGGGTCGCAAAGTGGTTGTCCAGCTGTCGTGACAACGATTGCCTGCAAGTGCGTCTCTATCCTGATGTTCTCGATCCATGGCAACAGCGCCCCACCGTGATGCGCGCCGGAATTCATTCGTTCTGTGAAGCGCTCGGTCGCATCGAGCTGTCTCCTAGGGAATCTTCTTGGAGTGACTCTCTGGCTGCGGCGGATGAAGCGGTGGCATCCGTCATTGAGTCCCACTTGGGTGGAGGCGAGCTTAGCGAGCCTGCGATTCTGCGCGCTTTGGCGGATGTCGCTGCCGAGACAAATTGGCCAGTCTTTCTTGGAAATTCCATGCCGATTCGAGACTTTGATTCCTGTGTGGCTACGGTTTCGAATGATGTGGTGAATGTTTTTGCCAACCGGGGAGCCAGTGGAATCGACGGGAATATCGCCACTGTGGCTGGTCTGGCGCTGGGCTGTGCGTCTCCTCTTCTGGCCGTCATGGGTGACCTCGCCGCGCTGCACGATTTGAATTCCCTTCCGCTCCTGCATGGGTTGCCAGTCACGCTCGTGATCATCAATAATGGCGGTGGCGGCATTTTCCGTTTTCTGCCGATCGATGTGGAGGAGCGCTTGATGGAAACCCCGCATGCATGGGAATTTCGCGGAGCTGCACAGCAATTCGGAATGGAATATCATCAAGTGGCCTCGCTCTCGGAACTCCGCGGATTGCTCGCAGAGCGCCATGTCGCGCCGCGAATTCTCGAGTGCCGCACTGAGCGCGGGGAAAACCACGCGCTGCACCTTCGTATCGCCGAGGCTTGCAGGGCGCTCTCGTTGTCATGGGGCGATTGAAATTTCATTCTCGTGGCACTGGGGGGCGCGTCTTGATCTGCCTGCACGGATTTTTAGGTGAGGGGAGTGATTGGGAGAAATTTGCAGATGCATTCCTCGTGCACTCGCCGGAATGGAAGGTCGCCCTGATTGATCTGCCGGGCCATTCTGGCGAAGAGGCGGGCTGGATTTGCCCAACAGCGGATGAGTTTTCTCAATCCTTGCGTGACTTGGTAGCGACCGAGGGGTGGGGGAGAGCGGCGGTTGCTGGATACTCTTTGGGTGGGCGTCTGGGGCTTCATACGGC
>CANMQB010000059.1 GCA_947499885.1 Spartobacteria bacterium
TTCGATTTCAAGCTCGTCATACGGCACTATGATATTCACAAGACCCATCTCTAGCGCTTGGCTCGCATCATAAGTCCGGCAGAGGAACCAGATCTCGCGAGCCTTTTTCTGCCCGACGATCCGCGCAAGATAGCTCGCGCCAAATCCCCCATCGAATGAGCCAACTCGAGGTCCGGTCTGGCCGAATTTTGCATTCTCCGCAGCGATCGTCAGGTCGCACACAACATGCAACACATGGCCTCCGCCAACGGCCCATCCCGCAACCATAGCAATGACCGGCTTGGGACATGTGCGAATCTCACGCTGAAAATCCAACACGTTCAAACGCTCCACCCCGCCAGCATCCGAATACCCCGCATCGCCACGGATTTTCTGGTCCCCACCCGAACAAAACGCCAACTCTCCCTCACCGGTCAAAATCACAACACCCACCCCGGCATCATCCCGCGCGTCCTGCAAAGCGCGGCGCATCTCATCCACAGTAAGCGGACGAAAAGCATTCCTGCACTCGGGACGATTGATTGTGATCTTCGCGATGCCCTCCGCTTTTTCATAGCGAATATCCGTGAATGGCAACGCGGGCTTCCAATCTAGAGCTGGTTTCATAAGGAAAACGCTATCGCGATGCCCACGCGAGGCCAATGAAATCCTTGCGCTACTATTCCAAACGCACCCGGGGATCAACCAATGCGTAGAGAAGGTCGGAGAGCAGATTCCCCAGAAGAACAAGCGCTGCAACAATGAAGTTCAGGGCCACAAGTGTTGGATAGTCTCGTTCTAAAACAGCCTCATAACCAAGACGGCCCATACCAGGATAAGCAAAGATTGTTTCGACAATCACGGAGCCTCCGATGAGTGCGGGGAGCAATCCTCCGATACCAGTGATGAGAGGTCGAATCGAGTTTCTAAGTGCGTGTTTGTAAAAGATCGTATCTTCGTCGAGCCCCTTGGCTCGAGCGGTGCGAATATAACCTTCGCCAAGCGTCTCAAGCATACTTGCCCGTATGTAGCGAGACTGAACGGCGATACCACCAAGCGAGAGGATCGTGGCCGGAAGGGCGATATGCCAGATCCGGTCAAGCCAAAGAGACGCGAAATTAGGAAATGCAATGCCGTAAGATTGCGTTCCGAGCACAGGCACAGCGGCCCAGTTTACGAGCCCGATAATAGCAAGGTTCGCAATCCAGAATGTTGGCACGGCGATGAAAATAAAAACCCCGAACGAAATCAATGTGTCCGCAGGCTTCCCGGCAAAGCGCGCGCAAAAAACTCCGATGAGCAAACCGAAAGTTAACGACAGAGTGATCGCGGCAACATTAAGCCAAACCGTCGCTGGAAGACGCTCAGCAATCCGCGCCAAGACTGGGCGATCGTCCTTGATACTCCTCAACTCGCCCGTGAAGAGGTCACGCATATTTAGCCAGTATTGCTCGTGAAGCGGACGGTCGAGGTGGAACTTTTTGCGGAACATTTCTTTCACTTGCGGAGTGATTTTTGGATTGAGCTCGCCCCATGGATAAGGACTACCAGGAGCCAAAGTGACCATGAAAAACGAAACGATGCTGATGCAAAAAAGAAGAAACACACTGATAAGCGAACGGCGGATGAGGAAATTCAGCATGAGGTCAAGCTCACACCTTATGATACCTCGATACCGCATGTCAAAAATCCGCGAGACTCTTTGACAAAAGAGCCTCTTGAAGAGATGTACCACCGAGATTAAAAGAGTTCATGGCACGCAGACGCAAATCCCCCTCACGATTTAGTTGGTTTTTTGGAATCGCCATTCTTGGCATTCTCTTTTCTGCCGGCCTTTATCTTGTTGGCTCAAAAGACAGCAATCCCGCTAGAACCACTCCACTGCTCGATATTGAGTCCTACCTCTCCAATGCAAACAGCCTCCGAGGCAATGTCTACAAGCTCAAGGGAACAGTCTCCGAATCGCTCGCTTGGTCCCCGGAATCGGGGCGCCTCATCGCTGTGGAAACTGACGAAAATGTGATCCCCGTCCTCGTGACCCCTGAATTCAATGCCATGAATATCCAGAAAGAGCAGGTGTTGATGTTCATCCTAGAAGTGGACGAAAAGGGAATTCTTCGCACAAGACAGGTTACAAAATCATGAAACCCTTCCTCCCTCTCAGCGGTGCCATTTTTTTAATTCTTCTCAACGCCTCGGCCCAAGACAAAAACATGGGCGATTCGAAAGCGGCAACAGGCGGGGCCCGACCTCCCCAAATGAACGAGGGCTTCATGGGGCGGGACATCCCAGCCTTTGATCCCGGCAGTGATGTCATGAGCTACGATGGGAAGCTTTGGAACATCAATAATAACCGCATCTTCCGCGCCCGCTTTGAAAAATACCTCAACGCCCAAGCGGCGACCGACAAAGCTGATGTGGACTATCGAGAAACGATTGATCGTATCCTTGACCTTCTTTCACCCGGCAATGCAACCAAGCAGAATATCGACGCTGCTTTTTTACTCCTTAAAAAAGCCTCCGAATACAAAGACGATGCGAATCTGTGCCGGACAATGTCGGATGCGATCTATGCCGCACAAACGAGCTTGGCCACCATAGAAAAGCTCAAACGAGAAAACCTAGCCCTGGAAAAGCAACGATCCTCCGCCGAATGGAACAAAGAAATGGCTGCAAAAAATTCCAACCTTGGCATGAGCACGAGCTCCAAGGATTCCGAGGTGGCAAAGGAAAACCAAAAAATCGAACGCGATGCGAGGCTGGCAACCGCAAGTAGGCAACTCTCCGACGTGGCACAAACGATCGAGAACAACAAACTGCGCATCGCGGCTACCGAGATAACCACAAAGGGCCACATGCAAGCGCTCATCATGCAGTATTTCGCAACGCGCCGATTCGAGCACGTCATCATCGCCAACAGATTCTACAGGGCGATCTATACAGATGGAGACAACTCGATTGCTGTTTACAAAAAAATGGTGGATTCCCTCCCGATCAATAAAGACGCTGGGCAGGCGAAGATCACTGGCGAATTGAATCCTCAGATTGCCGCATCCGAAGGGATCATGGAGCCAGATGCCGGAATGGGAGCGGGAGCGGGGGGCAATGGAACAAACGTGAATATTTATAACGGTACCCCACGATCAAGATCCGGAAGTTCGTTCTCGGCCAAGGGCGCCAAACTCGGAATCGAGAATTTTGGCATCGAAAGCCTCACAGGTGGCGCAGCGACCGCGGCTCAAACGATGAGCAAACTGGTGAGTTCGCTGAGCCAGATCGACAGTCTTGCCAACGAGGCAATTCGTGACGTGAACGAGGGCATCGAGGCCTACAGGTTCCTGCTGGAGCAGGGCGAATTGCAAAGCGCTACCGAGCGGCTCGCAGAAACCTTTGCCTTGGGCGAGTACATGCCCAGTGTGCGCTTGCTGCCGAGGGAGGCAAAAAGAAGGGCCTTAGAATACTCCCAAAAAACCAACGAGCTTCTAGCCGCCTTAGAGGTTAATGACCTCACCAGGGCGGAAAAACTCGTCAAGGAAATCGAGTCCATCGCAAAGGATTTTGACACCAGCAAACCGCTGGCAAAAATTGAAACTGCAAAAACGATCAGTTCCATGCACCTCGCCAAAGCGCGAAATGCAGCCGTCTCAGGAGACAAATCGAGCATGGAGACAGAACTCCGCTCAGCCGCGGAAATCTGGCCACGCAATCCTGCCCTTGCCGAAGTAGGAAACACCATTTTCACGCAATCCGACGTTCAGCAGCAAGCGATGAACGACTTGGACCGCCTGCTGAGCCAGAAAAACCTCCGCCAAATCTCCAACGATAAACTCCGATTCATTGCCGCCGCTGCGATGTACCCCGAAAAACAACAACAGCTCAATGATGTCCTGCAACGCATGGCTGCTGTGGAAATCGCCATTTTGAAAGCTAAAGAAATCGCCGCTCGAGGGGATGCTGCAGGAGCTTGGGAAAGCGTCGAGGCGGCACAAAAGGAATTCCCGGATGACACCGAATTGAATCAACTCCGCGCCACACTCACCACACAGGCAGCCGATTTCGTGCAAACGCTGGACAAGGCCGAGACACTGGAAAAACAAGACCAACCCGGAGCCTCTCTGGCATGGTACCTGCAGGCGCGTAAAAAATATCCTGCCAGCACCTTTGCAAGAGAGGGCATTGACCGCCTCAGCGCAAAGGTGCTGCCAAACGCGAAATAGTATCCACCATGAAACGGAAAATCCTGCTCGTCGATGGACACAGTATGATTTTCGCTTGGGAGGATCTCTCATCCCTCCACCGCAGAAAAACAGCAGCAGCGCGGGAGGAATTGGTGCGCCGCCTTACCAGCCTTCAAGACAATACCGATTGGACAGTTGCTGTGGTCTTTGATGGCACTGGTCTTAAGCCCTCGAGTGATGGCACCCCAGATGGCATCGCTGTCTTTTATTCGAAGTCTGGGCAGACCGCAGACTCAATCATCGAGCGACTCGCGGCGAAATACTCGACCGAGTACGAAGTAACCGTTGCCACAGATGACCGCATGGAGCGGACGACAGCCGAGGCTTTTGGGTCGCTCACCATCTCGGCATTGCAACTTCGCGCCGAAGTCGAGTCAGCTGTAAACTCGGTACGGGAAACAATTCGTCGCCTCAGCCGCTGATTTTGAAAAAAGAAGATTATTCCTTTTTGCAAATGGCTGTTTAACCTCCCGCAACTATGCTGAAAACAGGAATCGTCGGGCTCCCGAATGTCGGAAAATCTACTCTCTTCAATGCGGTCACGCGCACACGCAAGGCGCAGGCTGCCAATTTCCCTTTCTGCACGATCGAGCCGAACGTCGGCATCGTGAACGTGCCAGATGAACGTCTGCAAAAACTTGCCGATCTTTCGAAGTCCGAAAAAATCCTGCCCGCTGCAATCGAGTTCGTAGATATCGCAGGCCTTGTGGCTGGCGCCAGCGAAGGGGAAGGGCTTGGAAACCAGTTCCTGAGCCACATCCGTGAGGTGGATGCCATCATTCAAGTTGTGCGATGCTTTGAAAGTGAGGACATCCACCACGTCTCGGGTGCAGTAGATCCTGTCCGCGATATCGAGGTCATCAATACCGAGCTTATCCTCGCCGACTTGGGGGCGGTCAAAAAACGCGCCGATCGCAACCAGAAAGGAGCACGCAGCGGTGACAAGGCTGCAAAAGCCGAGCTCGCTCTTGCTGAAAAGCTTCTTCCTCATCTCGACTCTGGAAAACCAGCACTCACAGCCGATCTCAGCTCAGACGAAAAGGAGCTCATGCACGGTTTTTTCCTCCTCACATCCAAGCCAACCCTCTTCGCCTGTAATGTCGGGGAAAATGATCTCTCCCATCTTGATGGCGACTCGCCAGCAGCCAAGCACGTGAAAGCCGTGCGCGAATATGCAGGCAAGCACCTCGGTTGCGAAGCCGTCGTGATCAGTGCTCAAATCGAAAGTGAACTCTCAGAGCTCCCACCAGAAGAGGCTGCCGAATTTCTAGCAGGCCTCGGAGTCAACGACAGTGGCGTGAGCCAACTCATCCAGGCAGCTTACCACCTTCTTGGCCTTCGCACCTACTTGACAACCGGCCCCAAGGAAACACGGGCCTGGACTATCAATGCAGGTGACAAGGCCCCAGCCGCAGCCGGCGTCATTCACAGCGATTTCGAACGCGGATTCATCGCCGCACAAATCGTTTCTTTTCCGGATCTCATGGCCCTCGGCTCGGAAGCCAAAGCTCGCGAAGCTGGAAAACTCCGCTTGGAGGGGAAGGAATACGTCGTGCAAGACGGCGATGTCGTTGAGTTTCGATTCAACGTCTAATTACAAGGCGACCTTTCTGAAAGATCAGGAAAATCAGGCAGCAATTTTGTCAGGGCGCTCAATCGGGCGAAAGCGGAAGCGCTCATTGTATTGGCCTCCACTGTGCTTGCGACAGCATCTGATGCACGCGGCCTTCTTCCGAAGAGGCTTTACGCGGGACAATATGGTGGAACACTCGGGACAAGCGTAGAAAAACTTCCGCGCAAAACGGCGGCGTTTGAACGGGAGTTCGTGGCAACGTGCTTCATTGGGAATCCCAAGGTCCGCACAGGCTTGGCGCCACTCATCGCCATGAGCCTCAATACGATGGCGACCAGCTCGGTGTTTTGCCAAAAGATGAGCCAACTCATGGCGCAATGTACGCTGCACCTCAGCCGATGAGACTTCCACAAGCTTGGGATTGAGTACAACCATGCGGTCGCTCCAGACGGCAAGTCCAGCTGTGGTGCGCAGACTAGGATTCCAGAAAACACGCGCTTGCAGGCTGCGGCATCCGACAGCCTTGAGTAGCTGGTTTGCAAAATCCTCCAGAAGCGGATCATTCCGCAGGCGGCTGCGGCGGCGCGGTTGAGCCAAATCCTCTGGCGAGGAGCGCACACGCTTCATCACCGAGCGCCCGAAATCCATGACGAGTTGTTTGTATTTCATGCGGCCAATGCGGGCTGAAGTTTTGCCACTCGCCCAACGGCGCCAATGGCAAGTTCGATGTCCGATTCCGTCGTGGCATGTCCCATGGAAAACCGGACTGTGGCCAAAGCCGTGCGGGAATCAACACCCATGGCAATGAGAACGTGTGATGGCTGGATGGAGCCAACCATGCAAGCGGATCCACTCGAAACACACACGCCCTCGAGATCGAGACCCATCAAGAGCGCTTCACCATCAGCTCCAGGAAAACTGACGTTGAGCGTATTATAGAGCGAGCGCGAAGGATCGCCATTTCGAATGGCAAGCGGGCAAGTAGAGTGAATCCCACTCCATAGCCGCTCTCGGAGCGGAGTAAGACGAGAGGCATCCTCTAAGGCATGAGCCATTGTGGCTTCAGCAGCGGCAGCCATTCCCACTATGGCAGCGACATTTTCCGTTCCCGGCCGCCGCGAATTTTCGTGCGAGCCACCGAATGCCGTACGCGCCAACGCTATTCCTGCGCGGAGGTACAGAGCACCTACCCCCTTCGGTCCATAAAATTTATGGGCCGTAAACGAGATGGCAGAAAGCCCCGGCAAACCGGCTGTGAGTGGGATTTTTCCGAACGTCTGCACCGCATCGGTATGAAAAAACACGTTGCGTTCAGCACAGACGGAAGCAAGTTCCGCAAGAGGCTGGATCGCGCCAGTCTCATTGTTCGCGTGCATGATCGAAACGAGCGTGGTGTCTTTCTGAATCAATCGAGCCAAAAGCTCAGGGTCCACAACTCCACGGGAATCCACGGGCAGAAGGGTAACCTGAAAACCCTCAAAGTGCTGCAAGTGCTCCGCCGCGTGAAGCACAGCATGGTGCTCCACAGCAGAAATAATAATGTGCTTACCCCTCACCGCATGTGCACGGGCAATACCGATCAATGCCAAATTGCAAGATTCTGTGCCTCCACCCGTAAAAACCACTTCATGAGGCTTTGCTGCAAGCAGCCCTGCCATGCGATCACGCGCATCATCCACAGCCGCTCTGGCACGCCGACCCACAGCGTGGATGGATGAGGGATTTCCATACTCTCCTTCCAAAAAAGGAAGCATGGCCGCCTTCGACTCTGGAGCAAGTGGCGTAGTTGCGTTGTGATCTAAATAAACCATTCGATATCTTCGGATGCAGGGCGTTTCGATTTATTAAGGATACGCAATTGTTTCTCCTCGTAAACCACGAGTGAGTCCGGAGGAACGCTCTGCATTAGGAAAACGTTGGCGCCTATAGTACTACGATCTCCAATTAAAGTCTCACCACCGAGAATTGTGGAGTTTGGGTAAATCGTGACACGGTCTCCAACCTCTGGGTGCCGCTTCCCTCCTTTCACGATTTGTCCAGACTCGTCCTTTGCAAAGCTGCGAGCTCCAAGCGTCACTCCATGATACAATTTTACACGCTTTCCGATACGAGATGTTTCGCCAATGACCACCCCAGTGCCGTGATCTATAAAAAAATACTCTCCGATTTGAGCACCCGGATGAATGTCAATACCCGTACGCGTGTGGGCCCACTCTGTCATCATACGAGGCAGCAATGGCACACACTCGCAGTAGAGCACGTGGGCGCAGCGCTGGATCGCAATAGCTTCAAGGAATGGATAAGATAAGATGATTTCTTCATTACTCGAAGCAGCAGGATCACCCTCGTACGCGGCCAGAATATCAGTTCGTAACAATTCACGCACCGCAGGCAGCTGTTCAAGAAAACGCATCAACACGTCGCTCGCTGAGGAGATCGCAGAGTCAGGACAACTTACAGAAAGGCTTTTCGCAATCTGATCCTCAAACTGCTCCGAGAGTGCTTGGAGTCGCTCGTGCGTGATGATCGCCAAGTCGTCTTTATGAATGGGACGCTCATCATGAAAACCTGGAAACAAAAACTGCAGCAACTGCTCGCAAAGATTATCCATTGCACGCTTGGAGGGCAGGTTGGGACCATCTGTATTGTTCAGTCCTCCCACCTCATTGTAGGAAGCGAGAATTCCCTTTGCGATCTCATCCAAACGGCTTTGCATACGAAAATACTATCGTCCCGGGAAGGCTATTTGCGAGCTAATTGGGGGCGCCTGGGAATCGGCTTTGGATTTCTCGCTAGAGACTCCCAGCCAACAAAAAAACGCGCCGATCGAGTCGGCGCGTTCAAAGAATAGATTGGGTAAAAAACTCAGTTCGCCTCGACTGGAACAACGTTCACGCGGCGGCCGCTGCGATCAAATTTGACATGGCCATCCACTAGGGCCCAGATCGTGTAGTCCCGTCCGAGACCCACATTGCTGCCGGGCTCGAATTTTGTTCCGCGCTGACGGAGGATAATATTTCCGGCGATGACGGATTCACCGCCAAATTTTTTAACGCCGAGACGCTTGCTGATACTGTCGCGTCCGTTTTTGACGCTTCCTTGTCCTTTTTTATGAGCCATAAAAAGTTACTTAGTTGAGATGGATTCGATTTTGAGGGTTGTGAGACGGCGGCGGTGACCGACCGTACGATGATAGCCTTTGCGGCGGCGGAATTTGAAAGCGATGACCTTGTCGTCTTTGAACTGATCGACAACGGTAGCTTTTACTTTGGCTCCGTCCACGAACGGAGCTCCGACCTGAAGATTGGCACCGTCAGAGACGAGCAAGACTTCGGCGATTTCAAGTGCCGCGCCGGGTTCGACGTCGAGTTTCTCGACCTCGATCTCATTGCCGGATTCAACGCGGTATTGTTTCCCGCCTGTTTGGATGACTGCGTATGCCATAAATTTTTCCTATTGAAGAAGGGTTGAAGAAAATGAAGGGACAACGAAAATTTGCAAGCGTAAAAATACGGATTGGAGAAAAAAGTTAAAACATGCCTCAAAATAAGACACGCGTTTTGATACTCGGTGCGCAGGGAAGACTGGGCGGTTCGTTGCAAGCATACTGGTCGGAATCCCACGATGTGACTGGATTTGCGCGCCCCGCGCTAGATGTTTCAAATTTGAAAGCCCTAAAGAATTTGCTCGGCAATCTGGAGTTTGATGTCCTCGTGAATGCCACCGGACTTACGAATGTGGATCGGTGCGAATCCGCGCGCGAAGAAGCCAATCTGGTTAATACCCTCGCCCCGGCGGCCATGGCTGAATGCGCTTCAGAGCAAGGCGCCCGGCTAATTCACTTCAGCACGGACTATGTTTTCAATGGAGAAAAACAGGAACCTTACACCGAGGACGATATCCCTTCCCCATTGGGATGGTACGGGGCTACAAAGCTCGAAGGGGAGCGTCTCGTACTGACCTCTGATCCATTGCACATGGTTGTAAGGGTCTCTTGGGTCTTCGGGCCGGCCAAGCCCTCTTTTGTAGATTCTCTGATCCAACGCGCCCTTCACGACGTGTGTGTGGAAGCCATTGATGACAAATTTTCATCTCCCACGTCGGCCACTGATGCCGCCCAATGGTTGGAAGTTTTTTTTGATCCTTCAATGCCGGGCGGGCTATATCACGCCTGCAACAATGGCAAATGCTCATGGCACGAGTATGGGACGAAGGCCCTTGAGTACGGAGCGGCAGCAGGCTTAATTTTTCGGACTGCTCGGGTGAAGCCGATCCGACTCGCCGACATGAAACAATTCATTGCACCGCGCCCAGTTTATTCGATTCTCTCCACTCGCAAACTGAGCGAAGCGACAGGCTACACGCCACGACATTGGCAGGAAGCGCTGCGTGATTACATTCTCAAAAAATATGCACCGATTTCATCTCCGTCCTGATCACTGGGAATCCGCCACCCTCGATGAGGAGGAATCCCACCACTGCCTAAATGTCCTGCGCCTTTCCGAGGGCGAACGCGTCACGGTTTTTGATGGAGCCGGCCGCGAGGGCCAAGCAGTGATTGCATCCACTACCCGATCCAAGGCGACATTGAAAATTTCCTCCACGTCAACAACTCCTCCCCCTCTCTGCGAGATCACATTAGCCCAAGCTATTCCAAAGGGGAAAAATATGGATCTCATCGTCCAGAAGGCCGTGGAACTTGGCGCTGCGCGGATCGTCCCGCTCCTCTCGGATCGCACTGTTGTCCAAATCGAAGCGAGCGAAGTTGCAAAAAAACGAGAAAAGTGGACCACCATTGCCTTAGAGGCCTGCAAGCAGTGCGGTCAAAATTATCTTCCCGAGGTCGCCACCCCAGTCTCACCAAAAAACTTTGCCGAACAGTTGGACAAAGCCGACCTGCACCTCATCGCTTCCCTCCAACCAGATGCGAGGCCAATCAAAACAGTCCTTGCCGAGCGCACGCAAACGCCCAAGCGTGTCACTATTTTTGTGGGACCCGAAGGAGATTTCACTCCAGCGGAAATGGCAATGGCCAAAAGCCATGGATGCCAGCCAGTGACACTCGGACCGATCATCCTAAGAACTGAAACGGCAGCCATCTATTGTCTGAGCGTTCTCGGACACGAACTGTTTAGCCCCCGCCAGATATAGGTGGCGGCTCGCCGAGCATTGGAGGCAGGGGCTCAGGGAGTAATTCTTGGGTAGGCTCCTCAGGTATTGAAGCTGGAGAGGGTAGTGACTGCTTCACAGCAGGAGGCTTCGCGCGAATGGGCTCAGGCTTCCTAAAAAGTGGTTGGAAATAAACCCACGCGCCCAGAAGCACGATCGGCCAAACGACCGCAATTAATGCAAGACTCAAAGCAAGCGAAGCCTTGCGGGAAACGGCTCCCATCTGCAAACGAGCCAACTCCCGTTCCTTCTCTGCAATCAGTTCGACGCAGGCTAGTCGCTGAGCCGACCTCTCGCGAAAGGTCGGCGCAATCGTCTTGAGCCGCTCCAACGAATAGTGAGAAAGACCCGACCGGGCATTCTCAACAAGCTCAAACTCTGTATCGTCCATCGCAGGCAATACTCAAGCAGCCACCCGGTATCCGGGGCAAAGTATTTCTGGCATAAAAACAAGAGGCTCTCCCTCTCGGGAGAGCCTCTGAATCATTTGATATCTATCGTGGCTTGGAGCCGGACTTAGCTGATCAGTCGGAGGATTGACTGAGTGGCTTGGTTGGCTTGAGCGAGCATCGCTGTACCGGCCTGCTGCAGGATGTTGTAGCGGGCGAGCTTCGTGCTTTCGTCGGCCACGTCCACATCAATGATGCGGCTGTTGGCTGCTTCCAAGTTGGTCTTGTTCACCGCAAGCATATCGGCAGCGAAGGTCAACCGGGACTGCTCTGCTCCATTGCTGGCGCGGAGCGTTGCAAGGTTTTGGATCGCTGTTTGGATGGTGGATACAGCAGCTGTTGCATTAGCAAA
>CANMQB010000060.1 GCA_947499885.1 Spartobacteria bacterium
TAAGATTACCAAAACCTTTGGTATAGAGGTTTTTGCCAACTGCGATACGCAAGCCAAAGAGACGTTCACTATCGGGAAGATAGAAAGGTTTACTGTCGTCAGTTGGCTTTAAAGAGCTCAACATGCCGAAATCAAATAAGCCCTCCACGAGACGAAATTGGATCTCCAAAGAACCTTTTGGCGGCAGGGTTTCTGGAAATGGCCCCATGCGCATCCGAACAGGGACATTTTTATCACCGGGTGTAACGTGCAAAGCCCGTTCTATTTCTGGAAATGGATTCGCCGGGGTCGTGGAACTATCGACCATTCCACCGGCAAGCATATTGGAATAAACAATCAGGTTGCCATTTTTTCCGTAAGGAAGGGCGACCGGAGGTTTATCGAGCGGGAGTTTACTCCATTCGTCCACCACATCGCCAGCATGAGCCGCAGGATGCGAGAGGGCACACAGCCCAAGAAGGGAGAGAATGGTTTTTTTCAGGGAGGATGTTACGGATTTCATATTCTTGGATATTTTAGGGTTAACAACATTATGATTTTTTGGGAGAGACTTCAAATGAAAAGACGGCATCACCCAGTTTGCTGAAGCTGGCGCAGACCTTCTTCAAAGTCCGATATCACGAGGCACTGGTTGGTTTTTCTGGAAAATTCTGCCGCAAAGGCGAGAAGGTGGCTGTCAAGTGAATCCGAGACAGATGTCAGAACCTTACTTCGGTTTCCACTGAGAATGGTCTCAACAAAATTTTGCATAATAGCAACATCACCGCCGCTATGCGTTCCCCCGAGAGGCGGTGTGAGAACCTCGAAGTCCCCCGTGGAGAATTTCCGGATCTCGATGGTTTTCTTGAAGGAATCGAGCTCGATCTCGCCATCCGTCAATTGGATGCGGGTGCGGCGCCGTTCGATGGCGTTGTGCCCGGTCATCGTGAAGCTTGCCGTGACTCCCCCTTCGAATTCGATCGAGCAGACTTGGTGGTCTACCACATTGTTATCGCAGTGGTAAACGCATCGTCCGAAACGATTGGTTTTAAGGAGGTCCATCAAATGCAGGCGGTCTTTGATAATACCCATCTGGCGCAGGTAGGCGGGATCCGTGTTGGGGCGGAAATACGCGCGTTGAACGTCGTAGGGACAAGTTGCGGCAGCAGGGCAGCCATCCAAGCAATACTTAGGAGCACCCTCGGGAGCGTTTTCACTCCGGAAATGAGAGAGCGAACCGAAAGAAGAAATCCGCAAGGGCTTGGCAGCGGTCAAATAAAGCAACAAGTCCATATCATGGCAGGACTTCGCCAAAATCATCGGAGTCAGCGCATCGTTGTTGAAATAGCCTCTCACATACGAGTGGGCCATGTGCTCGAAATCAAGATTCTCGCTGTGCTCGATATTGACGACTTTGCCGTATTCCCCCGAAGCCACGAGGCGCTTGAGGGTGCGGTAAAGTGGAGCGTAGCGCATTTGATGGCAAACCATGAACAGACCGTCGTGCTTCTTGGCGGTATCAGTCACCGCAATCACATCGAGAGCAGTCAACCCCAATGGCTTTTCACACAGGACGGCGTAACCGGACTCCAAGGCGAGCTCAATGGCCTCAGCGCGAACATTCTCTTGAGTGGCAATAATGAGCCCGTCCGCAATCTTTCTGGGGTGCTTGGCAAAAAATTCCGCCACTGAGGAAAATTGTCGATCTTCAGGTATACCATGCGCCACAGAGAATGCAGCGCGCCGATCTGCATCGGGCTCCACCACAGCCACAAACTTGGCCCGATGGGGAAGATCAAGGGCGTATTGACCGAAAATCCCTCTTCCACGGTTGCCTGCACCGATGAGAACGATCGAGATGCTGGTTTTATTGTGACTCATTTCACAAATCCTACTTGCGAACAGAAATATTGGACATGTATTTCATGTCAGTGAACTTGCGACCACTGGGGGAGAGCATATAGTGCTCCGGAGCGTTTCCAGCCATGCGCTGACGACACACTTGGACACCCCATGGAAAATAAGGCGTGGGACGCTCCCCAGAGATCGTCTCGGCATCGATCCGCAACTCGACAGTCCACCGATCCGGATACTTCCGCACGGCCACATCACTCACCTTGTAAAACTCCGCCAGGTCTTCGAGTTTCTTGGTAATGCATTCATCCAGCACAACACCCGCAGAATTCACAACGATCAATGGTCGAATGCCAGATGCCGTTTCTAATTGAATTTGAACCATATCATCGGCGTAAATCGACTGGGAATCAGGATTTTTGCAACTCTCACGGAGGTTGGCCATCTTGGGTTCACGGCACTCCACACCGATGATCAATGCCGAATTATCATTCATCCACCGAAAGGAAACCGAGGTTTCCACGTGTTGCGGCGTCTCACCCGTGAGCATATCACGCAGCGTTAAAAAGGTGTAAGGCAACTGACGCCAGAAGTCTTTATCCAAGTCACCATCAATATTGGGTTGGTCTTTGCTTGTTTTGATCTGGATGTTCGGCCCAAGTCGCTTGAGTTTATCAAAAACCAGTTTGAGTGGTTCGATTTCGGCAAGTATGGCATCAATCCGTTTGGCATAAATGGAATCTCCGGCTTGGGCCTTCGCGCGGTTCAGAATCTCAAAATAGCGTTCCACATCTGCGGGCTTCAGGAACCCGCCTGAAGCTGTGATCTGCCTGGGCTCAGGGCGCGACCAAACGGCTTCCGAAAATTCAAAAAACTCTTTCATCTCGGCCTTGGCCGGTCCGTAAAAAAGCTCGAAATATTCATTGAGAACGGCTTGGACATCCAAGTTACGATCCCAACAGAGTTTGTTGTGCAAATACAACATAATGTGGGAAATCCACGGCCTGGCCATATTGGGTTTATTTTCAGATTTAGCAGCAAGCTCTTTGCTCCATCCGACTTCTGCCATAAACCCCAAGGCATGGTCGTAAACACCATGGAAGTTTTCCTTCATCAGCTTGGTAAAGACAATCGGAACGGGCGGAAAATTATAATTGGGAGCATGTTGAAGATAATATTCCCAAATAAGCAACTGGTCTTTGTTCACCATCTTGGAAATCCACTCATTGCGATCTTTCAACTCTTCATTCGGATTCATCCAGAAAGCACTTGTTTCGCAGAAAATAACGACCACATTCTCCGGAACTTTGGCGAGAGTCTTGGGCGCCTTTCGGGTGATGCCATACGCAAAAACGGTGAATTTTTTATTGGGATTTTTTCCCATGATTCGCTTGCGGAGATCCAGATTAAAATCCCAGGCATAATCGCTGAAGCGACCATACGCACCATACTCTGCCCCGCGATCCCAACCCGCAGCCACATCCTCATCATCCAGAAGTGACCAACCATCCGGTTGACCCAATCCCGCGTATTCGATGCCGGGAAAAAATTGATCGACAATTTCCAGATAGGAAACCATATCCGCCCTCAATCTTTCATTGTTCAGCCTGGGAACGCTGTATTCCACCTTGCCTCCGACTTTCCCGTAATACTCTTGTGGCTGCTGGCTGGGATACATTTTCGTGGGTCCACTGACCGCGTGGTTGACAGGAACAAAGACCGATGCCCCCACCCCCATGGACTTCCACCAAAGGAATTCATCCTTCGAATTTCCAACCTTGCAGTCCGATAGAACACGCACTGGGAACTCCGGCTCTTTCGTGAGGTTCTGTTCTTTGATTTGAATGGTGGGCAGCTTGGGCACGACCATGCCCAGATCAGCCATGGGCGCATACCAGCGCATACCCAGTTGCTCAAGAAGAGCATATGCGGCGTAAATCGTTCCTGTCCCGTCCCCGGCAAAAAACCCGAGATCATCGCTGAAATCCCGGTAATCGATCATGGTCGGAAACCGCCACTTGTGCCCGATCAACTTTTCCCAATATTCCGAACGCTGGTTTCTCGAAATGTCTTTAAACTTTGAAAATGAAGTCGTAAAATGGTAAAATTCACGACCGGCAAGGATCACATAATTCTTTTCAGCTACAATTTTGAAGCCGTCATCCTTGACGCCCTCCAGAGAGAATCCCAGTTTTTTGGTCGCTTCACTCTCGCCAACATAAATCTGGTTCTTTGCGGCATCCGTTGCTGTTTCGACAATAGGAATTTTGGCTCCAGAAATGAGCTCCAGATTGATCTGGAGCTGTTGAGCCGCCGTTTGGACGCTGGGTGAGGCTGAAGGGGAGAGAACAATTTCTGAAACGGCGGTGCCTTGGTTCACCAGTTCGACAGCTTTTGCGTTGTACATCATGGAGATGGCAACAAGGAGGGATAGGGATTTCATAGAGTTTTTATTATGTTAATGGGCTGCATTGCTTCCAATGGTGTTTGGCAAATGGGGCCAGAATTCCACCGTCATTTTTGACTGCCAGTCGGGTCCGGAGATTGTGCGTATGCGAAACAGTTCTTCGCGACGAAGACGCAGTCTTGTTGCCATTGTGAGCCTGTTAAATGTCTCATGGGACTCGACAATATGATGCATGACATCGGGATATATTTTAGCCAATTCAAGCGCCCAAGGAATTTGTGCGTTGAGAGCATCAACCGATTTTTCATACCACATGGCAGCTGTTTCCCTTGCCTCGATAGCAAGTATGCCTCCTTCAGGAAAGCACTTGAAAGCCTCCCATGCAACACGTGCACGCAGAACAGATGTATGCTCGGTTGCTGCCAGCTTTGCAATGTGCGCCGAAGCTCTCAATGCGCTCCATTCACTCTTCGCAGGCATGCTTAATGGTGAGCGGATGGATTCGAGAATTTCCACTGCCTCCTGACACCATCCCTGAATTTCATCGCATCGACTTATGGCTGAGTGTTTGGGAGATGCTATCATCTCAGTGTAAAGACCGGGATTCGTCGCTACAGATTGCAGCAATTCATAAATGGTTGTCAGCCCATCAGGATTCGCCCATGGCTCTGGTTGATATCGTGGGCTGCCGAGCACGCCTGGCCAGCGCCAGGCACCGTCGAACCAGGGCGGCATGCCGAAGGAAAAACCCTCGCGCGCCAGATGCACGACGCTCGTCATATGCAGCGGAAATGTGGCAATCAGCTTCGCGGCACGGAAAACCGACTCTCCGGCTTCGGGGCCAAAGAAGCTGAGGAATTCGTCCTTCGAAGACCCCGACTCCGTCGGCTGTTCCAGCCCTTCGAGCAGGCGTGTGATATTTCGCGAGGCGGTGAACGAAGCAATATGGCCTACGTGTCCCCACTGGGTGTTGATGTGAATGATACACCCTTGGATATCGAGCGCGTTGTTGCGCTCCGCCGTGACCTTGTTCCACTCCTCGTCGTGCCACAGGATCGGGCCGCAATTTTCGGCTTCGATGGCCACGGTTTCCCACATCTTGTGCCCGGCCGCCAGCCAATTGTGTATGACCGGATCCGGTCCACCCCAGCACGCGTCGAAAACCGAATATTTGCTGGCGTAAGCAACCCCCTTCGGCAGGCGATCCACCAGCCCGGCCATGAACCAAGAGCGCACGATGATTTCCTTGTCGAGATTGCGGAGAATACCTGTGAATGTATTAATCAGATCGATAGACATTTCCGCGCGTTTCTCATCGCGCACTTTTTTCGCAGCCGCCCCACGGGCGGCCTCCTCCGGGCTGTCGGTATCCTGCAGGACATAGACGGGCGTGCCCCCTGTGCACTTGTCGCAACCGCAGTGGCTGAACTCACCGGCCGTGATCATCGCGCCTGCCATCTCTGGAATATTGACAAAAACCTCATTCCAGCACCGCTGCATGAACGCCTTGTATTCCGGATCATTCCAGCAGATGTTCGCCACGAGATTGCCCAACCGGTCGTTACGCGAGCGGTGCCCCCATACGGGATCGTGAATCCCCTCATACTTGGCCTGCAAGTTGGGATGCGCCTGCACCCAACGCTCCGGCGCCATCAAATTATAATGGTGGAACATGATGCCCACATTCCGCTCGCGGCCATAAGCGGCAATCGCGCGGACCGTTGCTATGTTGCGCCGGATCGTCTCGTCATCGAAGCAACGTGCCTCCGGATCCTCTGGAAAATAACACACATAGTGGAACCCCCACTGGTTGTAAACACGATCGGTCTGATAAGGCTCGATGCCAGGTATCAGATGGTCCACCTTCAGCTTGGCTGCCCAGTCAATAATGGCCTTCCATGTGAGAACAGTATCGTGGCCAAAATCGCTCAACTTGCCCCAAGGCCCGTCACAAGGCTCGAGCAAGGAAGGAAAAAACCACCAAATCGCTTTTTTCTTTTTCATTTTGATTTATAGATTTAAGAGAGATGAATCGAGGCAATGAAGACATCCGTCGGCTTGCTATTCGGATCGTCCACCGAAGGATTGGGATCGATGATTTCGTGCTGCGAGTAGTAGCTAGCGAGAAGCGAGCCATCCGGACGCATGGCTGTCCCGACGTAGGAGGTGTCACCCTTACTGGGAAACTCAAGGACTTCCACGGCTTGATTCCCTTCGATCTTCCATGCTTTCGTGCGGCGCAGGGCGGAACTCTGAACGGGCATCTCGATGGAACTGTGAATCTCCCGCCCAAACAAATAGCAGGCGCCATCAATCAATTGAAGCTGCGGCCCCTGAATGCTCTTGGGAAGAGTAGCCACCTTCTCCCAAGCCGTCAAATCGCCCTGAGATTCCCAGATTTCCATGTGATGCGGCGCTTTGTTGGTTCGAACAAAACAGCGCAAGCCATGTGGCGTGGGAAGCAACGCGGCTTCATTGCCTTCTGTGATAGGAGCGTGGAATTTCCAAGTGATCCCGTCTGGCGAGTGGTAGAGTTCCGTTACAAGCGGTCCCGGATGCGGCAAGCGTCGATACCCGGCGCACCAGAATTGTGAGTCATGGAAAATCGGTTTCCAGAGAACGGCCCCTTCGTAGGCAAAGATTGGCTCGCCCCAGGTGGTTCCATCGCGTGTGATCTGAACAATCGATTTCGATTTTCTTGGGTCCAGGTCGCCCTTTGCATCGAATGGCGTGGAAAACGAGTAAAGTCGCAATTCATGGCCAAGATTGAGAAAATAGCTGTCCCGATAATCCATCTGCTCCCCGGCATTCCAGCGCTCAAAGAAGGCCTTATTATGCAAAAGCTCCCAATCTTCGCCATCGTTGCTGCCAAGAAGGAGTTGCGTGCCTTTGGATCCCCCCGCGTGGTGAGCCCCATTGCGAAATGCGAGGAAATATCTTCCCTTGAAAAAGGCTAAACCCGTAAAGGCATTGTGACGGCCATCGGTTGCAATTTTTTTGATCGATTGGATTTTCATTTTCTATTTCTTTATAAGGGGATTAGCACGATCGATTATTTTCCGAATGGCCTAGGAAAGCTCGAGCATCTCACAGAAATCAGCAGAGAATTTCATCATTGGTGTTGGAAGGAGAGACGAGGATCGAAAATACGAGTCTGGCAGGTGGAGGCAAATAGTTTGGTGTGGTTTTATCCTCTTACCAGCTGTGCTTGAGGTGATGTGCTGGGAACGGACGGTATTTTCAGAATAACCAAGGCATAGTATTGAAATGGCTGCAAATTAACAATCCTCTGTGCACCAATACTATTGATTGATAATACCTCCCTTGAACCCGGCGCGAAGATGGTGGCCTCCTGGATCGTTGGAAAACCAGACTCGAGGACAATCTGCGTGCCAGAAATCCATTCACATCCACCCGACTGATCCCTCAAGTGAATGAGTAATCGGCCATCCGAGGTGATCTGCGAATGCACAAGGACATTTTCAGGCCTCTTGAAATGAATCACCGGACGAAAGGCCTCTGTTCCGAAGAATTGGTCAAACGCAACATCATCAGCGGATTGAAGCGAGATATCTCGTTTACCAAAGTAGCTTTGCGGATTGGATTGGAGCACGAGGGGGTGCGTAAAGGCCTCCTGCCATGTATCCCCCAGCCCGCGTGTGAAGGTGAATCCCGGGCACCTGCGTAGGGCCTCCAGATCGCTGGTATTACGTGGTATGAACCACTCATCTGTTTGCGCCGTATGCCCCGCCATCCAAACTTGACAACCTGGACGCTGGGCAAACTCCTTCATTTCCGCAAGCCGTTCCGCCGAGAGCGCGCCTACATGGAATGCCACAAGCACGCGGGCAGACTCCGGAAGCGGCTTGCCAGGCAGAACAATATGAAAGGGGATGCCACATCGCAGAAGGTATTGGTGCAGGGCCAAATTCAAGCGAATCTCGCCATTTCCGAAGAGTGAGGCCGAAAACGGATCATGCAAAACAGCAACCTCGGCCCATGTCCGTCGCGAGTCGGAAGCCACAAGTGCATCAAGGTCGCTAAAAAATGTCCGAGCCTCGCGGAATGCCTGCGCCATGGCAGGTTCCTGCTCACAAAAAAAGCTTCCGCCATCACCCGACGGCCGTAGGGCCCAATTATTTCCCAGAATCGAACCAAACGAATATTCCTCGGCCATGCAGGCCCATATACCTCCAGGAGCACGCGGCGGAAGAACTCCGGTGGCACTGGATTTCCATGAAGTGACCCAAATGCGATAATTCCCCGCTTCCGCAAGCAAGTGCCCCTCTGCCTGACTCGCAATCCACCCATCCTCGATCCTTGGCTGGTTGCCATTTTCACAGCAGAGAAAATCGAAAGCTTCCGCCTCGCGCGACGGGTCCACACATTGCAAAAGCATGGCGGCATCTCCGCGAGGAAATGCCGGGTTACCAGCCACCAGCAGATCCGGATGATGATTGGTGAGATGTTTTTTTAATCGCCGGAAAAAGCCACTCCGCACATCCAGCCCGAACTTGAGCCAGAGAATCTGCAAAGGGTCCAGGCCAACCCCACCCTTTTGCGGAAAGGGCGGAGGCTGAACGTGCTTGGAAAGCGGTATTCCTGCCACCTCATTGAGATCAACAGAATTCCCGAGGTATTGACGGAATTGGTCGGCACAGCGCGCACACCAGCAATGCTTGTAATAGGCATTGTCGAGATGCACCCCATCGAAGCCGATGGCCTGCACGCCGTCGGTGATGACACTCGCCAAGTAATTCGCATAATCCGAAGAATTCAAGCATGGCGCCGCCCGGTAATACGCATTGCTGAAGAGCTGCATTCTCCCCTCCCTGTCCCGGGCCACCCAGGACTCCCAGTCTTCGATCTCCGCGCCGAGGGTCTCATAATACAAGCTGCATGCCTGAGCGTAGCCCCACACTTTCACACCCCGCTCATGGGCATAGCGAACAAACTCGGTCAGTTGCGGCCAAGTCTCCTGTTCGATCTGTCTCCCAAAACCCTTGAAAAATTCCGTGATCAAGACAGTGGCCCCGAGCTTGACGGCCTCGTCAATCATTTCATGGCTGAACTTCCTCCGCTCCCATTCTGGCAACCAAGCCCCCTTTCCAAAAAAAGGCGAGCCAGACTTGCCCATGCGCCGGTAATGCCTCATCGGCTCCCAGCCAGCCCAGAACCAGCAGCCGGGACTTTGAGATTCCCTCTCCTTGCGGATATTTTTTCGTTCCTCGCTCATGGAGTTTAATTTGAGATGCTGCCGAGGTCTACAATGTGGAGCGAAGGAGAAAACCCATCGGTTTCGCCGAGATAGAGCTTCCCCTTGTGCAGGCAGGAGGCGTGAATGTAGCACCGCTCGAGGTTGGGATTGATCGGTCCGCAGTCGGTGATCGCCTGGGGGCCTTCGATCGATGGATCGAGACGCACCAGATGGGTGTGGGGATAACCCGCACTGATCCAGATGATTCCCTGCTCATCCTCATCCATCGAGGTGACACGCCCACCCTCGGCAAGACGCCCGAGAAGGGTAAATTCTTCCGTTGCGGGATCGAAGCGCCAGAGGAGGGAATTGGCCACTGTTCCCATGAAAATCGTGCCATTACGGGCAACCAGCCAGTGGTCAATCCCTTGGTTGCCAGCGATCTTCGAACCCGGGTCCCGCAGGATCAATCTCGAGGAATGGCGCAGGCGGCGCTCCTCGGGGTCGAATTTCAAAAGCTTCATGGCGCCGTCGGCACGGTCGATCCACGAGCCGTAGCAAGTGCCATCGGGCGCCAGCACCATTTGATGAAAAGCATAATCGGAGATGCGCCCATGATCCGTCAATTTTCCAGTGGCCAGGTCCACGTCGAAGAAATGGTTATCCGGAATGGTGTGGCCAAATGCCCTACCCCGCTGAGGATCCACGAGCAGGGATTGCGAATAAAGGAAAGGCGGTAGCGAGCAGACCCCCTCGGCGACGTCTCGATCTGGAAAATAGCGCAGAACACGACCACCCGGATCCATTTTTCGCCGATCCCACAGGCTCAAATCCGGAAGGCAGAAGTCAGTATAGGTCACGTCAGGAAACCCCTGCGCTCGTTTGCGGGCCAGCATGCGCTCGGGCAACTCGGAGCGGAAGTAATTGGCCGTGACGGGCAAGCCGTCCCAAGTCAGGTGGCTGCACTCACCGAGGATCAAGCTGCCATCGGGCATGGCGCCCATGGCGTTGTGAAATTTTCCGCAATAGCCACGCTCTCCGATCCATGGGCAAATCTCCGAGGCCATCGAAATCGTGCCGGTCGAGATATCGTAGATGGCGAGCAACCGGGAGCCACCAGTCAGCCCAAGGTAGATTTTTTCACCAACGCGAGCCATCGAGGTGATCGCAATCGCCAGGCGATCCGGGACGCTAAGTTCTTGAATTTGCATAGATGGAATTGGTAAAAACGAGGCTCTGCCTATTTCCGAACGAAAATATTCGCCATGAATTTCGGGTCTTTAAAAGACGTTCCACTCGGGCTGAGCATATGCAGTTCAGGAGTTTTCGACGCCAAGCGTTGGCGACAGACATTCACACCCCAAGGATAAAAAGGGACTGGACGCACGCCCGAGATCGGCAACGCATCGATGCGAAGCTCGACGGTCCATCGGTCGGCAAACTTCTTCACCGAGGACTCACTCACTTTATAGAAGGAAGGGAGATATCCGGCATCCTCCATCACGCATTCGTCTAAAATGGTTCCTGCCGGATTGATGACGATCAACGGGCGGACTCCCGAAGGTGTCTCCAATCGAATCTCTACGGTGTCATCCGAGAAAATCTCCTTGGAATCAGGCGATTTGCATTGATCCCGTATTTGATCCATGTTCGGCTCCATGCATTCGACCGCAATGAACAATGCCGTATTATCATTGGCCCAGCGGAAAGAAACCGAAGTGAGAAGCTCTGGCGGAACCTTGCGGGAGGCGATCGTTTTCAGCGGAATAAAGGTGTGGGGTTCGGCACGCCAGAAGGCCTTGGTGAGATCGCCATCAATGATCGGCGTCTCCTTGGTTGTTTTGATCTGAATATTCGGGCCCGTGCGCTTCAGCTTTTCAAACAACTGCTTAAGTGGCTCCATCTCAGCGGTGATCAATGCGATGCGCTTCCAATAAACCGTGTCGCCCGCCTTCTCGTTGGCGCGGCCTAAAATCTCAAAGTAGCGATCCACATCAGGCGCTTTCAGAAACCCGCCGCTGGCAGAGATTTCGCGCGGTTCCGGGCGATTCCACACCGATTCCGCAAACTCGAAAAACTCCTTCATCTCGGCACTGGCTGGCCCATAGAAGAGCGAATAGTATTCTTCCAGCACGGCTTTGACGTCGAGGTTCCGATCCCAGCAGAGACGGTTGTGGATATAGAGGAGAAGATGGGAAATTC
>CANMQB010000061.1 GCA_947499885.1 Spartobacteria bacterium
CTTCCTGCTCACCAACGAGAGGGAAATTTTTCACAGAACTCCAGATGGTCGCTGGGTGCCAGAGCATGCATGGAACGAGACGTGCTATAAAAAACACGATGATCTCTTTGCCCAGTCGATCGATATTTTTGACCGCATTCGCAATCTAGCCGAGGACCATCCAGGCATCAATCTTCTAGAGGAAAATGGGAACCCAGCCGGAGTCATCACTTCCGATGAGAACGTCATGCATGAGTTTGTCGCCTTTCTTGAGTCCGAGTGCCAATCGATGCCGACATTTTCTTATCAGAGAAACACGATTTATCTCCGCTTCGCGCACAGCGACTATGACAAAGGCTCCGCACTAGGGGAACTATGTCGAATTTTGCAGATTTCTCCGCTGGACGTTCTAGCCGCCGGAGACCACTTCAACGACATCTCGATGCTCGATGGACGCTATGCGGCCCACCCGTGCTGCCCTTCAAATGCGATTCCAGAGGTTTGTTCAATCGTTCAAGCTGCTGGCGGGTATCTGGCATCAAAACCCGCAGCGGAGGGCGTGGCAGAGGCTTGGCATTTTTTCTACTCTGACCGCCAAAAATGAGCACTGCACTCCTTCGAAAACTCCGAACAAAGCTGGGCGCCGACCGGGTTCTCGATCAGCCCGACTCGGTTTACACATCCGATAAATGGTTCACCAAAGGCAAGGCCTGCGCGGTTGTTTTTCCCTCGAACACGGAAGAAACATCCTTCGTCCTTCGCGAAGCCTCCCGCGCAGGAGTTCCAGTAACCCCGCGCGGTGCCGGCTACGGGTACGTTGGAGGCTGCACTCCGGTCCAAGGCGGCATCGTTCTTTGCATGGAACGCATGCAGCGGATTGTGGAGATCAGCCATCGGGATTTCATCGCCGTCGTCGAACCCGGAGTCATTACCGGCAAACTCCAACAAGCCGTTCGAAAGAAAAACCTCTTCTACCCGCCAGACCCCGCAAGCCTCAAAAATTGCAGCATAGGAGGAAACATCGCCACCAATGCGGGGGGACCGCGCTGCTTGAAATATGGAGTCACCCGCAGCTACATTCTTGGACTTACGGTTGTCTTGCCAGACGGAACAATTGTTGAGTGCGGTGGCCGTACCCACAAAAACAAGACCGGTTTCGATTTGATTGGGCTTTTTACAGGATCCGAGGGTCTTCTGGGAGTGGTCACACAAGCCACGCTCCGGTTACTCCCCCTGCCACCTGCAAGCGCGGTGCTATCTGCCGGATTTGTATCAATCGAGGCTGCCTCGAATGCGATCCAGAGCGTGTTCGCAGCAGGCTTTCTGCCAGCCGCTCTGGAAGTGGCAGACTCGTTCACGCTGAACGCCGCCCGCGCCTTCAGCCCAAGCGCCCAGTTTCCACCCGGCAACGCACAGGTAATCATCGAAGTCGATGGCCAGCCATCAAGCGTTCGCTCCGAAGCATCGCATCTCCAAAAACTGCTTAAAAATTCCGGAGCATTGGGCATCCAAAAAGCCACGACCCACGAAAGCTGCGAAGCACTCTGGGGCCTGCGTAGGCTCTACTCACAATCCCTCAAAGCCACCGGCTTGAAAAAACTCAACGAGGACATCGTTGTCCCGCGAGGCCGTTTGGTGGACCTCATGAAATTTGCGGCACGCCTCCAAAAGAAATACGGCTTTCCGCTCGCTTGCTTCGGCCATGCGGGAGACGGCAATATCCATGTGAACATCATGGTCGAAAATCCAGACGATCCCGCAGATCAAAAAAAATCGGGCGAAGCGCTGGACGCACTTTTTGCCCAAGTCCTCGCATGGCAGGGAGCCATCACTGGCGAGCATGGCATCGGCCTCGCAAAAAAACCTTGGTGGCCACAGGCCCTATCACCCGAAACGCGCGCCCTGCACCAAACGCTAAAAAAAGCTCTCGACCCGGCCGGCCTCTTAAATCCTGGGAAATTTGTTTAGAGAGAGCCCTCCATTATCCGCCTCCACGAGGAATACTAGATCGATTTTGGGAGTTTGATCTTCGGAGGCTCCATCAGGATTCTCTGCGTTGCGTCAGGCGGCTCAGATTTTATTTGGTTTTCTGCAACCCAATGATCAAAAACATGAACGGCCTCGACTCGAGAAAGGATGTCCTTCTCATTGGCTAGTTGAAGGCGTTCAGAGGAATCGCGAAAATCGACACGCACTTTTCCTTTTGTAAGTAATTGAATAACGATATTAAGGCAAAAGGCATTCGCATCGCCTATCCGTAAAATATACTCGGAGATTTTATCCGCTAAAGTAATTGGCGTCAGATCATTGGAATCCCACTCCTCAAGCCTTCGTTCAGCAGAAAACTTTCTCACGCCGACGCGAATCGAAATTTTTTTAGCTGGCTTCTGAGGTTTGATTGTCATGGGCCTTGAAGATTACTCAGACGAAAAGCGCAGTTGGTTCAAGTCAAAATTTTGATGTAAGCTTTTTGCCGCAGTGTATCGAGCCAACGTTGCTGCACCTTCATACGCTCTTGCTGCATGAGGTTGCGCTCGATCTCTTCCCGCACCTCAGCCATCGGCTTCACCGATGAGTTTTTGCGAGCTTCGACGTAGAGAATGTAAAACGAATCGCCGATGCGGATGACAGAGCTGATGCCTCCCGCTTTGAGGGCAAAAGCGGCCTGCGTGAGTTGCTCGTTGAGGGTATTACGTTCGATCCATCCCCAGTCGCCGCCGCTGTCACTCGTGCTTTCATCCTCAGAATACATTTGTGCCATGCGATCAAACTCTGCCCCACCAAGCAATTTCTGGCGAATCTCATCAGCCGTTTGCTTTTTATCGCCACCACCGCCGGCTCCAATGTCGTCACTGTTTCCCTCGCGCAATACAATCATGCGTAATTTGACTTGCTCCGGAAGAGAGTAGGCCGGGCGATTTTTGTCGTAGTAATCCTGAACCTGCTTGGGGGAGACGACGAAATTATCGGTGACTTTTGACTGGCGCATGGCTTGCACGATTATCTTTTCTTTTTCGATCTCCTTGAAGCGAGTGAGCGTGTAGCCTTGCGCTTGAAGCGTCCTCACGAAAGCAGCCCGGTCGCCGCCGAATTCTTCGCGGATGATTGTCTGCACTCGGTCATCAACGACATAGTCTGGAATGTTGGCTCCTTTTTCCTTCATTTTTTGAAACTCTTGGAGAATGAGCTGGCGGTCGATGAGATCCTTCAGAGCAGCGAGTCTCATTTCCTTGATCTTATCTACGAGATCCGGTCCGCGGTAAGCCTCACGCAAAGCGCGCTCGCGCGCACCAACGAGTTCACGCACTTGAGAAATTGTGACGACGTCGCTGTTCACGATCGCAGCGACACCATCAATGACTTCAGCCTGCTGGGCCCGCAGAAGAGGCACAGGCAGGAGTACGACAAGGAAAATTGCAAAAATTGAAGAAAGTCGTTTCATCGGCTTTGCATCGTTTCGAGGAAGCTCAACACGGCGTGGAGCTTAGAATCAGGGTCCGAAGCCGTCAAGCGGGGAAACCGTCCGCCAATCAGAACATAACTCCCGCCTCGCGTGAGCATGAGTTTTTCCTCCCTGACTTCCACTTGGCTGATACGTCGCCGCGAGGCTTCGATTCGGATCGCTGCGCAGATCAAGGAATTTTCAAGTGCGAGAGGTAGTGGGCCGAATCGATCGCGCCAAGTCGCGCGTAGCACATCCACTTCCTCGCGCGTGCCAAGCTCCGCCAATCGGCGGTAGGCTTCGATGCGCTGCTTCGGATCGCACATGTAGGCATTCGGAACAAAGGACGGAACGCCACCCGATGTCATGAAAGCTCCTTCCTCCGTCGAAAGAAAATCAAAACGCAATATGGTGGTGGATCCAAAAGCCTTCTGCCCCTTCACGGAATCCACCGCACGGCGAAGCATTTTACAGTAGAGATCAAAGCCCACGGAAATGATGTGCCCGCTTTGTTCGGTGCCAAGGAGGTTGCCAGCACCGCGAATCTCCAGGTCGCGCATGGCAATTTTAAAACCCGAGCCCAGCTCCGAGTATTGCTTGATCGCGGAAACTCTCTTGCGTGCCGCGCCGACAGACATCAACTCGCGCGGCAGAAGCAAATAGGCGTAGGCTTTTGTTCCAGAGCGCCCGACGCGCCCACGCAATTGATAGAGGTCCGCCAGTCCAAATCGATCGGCGCGATCGATCAGGATTGTATTAGCATTCGGAATATCCAGCCCGCTCTCGATGATAGTGGTGGAAACAAGGACATCCGCATGTCCTCCGACAAAACTCTGCATGACGCCCTCGAGTTCCTTGTCCTCCATCTGGCCGTGCCCAACAATAACGCGGGCTCCTTCGCAGAGTTCCCGAATCCGCGAAGCTACGCGTTGGATCGTTTGAACACGGTTGTGCAAAAAATAAATCTGCCCACCCCGTGCGAGTTCACGATGAATCGCATCGCGTATAACGCGTTCGTCATAGCCGCAAACAATCGTTTCGACGGGCTGCCTATTCGGCGGCGGCGTCTCGATCACTGACATGTCGCGCGCTCCCATAAGCGAAAGGTAAAGCGTGCGAGGAATCGGCGTGGCAGAGAGCGTGAGCACATCTACAAGGCGGAATTTTTCCTTCAGTGCATCCTTGTGCTTCACGCCAAAACGCTGCTCCTCATCCACCACCACAAGGCCGAGATCCTTGAAGACCACATCGGAGGAGATAACCCGGTGCGTCCCGACCACGATATCCACACTCCCTTGGCCGAGAGCTTTGATCACCTTCTTCTGATCCGCAGCAGAGCGATAGCGGCTGAGCAGCTCGATCGTTACGGGATACTCGCTCATACGCTCGCGAAAATTCTGCCAGTGCTGCTGCGCCAAAACTGTCGTGGGAGCGATGATGACCGCTTGCTTGCCACTCGTCACAGCCTTGAAAGCGGCTCGAATGGCAACCTCGGTTTTACCAAAGCCTACATCGCCACAGATCAGGCGATCCATCGCCTGAGGCGACTCCATATCCGACTTGGCGTCACGGATCGCCTTCAACTGGTCCGGCGTCTCGGTGAAAACAAAGGAGCGCTCAAACTCCTGCTGCCAGTGCGAATCAGGAGGAAAGGGGTGGCCCTCCGCCGTTTCGCGTTCAGCCTGCACTTTGAGCATACGGGCAGCATATTGATAAATTCCTTGCGTGGCTTTCTCTTTGGCCTTTTTCCAGCGCCCCCCACCGAGCTCGGAAAGATCGGGATATTTGCGTCCGAGACCCACATAACGAGCCACCTGCCAAGCTTGGTCGAGCGGCACGTAGAGCCTCGCGCTATTCGCAAATTCGAGCACCAATACATCGCCCGTCCCATCGGGGGATTTTTCCAGCCCCTCATAGCGACCGATCCCGTGGTCGAGATGCACGACGAGGTCGCCCGCCTCGAATTCTGAAAAATCCATCACCGCGCGGCCCGTGCGAACTCGCTCTCGGCGGAGAGCCGCTCGGTGCGCCCGCTGGCTGGCCGATCGGCCAAGCACCTCGGTTTCCGCAAGCAGCACGAGCTTTGCCTGCGGGCACACGAAACCCCTCGTCCCACGCGAAGTGAGGAAGACTAAACTCGAAGTATCAAAGTCAAAATCCGACGCCATCTCGCGGAAACGCTCCCCCTCTCCTTCGTTCACACAGGCAAAGGCAATCGTCCAACGATCACTTGCCCAGCTGTGGAGCTGATTGAAAAACCGGTCGCGCTTGGTTTCATTCAGCACCAGATCGCCCGCACCCAAATCGCCGAATGGCGGGGGATAAAACACCGCTCCGCCTTTGAGACTCTCGCCACCGCTCGAGATACTGATGCCCTCAAACTTCTCTTCAGGCTCAATGGTGATGACACGGTCCTTGGTTCCAAAATAATCCCGCAGCGTTCCCTGGGCGCCATCTGAGCGCCCGGTGTAGATTTCGGTTTGCGAGATCTCGCCGACTGAGCCTTGGCTATCAATGTCGAATTCCCGCAACGAATCGACCTCGAGATCGAACCACTCGATGCGTACCGGACGCGGCTGCTGCCAGGAAAACACATCCAGTATCCCCCCCCGCCGAGCATACTGCCCACGGGCCACCACCTGCGGCGCGGAGTCGTAGCCGGCCGCATCGAGACGAGTGGCGACAGCTTCGATCGAAATGCTTTGGCCCTTTTCCAACGTAAAAACCTCTCGCGTCACAGCCCCCAAGGCAGGTGTGGCAGATTCCCACTGCCCTTGATGAATCAGCACCACCTCATCTCCCTCGCTCCGTGCAAGCGTGCGCAGCAAATCCAAACGCTCGGACTCGGTCTCCACGTCGGGCAGCGCCTCGGCATTCGGAACTTCCAGATCAGGGAATAGGCGTACCCGCCCGCACCAAGCCGCCAGCTCGGAAGCGAATTCCTCCTGGCTCTTCACATCCCGGCAGACGACCCACACTCGGCCTTTGATTTTGCCAACCAATAGCGCAGTCACAAAAGGCTGGGCAGCCTCCGCCACCTCGGGAATAAGCGATCCCGCCTTGGCCTTCAGCGTCTTGGCTACCGCAGGGCCCGATTCCGCCTGCTTTAAAAATTCCTCAAGCGGCGTAAATGTCATGGCAATATTTTTGCTGAATCCCCCCCGCCCCATCCTCCAGCGGGCGACCGTCAAGTTCCCGCACGGAACGAATTCCCACGCGGCTGTTGGTAAGAAAAGCGGCCGAGCACTGCGCCACATCCTGACTTTCCAGAATGGCCTCTTCAGCTCCCAAGCACTGCAAAACCCATGACCTCACGACACCATCACGTGCGCCGGCCTCCAACGCAGGCGTCACCCATTTTCCATCTCTTTGCAAAAAAACATTACCCATAGCAGCTCCGACCAACATTCCCGCCGGATTGAAAACCAAGGCCTCATCGCACCCTCCGCGATTGGCCATGCCCAGCGCTTCGATATTCTGCCAATAGTTCCCCGACTTCCACCCCCCAGGCCTCGGCAAATACGGTGCAGCGCATGACATTACTCGCGCTCTAGAAAAATTCCACCCGACCTCTGCCAGATCAAATAATGCATACACACTCCCAGCAAAAGAATCCCCCACGGCTCCCGGTCCTGCCGTGAAATAAATCCGCAGCAAGCCGGACGTGAGCCCCGAAAAATCAAAGTCTGGAAGCCTTGGCAAATGCGCCCCGCAGTCGCCCCCCGCCCGAGCAAGCCTCGCCAAATGCTCCTCCAAGAAAAGCGGTCGCCCCGCCACGACGGCGATGGATTCAAAGACGCTCATCCCATAGCGAAACCCGCGATCCGCAAGCGGCAGAGAGCGACACGGCCGCCAATTATCTTTAACCAATCGCCAAGTTCTCATTTAGGGCCGTAAAAAAACGCAGTGATCAAATGGGCTTAGGGTAGGTCGTGCGGTTGCTGCTTTGAAACAGGTCACCGGATTGATTACTCAGATTCTCTGCGCTCATGGATGGCAGATTCTACTTGGGGACAGGATCGATAAAATCTGATTCCTCATCATCCTCAAGTCCTCCACCGCTATTGCGGTCGAGGCGTTTTCGGAGAGTCGCACGCGTTATGCCGAGGAGCCTGGCCGCACGGACCTGGTTGTCGCCGGTTTTTTGCATGGCACGGATGGTGAATTCGCGCTCGATCCATGGCAGGAGTGGAAGTGAGGCATCTTCGGAAGCGGCTTGGAACAGAACTTCCACGGCACGCTCTTTCGGCAGGAGTTCGATTGCCGTGGCCCCCTCTTGCCGCCCGGCCTCAGGAGCAGCAACGCCAAGGGGAATATCCTTGGGCAAAAGAATGTCCGCTGTGGAGAGCACCGCAGCACGCTGCAAGGTGTTCTCAAGCTCGCGCACGTTCCCTGGCCATGGATAGGACTCAAGAACCCGCGCGGCTTCCTCGGAGAGCTTGAGTGGCGGCGTGTGTTTTCGGTTGGCGATTTTTTGAAGAAAATATTCCGCAAGGAGACGGATGTCCTCAACGCGCTGACGGAGTGGCGGTATGTGGATTCGCACGACGTTGAGGCGGTAAAAGAGATCCTCACGAAATGTGCGCTTGGAGACTTCATCCTCGAGGTTTTTATTCGTCGCGCAGACGATCCGAACATCTGTTTGCAATGTTTCGTTGCCACCCACACGCGAGAACTCCCCCTCCTGAAGCACACGCAGGATTTTGCTTTGAACCTGAAGAGGCATTTCGCCGATCTCATCGAGGAAAAGCGTCCCCTTATTACATTGCTCAAACCGCCCGATGCGCTGTGTAGCTGCACCCGTGAAAGCGCCTTTTTCGTGACCGAAGAGCTCGCTCTCAAGCAGGTTGTCGGGAATGGCAGCGCAGTTGATGGCAAGGAAGCTTCTGTTACTGCGAGAGCTGTAATTGTGAATCGCACAGGCGACGAGCTCCTTGCCTGCACCACTCTCGCCAGTGACCATCACGGAGGCATCGCTACCCGCCACGCGGCCCACCATTTTAAAAACCTGCTGCATGGCCTCGGAACGACCCACGATATCATCGCGGTGCTGCTCGACCGTGAGCTGAGGCTTGAAGGTGTTTGCCGTGCGAAGCTCCGAGGCGGCGAGAAGCGCGGAGTCTGCCACGACCTTGAGATTGAAAGGCAGCTGCTCCTTCCGCACAAAATCGAAGGCGCCCATCTTCATGGCCTCAATCACAGACTGCGTGGTGCCAAAGGCGCTTGTGAGGATGACCATCGCGTTCGGCGAGTGTTTACGAATTCGCGCAAGAAGCTCCATGCCGGTGAAGGGATGCAAATTCATCTCTGCCAGCACTAGATCGGGTTCCTCTAAACAGAAAGTCTTGTAGCCCGCATCGGAGGATTCCTCCGTGAGAACGCGCGCGGAATTGCTCTGAAGTTGGTTTTTCGCCCAATCCAGAAAGTCGGTGTCCCTGTCCACCAAAAGAATCGTCTGCTGCTTTGCCATTACCCTTTTATAGTTCGATTCAACATCACCTTGGCGGCGTGCAAAAGCGATTTTTCTTATCACATCCTTGATTGCAACCTCTCTCCAGCCTTCTATGTCGGGAAATGACTTCGGCCCATTTGTATTTTTTATGCTTGGTGGCACTCCTTGTGCTCGCGCCACCCGCCTCAGCCAACCTGCTGGCGGATTTGTCACACACACAGCGAGAGACAGTCGCAAAGGGTGAATTGGTCGTATTGGAAGAGGAGATTTTGGGGAAACCCTGGCCGAGGGTTCGAATCTACAAACGCATCAAGGCCACCCCGGAAGAAGTCGCTGCCGTTTTTTTCGACTACAACCAAGCAAAGACCTATATTCCAGACGTTCTGGAATCAAAAATCTCAAAAACCATTTCCCCCCGGCTGTTGGAGGTTGATTACGAAGTTGAGGTTCCGATTCTGAAAGATGAAGCCTACACGGCACGGAACGAAATGAAGGCCTTCGAGGGCGGCTATCAGGTTTCGTGGGTTCTCCTCCGGGCCCTTCAAACAAAAGCCGCCGAGGGCAACCTTCGCATTGAGCCTTTTGAAGGCGGCGAATCCGTGATCCGATACACGAACCTTGTCACACCGAGTTCAGGCATGGCAAAAATCCTCCGGGGACCAGCTCTTGCAAGGATGCAAAAAACAGTCCTAGCCATCGCCCATAAAGTCGAACAGCAAGAGTCGGCACACCGAACAGAATTGAACGTACAAATTGACCGCCTGCGCGATGCGCTTAAGGCCTCCGAAAATTCCACTCCCGATAAGGAGGAGACAAAAAAACCCTGATGCAAAAAAACAACCGCGCCGCACTCGGCATTATTTTTCTTACCATTTTCATCAATATGGTGGGATTTGGAGTCGTGATCCCCGTCCTCCCCTTCTACGCCGAGCGTTTCGGTGCGACGCCTTGGGAGATCGGTTGGTTGTTCGGCATTTTCTCGCTTATCCAATTTCTCGCGGCCCCTTTCTTTGGCCAACTCTCCGACCGCATTGGCCGACGACCCGTGCTCGTCATCAGCACACTCGGCACGGCGCTTGGTTTCACAATCATGGGAGCCGGAAACTCGCTAGCGATGTTGTTTGTTGGACGGATTATTGATGGCATCTCGGGGGGCAGCATCGGAACCGCACAGGCTTATGTCGCCGATATCACATCCCCCGAAAACCGATCAAAGGCGATGGGACTCATCGGTGCGGCGTTTGGCTTGGGTTTTGTTTTCGGTCCCGCATTAGGAGGCGCAACGGCAGCTTGGCTCGGCGAGTCCGCCCCGCTTTACGTTGCAGGTGGTCTCGCACTCATCAATGCCGCCCTCATCTTTTTTGTGCTCCCGGAGTCGCTCCCGAAGGACAAACGCGGTTCCAAGCAGGAACGCCTCTTCCCAACGATCTTTCATCATGTCCGAAGCAAGCCCTACGTCACAACGGTT
Source organism: Spartobacteria bacterium (assembly GCA_947499885.1). Lineage (GTDB taxonomy): Bacteria > Verrucomicrobiota > Verrucomicrobiia > Chthoniobacterales > Terrimicrobiaceae > UBA967. The sequence goes on from CANMQB010000061.1 coordinate 10,342, forward strand.
GTGACATATTTTATTCTCATTGCCGGGTTCTCGATCATGACCGCTGTCTTTGCGCTGTTTGTTGCGCACCGCTATGAATTTAATACCGCGCAGACCGGTTATGTTTTTGCCATGCTCGGAATCATCGGCGTGGTGATCCAAGGTGGACTCATCGGCCGCCTGGTGAAGAAATTTGGTGAAGCCCGTCTCGCCACTTTGGGAGCCGCCATCCTGACAGCAAGCCTCTTCGCCATGCCCTTCACGGCAAGTGTCCCCATGCTCCTGCTCGCCTGCGCGGGGATCGCAACTGGCAATAGCCTGCTCAGTCCCACCCTCTCCGGCATCGCCTCACAAAATGTGGACGCCGAATGGCAAGGCCGCGCCCTCGGGATCCTCCAATCGGCCGGAAGCCTCGCCCGCTGGATCGGACCCGTCCTCGGAGGCTGGCTCCTCACCTTTGACCTCGACAAAAACATCGCAGCCTATGCGCAAAGTCCATTTTGGGTCGCCTCCGGGCTTCTGCTACTGACCTTTTTTCTTTGCCTCAAGTTGCCTCAAAAAGAGACAGCTAAATCCCGCGTCGGCTGATGATTTCATTGTCATCGTTGAGCACGATGACCTTCGGAGTGTGGGACTTGATCTGCTCAAGCGTGAGATGCACAAAAGTCATGATTGTTAGGCGATCTCCAGTCTTTCCCAGATGGGCCACAGCTCCATTCAGCACGATGCTCCGGCTGCCACGCGGCGCACGAATGGCATAGGTCTCGAAGCGATTCCCATTCGTCTGATTGCCCACAAGAATTTTTTCGTAAGGCGTGATGCCAGCCTCCTCAAGAAACTCCTCATCAATCGCCATGCTGCCTTCGTAATTCACGTCCCCATCGGTAACAATAGCACGATGGATTTTCGAACCGAGTATGACTTTCAACATAGACAAGACTTTAGAGCCCCGTAGCCGAAGATCAATCCCGATGGCGACTCCTCGATTCTTGCTACCCCAGCATCAGCGAGGTTAGGGCCGCTTGAAGTAAGGCAGATCGGCAGGGCAGCCGCGTCAGAATACTCACGCCAAGACGCAGAGACCCCAAGAAACACATGGAACCCTCAGCCCTCCGCACCTTTGCGTCTTAGCGTCTTTGCGTGAACCCTACCCCTCCCCACTCATTGCAGGCACCGGAG
>CANMQB010000062.1 GCA_947499885.1 Spartobacteria bacterium
TGCTTCATCTTGAGCCCGGCCAATGCGATTCCTCAGGTGAAAATGTTCTGCATCGGCAGCATCGCAGTGGTCATTTTTTCCTTTGGCTACTTTCTGCGTTCGCCAAGCCTGCAGATCGTGGGCTCGCTGCTACCGCTGGGCTACGTGATCTGGCTGTTGCTTAAGCCCAGTTCCTCGGAGGAATTTGTGAGCGACGCCGCAGAGCTCGATAGTGCGGTGCCGTCAGCCATCCTCGCTCGTCCGGAAAGCGCCGTAAGCATGGCCAGCCCTGTCACCGTGCTAGATCCCGAAGCATCTCAACACAGTCTCGCGGGCCATTTTGAAGACAAATGGTTCGTGTACACGCTCATTGCCACGTATGCGGATACCAACTCCGTGGGCAATGTCTATTTCGGCATGTATGCCATGTGGGTGGGCAAAGCCCGCGAACTTTTCTTCAATCGCGTGATGCCGAAGTTCAACCTCAAGAACACGCCATTCTACATCCTAACGCGCTCTTTTGAGCACAAGTTTGTCAGGGAGACCCGCGAGTTTGAAACCGTGCAGGTAAAAATCCGAGTCGCCGGCTATAACCGCAAGTTTGCCACGCTGGAACACGAAATCTACGACTCACTCGGCCAGCTGCTCGGCAAGGGCAAGCAGAGCCTGCTCTTCGTTTCATCCAGCGATTACAAGATGCTCGACATCCCGCCGGATGTTTACTCGGCGTTCATCGCCCACACCTGAGAAATGAACTCCGGGACGATGGAAAGCAAATGGCGCAGGGGCATACGGACTCTCACCATCGCCTTCGCGGTGCTAGCTCTCAGCGCGTGCCCACAGGCTCCTACTCCCAAGCCCATGCCGACCCCGGTGCCGACTCCCTCGCCATTGCCGACCCCCAGCGCCACGCCAACTCCGGCGCCGACCCCCAAGCCGATTCCCGCACTCATCCGCAAGCCGCTGCCCACCGCGACACTCTTTAGCGGCATCTCTTTGGAATCAGCTGCTGTTACTGTGCCCTCCAGCGAACTGGCCTCACAAGACCGCGTGGATGCCGATGCCTACACGCTCGAGCTGACCCTCCGAGCACGACTGCCCCGTGCGGCACTTACCCTTGAGGACATCACGGCAAACGATCCGTCGCTTCCAGGTGTTTTTAAAGATCTCCCGGTCATCCTCACTGGAGCATCGGTCTCACCCTTCTACGAAAAAATCTACGAACTCAAAACGAATGATCTCAACCGCAAGTTGGCGAATATCGACGCTGTTCTTTCGCGGCATAATTTCTACGACTGTGAGACGATCCTCGAACTCGAAAACCCCGCCACTTCACGTCGCGCGATTCTTGTCATCGCCGACATGGATGTGAATACAGACGGGTCCGATGGCGACCGCAATGTCCAAGTTGACTCGTCCTCCGTCTTCTTCCTCCCGCAAACAAGCTACCGCTGGCCGAAACAAACCGAGCGGGCAAATCCCATGCTAGCCATCGAGGAAAGCAGGCTCGCCGACTTCAAAGCGGATAAGCTCAAGCCCGATCTCAAACCTTCCCGCCTTACTCAGATCAACGAAGGCATTGACCTCGCAAGCCGCCGCATCCACGACCTCAAGAAATGGAGTTTCCTCGTATCTTCGGTGGACCCCTTCATCGTGCTGCCAGGATTCATCATGCGCGACCACAACGGACCATTTGTCCCGAAGATCGGAGACTATGCCGTCGTCATTCACGAAGGACGCGCCTATCCGGCCATTCTCGGAGACTCCGGCCCCTCACACAAAATTGGCGAAGCCTCGCTCCTCCTCTGCCGAGAACTCAGCCAGCAATCTTCAAAAATCGTGAGAGCAGCAAGCGACCTCACTGTGACTTACCTCATCTTCCCAGGCTCTGCGGATGAATCCCCCGCCCCGCCTGATCTCTCGAAGTGGCGCGAAAAATGCACCCAACTCGCCGAGGAACTTGGCGGCCTCGCCATCCCGCTGCACGAGTGGCCCAACCTTGTTCCCCCTTGGCCGACTCCGACTCCCTCCCCATCTCCAGAGCCGACCCCGACTCCGGAGCCAACCCCGGCGTCAACCCCAGAGCCATCACCTGTTACGATCAGCACGGTTCCCCCAGCAGAGTAAACGACGCGCTTGCGTTCGTTCGTTGGAAGGTTAAAAAAGATTTTCTTTTATTGCATTCCATGATCCAGCAAACCGCACTCGCACAAGCCCGCTCCACTTACCAACCGAAGCTCCCAGCCTCGCTCAGCGCGACATCCGCTACCAAGAAATCTCCCATGCCGACATCGGGCGACATCGAAATCCGCGCCCTCTTTCCAAATACCTTTGACCTGCCTGCGGTGACCTTTGAAGCAGGCGCGCCGACAGCATCGTCTGCACCCATCCGTGTTGGAGTGATCCTCTCCGGCGGTCCAGCCCCCGGTGGCCACAATGTGATTGCAGGGCTCTTCGACGCCATCAAAAGCATCCATGCCGAAAGCTCGCTTATCGGCTTCCTGAATGGCCCAGACGGCCTCCTTACGAACAAAGCCATCGAAATCGACACCCAGCTCCTCGAGAGTTACCGCAATACCGGCGGGTTCGATATCATCGGTTCAGGCCGCACAAAACTCGAGTCGCACGAGGATTTTTTAAAAGCTCTGGAAACCGCCAAAACCCGCAACCTCACCGCGTTGGTGGTGATTGGTGGCGACGATTCGAATTCGAATGCCTCGAAGCTCGCCGAGTTTGCGAAGGCGAACAATGCCCCACTCTGCGTGGTCGGAGTGCCCAAGACGATTGATGGCGACCTGCGCGGCGAGTATATCGAAACGAGCTTCGGATTCGACACGGCGAGCAAGGTTTACTCTGACCTCATCGGGAACATCCAGCGCGATGCCATCTCAGCCCGCAAGTACTGGCACTTCATCAAACTCATGGGCCGCTCGGCCTCGCATATCGCGTTGGAATGCGCCCTGCAGACGCATCCGAACATCACGCTCATCTCAGAGGAAGTCGCCGAGCGCGGACTCACGCTGAAGCAGATCGTTGAGCAGATCGCCCTCACCGTTTGCCAGCGCGCCGCCAAGGGTGAAAAATTTGGCACGGTCCTGATCCCTGAAGGACTCATCGAATTCGTGCCTGAGATGGGAGCGCTCATCGGCGAGCTCAACGACGCTCTCGCGCACCACGGCGACGCCTTCAACGCCCTCGAAACCCTCCCGCAAAAGCGCGAATTTGTGGCCGCCAAGCTGACGCCCACCGCCGCCTCACTCTACCGCAGCCTGCCGGATGATATCGCGAACCAGCTCATCCTCGATCGCGACCCCCACGGCAACGTGCAAGTCGCCCGCATCGACACCCAGCGCCTCCTCATTGACCTCGTCGAGGCTCGCCTGAAAGAAATGAAGGCCGCCGGCACCTACAAAGCCAGCTTCTCGCCACAGCCACATTATTTCGGATACGAAGGCCGCTGCGCAGTGCCATCAAACTTCGATGCCGACTACACTTACACCCTCGGCTTCACAGCAGCTCTCCTCCTCCGCGAAGGCCTGACAGGGTACATCTGCTCAGTTCGCGGCCTCACAAAACCCGCCGCCGACTGGCAAGCAGGCGGCATCCCCATGGCTCAAATGATGAACATGGAACGCCGACATGGAAAAATGGTTCCCGTTATCAAAAAAGCCCTTGTCGAGCTTGATGGACCTGCCTTCCAGGAATTTGAAAAACACCGCGCCGCATGGGCTGAGGAAACCCAATACGCTTTCCCCGGCCCGATCCAATACTTCGGCCCAAGCGAAGTCTGCGACCGTCCGACCATCACGCTCAAACTGGAGAGCCTGCCAGCATCCAACTGAGCCGAAAGTTGAAATTGGAAGTTGACCCATGCGGAGCGCTTTGATTGATTTGTCCGCTCGCGGCCAACGGCCTTTCTGCGATTTTTCTTAAAAAAACCCTCACATTAACCTCGATCTCATTATGTCCCATTCCAACACACCGAGCAGCGAACTCATTTTGGAAACAATCAATCTGTACGTTCCGGAAGTTCTGCAAACAATGGTAGGCATTTCCGCTACACCAGAATCGGGAAACGCACATGCGCCCCAACCTTCCACTCTGTCCGGTGTGACCGGCTCCATCGGACTCAGCGGGAAAGTCAACGGGATGGTTTACACGGCTTTTACGGAAAAACTTGCCAAGACAGTGGCTGAAAAAATCCTTGGCGGTAGCGCAAGCGATCAAGATGTGGCCGATGTCGTTGCAGAGCTTACGAACATGGTCACTGGCAACCTGAAATCCCGCCTTTGCGACCTAGGCTTCAATTGCGCCCTCAGCATTCCAAGCGTCATGAGGGGCGATGATATTACAGTATCAGCAAAAAACGCATCCATCAGTGTGAGCAACACTTATGTAATTGAAGGTTGCTCCGACACTTTGATTGTCCAAGTCTTTGCAGCGTTAGAACAGTAATTTTTTATACAAATGAGCTCACCAAAAATCCTTAGTGTCGACGACAGTCGAATGATCCACACCCTTATCAACAAGGGCTTCGCGTCCTATGACGTTGAAATGTTTTTCGCCAGTAATGGAGTTGAAGGCCTCGAGGCTGCCGCAAGAGTCAAGCCCGATGTGATTCTTCTTGACGTCACCATGCCGGTCATGGACGGCGTGGAGTGCCTTGGAAAGCTGAAAGCCGATCCATCGCTCAAGGACATTCCCGTTATCATGCTCACAGCAGAGGCCGGCAAAGAAAACGTTCTTAAGATCGCAAAGATGGGAGTGCGTGACTACATTGTGAAGCCTTTCACCGAGGCCAACGTCATTGATCGCGTTTCGCGCTTGGTTGACTTGAAACACAAGGGCCCAGCAGCCAGTGCGCAATCAGCTACCCCTCAAGCTGCCGGAAAAAAAGTTAAAAGCGTCACCGAAGCGATCAAGATCTTGGTTGTTGAGGAACATCCAGCCATTATCGAATCCATCAAAAAGGCTGTTTCAAATCGCGGGTGGGAAGTCATTGGTTGTGCGAGCCCTGCGGAGGCAGCCGCCCACGTCGCCACCACCTTGGCTCCAGAAAACACGCCAGACATCATCTTGGTGAGCTTGGCTTTTCCACATAACGCCGCCCTGACGTTTTATGGAACGATCCGCTCCAATCCAACCTTGAGAAGCGTTCCCGTAATGGGCCTCTGCGTAAAGACTGCTACATTTGAGCAAAATAACGCCAAAGATACAGGCTTCATCGGCAGCATCACAAAACCTCTCGACCTGAAAGAACTTCCAGACCGCTTGGTCCGCGCGATGGACTTGGACAACACCCCGCTTTACTACAGCATGGATGAAGATGTTCAGGTTGTCACTATTCCAGAGGATTTGAGTGAAATCGGGTCCCTCGACCTTGTTCGCTACTCCCGCTCCAGGCTTTCCGGCCTTGTCAACTCGGGACACGACAAACTCATCATGGATCTCACTGGGGTGAAAAAGTTTGAAGTCCCATTGCTCCGCGCCATCGCATGCATTCTTGTGGAGGCGACAACGTTGGATATCACTTGGCGCATGGTCGGTTCAGATGATGATCTCTTCCCCTTGCCCACACTGATGGCGAGCAATCAGAAAATCGCTGCTTTTAAAGATATTAAGAATCCATTTGAAGGCTCAAAAACACTGGATGTTTTCCCAAATCACGATGCCGCAAAAAAGGCATTTTAACGAAGCAACCTTTTGTCTCTTCAAGTGAACCTTAGCCTTGCAAAAGCAGATCGCCCAACCAGAGAGTCCCAGTGGCTGGGCTTCACTTCTTGCGGTCGGCAATACGCCTGTGATCTCCTGTGGGTCAAAGAAGTCCTGCGTTGCCCAGCCGTCACGCCCGTCAAGCTAGCCTCATCCTATATTCGAGGTGTCGTCCACCTGCGTGGTCAGATTTTAACGGCCCTTGACCTTGAAGAGCGCCTCGGCCACCCCGTTTCTGAGCCGCGCCCTGCGAGCCGATGCATCGTTTTTAAGACGACGAACGATCTCGTGCGCCTTCCCCACCCACCGGAAGACCATGAACTGGCGGACTCAGATCCCACAGGGCTACTGGTCGATGCGATTGGTGATATCCTGCCGCCCGAAACACGCGTTCTGCCAGCGCCGCCCGAGGCACTCAGCGGCTTGGACACCCGATTTATCGCCGGAGTCATCAGCTCACAAGATAGCCTCACGACCGTGCTGCAAATTGGCAACCTTGTCTCCATGTTGGAATTGAAGAAAAGCCCCTCGGTATGAAAACGAAGAACCAAAAAGGCGTCTTCAAAATCACACCCGGTTTGGAGTTGAACACTTCCACAGTAGAAACGGCCGCCGCACAGCTTAAAAAAGCCTTACAAAAGGCTGACGCCGCAAAGTCGGTGGAAATCGACCTCTCCCAGACTTCTGCATTCGATTCGGGAACAGTGAAAATTCTTCTGGCCCTCGCTCAAGAATGCCAGACTCGTGGACTCACCCTTCAAATCCAAGCCTCTGAGGAGGCTAAACAATTTTTGAACTTATTCCGCCTTCAACGCCGCATGTCGATTATCACCCAGGAGGACGCCGAATGAGTGCAGACCAAGAAATGCTCGACCTGTTTGTCCAAGAGTCGAGCGAACACTTGCAGACACTTGAGACAGATTTGATGGCACTGGAGTCGAATCCAACAGACAACGCCCTGCTGAACAGCATTTTCCGATCTGTTCACAGCCTCAAGGGCGGCGCTGGATTTTTTGGCTTCGACCCCATCGTCAAGCTGGCCCATGTGATGGAGAGCGTGATGTCGCTCTTGAGAGATGCCATCCTCAAAGCGGACCAACCCATGGTCAGCCTACTCATCTCAACCTCGGACAAGCTGAATCTCATGCTCGTCAATCCAGAGCGGGCCATAGAAATCGCCTGCGAAGGCGAGATTGCGGGACTCAAAGCCATTCTTGACGGCACCTCCTCAGGAGCCACACCCTCTGCCACAAAAGGAGCCGAAACACCTCCCGCAAAAAATACGGGAATAAAATCAGATTCCGTTTTTGACAGGGAACTTGCGAGATTTGATTTTCATCCAGACGATCTTTTGGATGGGCTAAAGCATGGCCAAAACTTCTATATCGTGCAGGCAGAATTGGCCAAAGAAATCGAGTCACAATCACAAACGCTTGAGAATTTTGTATCAGAGTTAGCATCTCTCGGCACGCTCATAGGCACAGAGGTCTCACTACCAGATCATGTCACTCTCGCCAACTGTGCAGATGCCGATGTCGCTTGCCGCTTCTTTTTTGTAACGGCCTTGGAGCCATTTATTCTCTGTGGCGCACTTGGCCTTGGAGATGAGAACATCCACCAGATCGACTCTTCCAAGCTTGGCGAATGGGTGAAAACCGCTCCAGCTCAAAACGTCGCCCCTATCGTGCACGAGCCGCAAGACATCGAAGAGAAGCCTCCGGAGGCTGTCGTACCTCAAAGCATCGTGCCGACATCGCCGACCGTCCCTGCCATCGCGCCTCAACCTGCGGAGCCCACAGCCACCCAGATTGATCCCAAACCTGTTGCAGCCACCAAACGCAAACCCGAAGAAACCATTCGAATCAGTGTCGGCCTTCTTGACTCACTCATGAACCTAGCGGGCGAGATGGTTCTCGGCCGCAACCGCTTGCTGCGAATCGCTGGACGCTCGGACACAGGGCCTGACAACTCGCAGATGCAGTCCGTCGTGCAGGAGATCAGCTCGGTTACTTCCAATCTCCAAGACACAATCATGCGGGCCCGATTGCAGCCAGTGGGCAGCCTTTTTGGGAAATTCACACGCATTGTGCGAGATTTGAGCCACAAGTTGGACAAGCAAATCCAGCTTGAGATTTTTGGTGATGATGTGGAGCTTGACCGCACGCTTCTGGAAGGTCTCTCGGATCCGCTTACCCACCTTGTGAGAAACAGCGTCGATCACGGCATTGAGATTCCCGCAAACCGCATCGCCAAAGGCAAAACTTCCTGCGGAACCATTCGCCTCTCGGCCGCGCACCTCGCCGGACGCGTCCAAATCGAGGTCCTCGACGATGGCGGCGGCATGGATCCCGAGCGCCTCAAAGCTAAAGCCATCGAAAAAGGCGTCATCACCACTGAGCAGGCGTCCCGCATGACGGACTCCGATGCCCTCCAACTGATCTTCGCCGCAGGTTTTTCAACGGCTGAGGCAGTGAGCGACATCTCCGGACGAGGCGTGGGCATGGATGTGGTGAAAACCAACATCGAGAAACTCGGCGGCCATGTGGAACTTGAGAGCCGCTTGGGCCAAGGCACCCGCATCATTATTCGTCTCCCGTTGACGCTCGCGATCGTTCCGGCCCTGATCGTAGGCTGCCGAGGCACCACCTACGCACTACCCCAGATCAATGTGGATGAAATTGTCCACCCTGGAGAGGAATACCCGCTCAAATCCATGGGCGGTGCACGCGTTCTTGAGCTGCGAGGACAACTCCTTCCCGTCGTGGATCTCTCCGACCTTTTGGGCCACCCTCCCCGGGAGAATACCAAACAAGAAAACTTCGTGGTCGTTCTGAGATTGGACCATGTCTCCTACGGATTGATCGTTAATGAAATTATTAGCAATGAGGAAATCGTGGTAAAACCTCTCGGTCGCCATCTTCGCTCAGTTTCATATTATACAGGAGCCACGATATTAGGTCAGGGTGAAATAGCAATGATCCTGGACCCGAATTCCATGGCTCATGGCAGGATTTCAGCCTCTCAATTGGCTCTCAACGCCTCAAAATCAAGCGAAGCCGCCCTTTCCGACTCCACTTCCGAGCGCGTGCTCATTTTTCAGGAGACCGATGGCGAATTCCTCGCCATCCACCTCAAGAAAGTCATGCGTGTCGAATCCGTCAAAGCCTCCGATATCGAGCGCATCGGTTCGATGGATTGCCTCCGCAAGAACCACGACTCCACCCTGCGCTTGGTCCAACTCTCGGATCTTCTGCCCATCAAGCCACAAACCCAACGCGGAGAGGAATTCTTCCTCATCGTGCCACGGCCACCCTTCGATGGATTGTGCCTCGTCGCCTCCCGTATCGTCGACTCCGCCGACCTCTCGGATGACCAGATCGACAGAGCCACCTTCAAAGCCAGAGGGCTCAAAGGTAGCGCAGTCCTATCGGATCGCCTCTCCCTCGTGCTCGACTTCGACGCCATCGCCGAAATGCTCAACGCTGGCGGGGACGAGACATCCGTATTCGCACAAGGCCATTTCATGCTTACGGCCAACTCGCAACAACAGGGCCAGAACCAGCACCACATGACCCAACTTCCAACAAATAAAGAACAACCAGCTCTCACTTAATAAAACACCATGAAAATCAACCTCTCCACACGACTCGTCATCAGTATGGCAATAGGTGGCCTCATTCCTGTGATGGCTCTGACCATCTTTGGCCTCAATTCCGCCAACCGCATCGCTGATTTTTCAAAGAAGCAACTCATGGCTCACGCTGATGCCTGCGTGGAAGTGATCGAGCGAAATCTCTTTGAGCGCTACGGCGATGTGCAGGCCTTTGCCTCCAACCCGGCAGCCCAAGAATTCCTTACCAGCGAGGACAAGGATAACACCTCCCTGACCGCCGCCATCAATACCTATGTGAAACTTTATGGTTGCTACCCGATCAGCATGATCGTGGATGCAAGTGGTAAAGTAGTCGCTGTCAACTCCATGGATGCCTTGGGAAAACCGATCGACTCCAGCTACCTCTTGGGTAAAGATTTTTCCACGGCAGATTGGTTTGTGAATGCTAAACAAGGCCGCTTCACCGCATCGGACACCCTCACAGGCACCGTGGTAGGCCAACCGAGTCATGACGTGGATGCGAATAAACTCCTCGGGGCTGATTTCGAAACGATCAGCTTCGCCGCCCCGATCCTCGGAAAAAATGGTGAGTTTCTTGGCGTCTGGAAAAATCTCGCTGATATGGCTTTTGTCGATAATATTTTGAAAAAACCTTATCTGCAGCTGAAAGAGAGCGGCATCCTTTCAACCGAAACCGAACTCATCGACAAAGAAGGACGCGTGCTCGCAAAGCTCGATCCTTCAGCCACTGGAAGTGAGGAATTTGTCGCCGACTCAAAAGTCATTTTAACCGAAAACCTCATCACCGAGGGAAGAGTAGCTGCTAAAGAAATCGCCGCCAAGGAGACTTGTTTGGGCCGGGAGTTTGATGACCACCACAAAGAGTGGACAGCATACGGTGCGGCAAAAACCAAAGGCGTTTTAGGGTATCCCAATGCGAATTGGTCAGTGCTCATCAGCGTTCACGAGCAGGAATTGCTGAAGAATGTCATGGAAATCACATGGGCCATATCGGCTTGCGCGATCGTTTTCATGTTTGGTGCCGCAGTGATCATCGGCCGTTCCATCAGCAAACCCATCGTCGTGTGCGCCCAAGCCGTGAAAAAACTGGCCGATGGCGACCTGAGTGGCAGCGTGAAACTCAAGCGCTCGGACGAAGTCGGTGTCCTGGCCGACTCGATCGATACTTGTATCGAGAATCTGCGTAAAATGGTTCAAGAAATCACGCATACCTCCGAGGCGCTCACCGAATCCGCCTCGATTCTCACCGAGACGGCAAATTCTCAAGCCGCCGGCGCAGAGGAAACCAATGTGCAGGCCCATACAGTGGCCGCTGCTGGAGAAGAGCTTGCTATCAATTCCAAATCCATGACTGCATCGGCCGGCGAGATCAGCCAATCCGCCACCACCGTAGCCGCTGCCGTGGAGGAAATGTCCTCATCCATCCAAGAGGTTGCCCGCAACTGCACTCAGGAATCCGAAATTGCTCGCAAGGCGGATTCGCAAGCCCGCCAAACCCGCGAACTCATGATCAAACTCGACGAGTCCGCGCGACAGATCGGAAAAATCGTGGAACTCATCAACCAAATCGCCGAGCAAACAAACCTCTTGGCGCTCAACGCGACCATCGAAGCCGCCAGCGCCGGTGAAGCCGGTCGTGGATTCGCCGTCGTGGCCAACGAGGTCAAGGAACTCGCCCGCCAATCCGCAGCGGCGACTCAGGACATCCGACTCCAAGTCAGCCTCATCCAGGAAAACACTTCGAATTCCATGGAGGCGATTGATGATGTGGCCAAGGTCATCGAACAAGTCAGCCAGATCGCTTCCAGCATCGCGGCCGCTGTCGAAGAACAATCCGCGACCACTTCGGAAATCGTTCGCTCACTTCATAATGTCACATCTTCCACAAAGAGCCTGTCTGAAAATGTGAAGAACGCCTCTGCAGGCGCGGATGAAGTCTCGCGAAACATCAACGGCGTCTCACAAGCCTCCAGCGAATCCGCCAAAGGAGCCTCGCGCATCAGCTCCAGCGCAGGGGAACTCAGCCACCTTGCCAGCTCCCTCGGACAACTCGTCAATCGCTTCAAGTTGTAACCCTGCCCTTGTTTCATGCGAATTCTCGTCGTTGACGATTCAGCACTTTA
>CANMQB010000063.1 GCA_947499885.1 Spartobacteria bacterium
GCGTCCTCTCATCCCACCCTCTATATTGAGAATCCGCTTCGCGGATTAGTGGCGGAGGAGGTGGGATTGATTCCGGCTTTCAGCCTCCACCCCTAAGGGGCTTCGCTTCGCTCAGTCTTTGCCGCTACGCGGCGGTCGAACTGCGTCCTCATCCCACCCTCTATATTGAGAATCCGCTTCGCGGATTAGTGGCGGAGGAGGTGGGATTGATTCCGGCTTTCAGCCTCCACCCCTAAGGGGCTTCGCTTCGCTCAGTCTTTGCCGCTACGCGGCGGTCGAACTGCGTCCTCATCCCACCCTCTATATTGAGAATCCGCTTCGCGGATTAGTGGCGGAGGAGGTGGGATTCGAACCCACGGAGCCTTTCGGCTCTCCGGTTTTCAAGACCGGCGCAATCGACCACTCTGCCACCCCTCCTAAAAAATTTGCTCAATGGCTAAACGCTTCAGTTTAACAACCAGGCAATCGGCCTGCTGCCAATTTATTGCCAGCCATTCGAATTTCCAATCGGCTCAAGCCGACTAGCAGCGCTCAAGTATTATACAGATTGCGAAAGCGCGTTCGCAAGTTTTTCATTCTCACTATCGCGAATTTTAAAATCCAAACTTACTGAAAGCAGTCCTTAAACTTTCTCGAGGCTTCAGAACAAGATCCCGACTGGCAGCGTTTTTAAGGTTTAAAAAGCAGCGAAGAATGGTGGAGGATGATCTTCAACTTGCCGTGGGCATCATCGAGAACGGCATCCGCTGTCTTTGTGGCCTTCTCAATGCCACCGTTTTCATAATCCTTCGAGATCCGGATAAGAGCAGTCCCCCAAGCCTTCTAAGTAGTGATCAAAAATCTGGAGACATTTTTGAGTGGAAAAATCGCCATGCGTTTCGAAATTTGATCTCTGTCAGAGAAAGCACACCGGCACTGAAATGAAGCCGAGTTCAGAAAAAAACTCTTAAGGTTACGGAGATTTAGTTTTTGACCGGTGGAGGCTGGGGGGGGCGTGTTTTTCGCCGACGAAATACTTCTCTACGAGGTAGAAGCAAGCCGGTATAAGGAAGATTGAGAGAAATGTGGCTGCGAGCATACCGCCGATGACTGTGGTGCCGAGGACTTGGCGGCTCACGGCACCCGAGCCGCTGGCAAGAGCGAGGGGCACCGTGCCGAGAATGAAAGCGAAGGCCGTCATAAGGATCGGGCGAAGGCGCAATTTGGCACCGGCAAGGGTGGCCTCCAGAAGCGGCTTGCCTTTTTCGTATTCGTCTCTCGCAAACTCGACGATGAGAATGGCATTTTTCGCGGCGAGGCCGATGAGCATGACGAGGCCGATCTGGGCGTAGAGATTGTTTTGCATTCCACGCATCGAGAGGCCGGCAAAGGCTCCGAAAACAGCGACGGGGGTTGTGAAGAGAACGCTGAAAGGCAGGCTCCAGCTTTCGTATTGCGCGGCGAGAATCAGGAAAACGAAAAGTAGGGAAAGGGCGAAAATCGCGCTCGGCGGCACGCCTTGGGCGGCGAGGTTTTCCTGATACGACATGCCAAAGTAATCGTACCCCATGCTGGAGGGCATGGTTTCGCGGAAGACTTCCTCCATAGCACGCATGGCCTGCGCTGTGGAATAACCAGGTGCCACAGAGGCATTGATTTGCGAGCAGCGGAACATGTTGTATCGCATCGTAAATTCTGGTCCGAAAGACTCCGTGGCCGTGATGAATGAGTTCACCGGCACAGATTCTTTTTTATTATTCGAGATATAAAACATCCCTAAGTTGTCGAGGTTGGTGCGGTATTCGCCCTCCGCTTGGACATAAACCTGCCACTGCAGACCGAAGCGGTTGAAATAATTCACGAAATAACCGCCGAGGAATGTTTGGACGGTCTGGTAGGCCTCCGTGAGATCCACACCTTGAATCATCGCCTGTGCCTCGTCCACCGAGAGATGGATTTGCGGCACATCCCAGAGCGATGTGGTAAAAAGCGTGGTTAATTCAGGGCGCGCCTTGAGGGCCGTCATGAACTTCTGCGTATTGCTGGCGATGAGGTCTACTGGACCGCCCGAGCGGTCCTCGAGCATGAAGGTGACGCCGCCAGCGGTGCCGATACCGGGAATCGCTGGTGGTGGGAAGGCAAACGCGGCTGTGGGATTTGCGAGAGCAGCGAGTTCCTTGTTGATATTTGCTTGGATGGCATCGACCTGAAGTTCCGGCGTCTTGCGTTTGGACCACTCCTCGAGGGTGATGAAAAAGAAACCGGTGTAGGTGCTCGTGACGGTGCTCAGGAGGTTGAAGCCAATGATCGAGGTCACATATTGAACGCCAGGCGTCTTCAAAAGAATATCCTCGATGTGCTGAGAGGCCTCGGTTGTTTGCTGGAGTGAAGACGCGCGAGGGAGCTGCACGACGCCGAAGAGGTAGCCTTGATCTTCCTCGGGGATGAAAGCCGTAGGCATGGTGCTGCCAATCCCCCCGGCCCCCAGCATGAGCAGGACGAGGAGAAGCATGGAAATCGCCAGCTTGCGGATCAGCCCTCGGCAGATCGCGACATAGCCGTTTGTGGCGGTATCGAACATTTTATTGAAGCCGCGGAAAAATATTCCGAGCGGTCCCCTCACCTCTTTGCGTGGGCGAAGCAGGAGCGCGCCGAGTGCTGGACTCAGCGAGAGGGCATTGAAGGCTGAGATGAGAACCGAGACAGCCATTGTGACGGCGAACTGCTGATACATAGCGCCAGTGATGCCTGGAATGAAAACTGTCGGGATGAATACCGCCGCCAGGATGAGTGCAATCGCTATGACAGGCCCAGAAACCTGCGACATGGCTTTGAACGCAGCATCCTTCGGACTCAGGCCCTCCTCAATATGCGACTCGATGGCTTCAACGACGACAATGGCGTCATCCACCACCAATCCGATGGCCAGCACCATACCAAAGAGTGAAAGCGTATTGATCGAAAAACCCAGCATGGGAAACAATGCAAAGGTGCCAATGAGTGAGACGGGAACGGCAATGAGTGGAATGAGAGTCGCTCGCCAACCTTGAAGAAAGATGAACACGACCAAGATCACCAACAACATCGCCTCGAAGAGGGTCTTGACGATCTCCTGCACGCCGTCGGTGATGGCGAGCGTGGTGTCAAGGGCGACGGTGTATTCAAGACCTGCGGGAAATTGCTTTGCCTGATCCTCGAAGAAAGCGCGGATTTGCTTCATGGTATCCACCGCGTTGGAGCCGGGGAGTTGGTAAACAGCGATGATGGCAGCATTCTGACCCTGGAACCGACCGCGAATGTTGTAAACTTGGCCTCCGAGTTCGACTCGGGCGACATCTTTTACCCGCACGATCGAGCCGTCGGGATTCGCGCGGATCACGATGTTTTCAAATTCCTCGGCTGTGGTAAGCCGCCCAGTCGTGGTGACGGTAAAAGTGAAGACCTGACCTTGCGGCACCGGCTCGCCGCCAATCTGACCTGCGGGGTTCACTTTGTTCTGCGCACTAACAGCCTGGATAACCTCGGGGACGGTGATGTTGAGCGTGGCGAGGCGGTCGGGCTTCACCCAAATGCGCATCGCGTATTCACCCGCGCCGAAGATGCTCACGCTGCCAACGCCAGGAATACGCGTGAGCGGTTGGTTGATATTGATGTAGGCGTAGTTCGCCAGAAAGGTCGGATCAAACTCACCGCTCGGTGAGGAAAGAACGAAAACGGCAAGCGGCGAGGAGAGCGCCTGCTCTACGGTGGTGCCGTAGTTTTTCACCTCGCCCGGAAGCTGAGAAGCGGCTTGCGTCTGGCGCATCTGCGCGAGAATCTGATCTGTCGTCGGCTGCGTATCCGTGCCGAAAATCACATTCAGATTCATGATGCCGGAGTTGGCATTGATGGAATACATGTATTCCATCCCCTCGACGCCGCTCATTTGCTGCTCGATCGGAGTGGCGACCGATTGCTCGACCGTAAGGGCGTCGGCGCCCACATAGGTCGTTGACACTTGAATCTGCGGCGGGACGATATTCGGGTACTGCGCGACGGGTAGGCCCGCCATAGAAACAAGGCCGACAATGACTGTAATGATGGCGACAACCATCGCCACAATCGGCCGGCGGATAAAAAAATTCGACATGGCGTGTTACTTCGTTGCCTCCGGACTTGCAGCAGGAGAGGGCTTCGCAGCGGCGGCGGGAGCGGAGCCTCCCGGCGGTTGGTAAGGAGAGGCAGAAACCTTCATGCCAGGGCGAGCTTTTTCAATGCCCTCGACGACGACTTTGTCGCCAGGTTGAAGAGCTCCTGAAACAACGAGAAGTTGGCCTTGAGGCGGGCCGAGTTTCACTGGTATGGATTTGACAGTGTCGTCGGGTTGGAGAACAGAAACAAAGAAGACGCCCTGCATTTCCACCATGGCCTTCTGTGGCACGAGGAGGGCACCTGAGATTTCTTGGACTGGAGCGGTGACTTTGGCGAAGAGACCGGGGCGCAGTACGCCGTTGGGGTTGGGGAAGAGGGCTGTGATCTGGATCGCGCCTGTAGAGACATTGACCTGGCGATTGAAGAAGTCGAAGGTGCCAAGCTCCGGGTAAATCGAGCCGTCGGCAAGTTCCAGCGTGAAGCGGGCCTTTTTCTGATCTGCCGGCAAGCTTTGCACGCGCTGGAGAAGATCGACAACTTTGAGATACTCGGCTTCGGTGATGAAAAAATTCATCTTCATCGGATCGATCTGAGAGCACTGAGTGAGATTGCTTACGCGGCCGCCAGGGCCAACGAGGTCACCGATCTGGGCTTGCGCAACGCCTGCAACGCCATCGAAGGGCGCAACGATCGTGCAGTAATCGAGATTCACCTGGGCGGACTGCACAGAAGCCTGAGATGCGGCCACAGTTGCCAGTGCAGCTTGGGTATTTTGGTAGGAAGTCTGGTATTCCTGTTCGCTGATGACCTTGGTTTGATAGAGCTGCGTCTGGCGCTGGAGGGTGATCTGCTGGAGTTGGGCCTTGGCCACGGCGCTGGCGTAGTCGGCCTCCGCTTGGGCAAGTGCGGCTTGGAATGGCCTTGGATCGATGGTGAAAAGGGTGTCGCCTTTTTTGACTGCGGAGCCCTCCTTGTAATTTTGGGTCAGGAGGTAGCCGGTGACTTGGGCTTGGATATTGGAGTTCTGGAACCCGTCGAGGAGACCGACCCACTGGCCTGTCGCAATGACATCCTTTTGAACAATCGGCGTCACAGTCACCTTCACTGGAGGAGCTTGTTCGGGCGCGTTTTTTTTACAAGACACACAAAGACTCAAGGCCGCAAGAATGGCAACGGCAGGAATGCGAGACAACATAGAAGAATTCCTTAGCGGGGCGGCGGCGGGAGGGCGAGATTTTTGTTTTGAGATTTCTACTCGTTGGCCTTCGGGCCGATTGTGCGCTCGCCAACGAGAAGTTCTTGCACTGTTCCAATCGCCTGCAAGGTGGTGTCCCCGATTTTACGGGCAGTGGATTCCGTAAAGTTTCCAATTTCTCCTAAAAGTCCGCCAAGCTCTTTGGTGTCGGATTTTCGCGGGGGCGATCCGTCTGGCAATTGGATGTCCTGAACAATGCCTCCGCCTTGTGCGGCGATGCCCATGGTTGCGACAAGAGAGCCTAATTGATCATAGAGCCAAATGGTCCACACTGCGGCGCGTGTGGCAGAGTCCGCCCGCAGCGTGTAATCAAGCCAATGAAAACCGACCTGAGCCTCCTCGGCCTGCTTCTGCACCAATTGAAAGAGGCTGGGGACATCCACCGAAATCTCTGCGGTCCGAATGCCCGGCATCTCGGCAACATTCGAATATCCCTTGAGTGGGGTGCTCTCGGAAGTGATAACTCCACTTGCTACGCTCACCAAACGCACTCCACCGCGTGCGGAGGGGTCCGCAAGCAGAATCTGCCACTCTGCTGGCATCGGCTCAGCGCGCTCCCCTTTGAGCTCAACAATCGTCGCATTGGCCGCGTAGGGTTGTTCCGCAATCGTGCGAAGGGCGAGGATCGCAGAGCCGCCATTGCCTGCAAAAACAGAGGAAGAGCAAACAAGGAGAATCAAGAGGATGCCACGAATCATACCGCAAAATTACCTGCCCAAGAGCCGGATTCCAGAGCTTTTTTAGGAGGCTGAAAAATGAGAGCTCGAGGGAGCAGCAGGAGTCGCAAGATTCAGGCGGCGGCGAGTTCGAATCGACCCGGGGAAATCGATCCAACACGAATGGCGATGGGTTAAGACCCTTTTGATGACGTTGTTTTTAACAACGAGGATGGTGATGGGGTCGATCGTTTTGATGTGAACCAACCTCGCGGAGAGCTGCATTGCGTGGTGAACAGGAAAAGTCGAGGGCCCTATTTCTCTTGCAAACTTTTATTTTTAAAAATCTTGATTTAAAAATGGGCGCCGGTATATGAGGAGGCTCACCCTTACCTACATGAACATAACCACCCTTGAACAGTTCCAACTCACATCCAACTTTTTCTCCCTGACAGTAGCGGCGATGGGAGCTGCAACAGCCTTTCTTTGGCTTAGTCGCTCGCAAGTATCCGCCCCTTACAGAATGGCGGTCACCATTAGCGGGCTAGTCACATTTATTGCACTCTACCATTACTTCAAAATTTCTATAAGTTGGAATGAGGCCTATAAAATCGTCGACGGCGCACTCGTCCCAAGCGGGAAACCGTTTAATGACGCATATCGCTATGTCGACTGGATTCTGACCGTTCCCCTTCTTCTCGTTGAGTTGATTTTGGTTATGCGGCTCAGCCAAGCCGAGACAATTTCCAAATCACTTCGTCTTGGTAGCCTGGCGGCAATCATGATCGTCCTCGGATATCCCGGCGAAATTTCTGCTGATGCGGGCACCCGTTGGATGTGGTGGGCATTGTCCATGATTCCGTTTCTTTGGATCATGATTGAACTTTTCATCGGATTGAAATCATCGCTCGATCGCCAACCCGCTGCCGCCCGTGGGCTCATCAACAATGCGCGCTACCTCTTGATTCTCTCGTGGGCATTCTACCCCATCGTTTTCATTCTTCCCATGCTCGGAGTGGGTGGTGCAACAGCCACAACATATGTGCAGATCGGATACTCGGTAGCTGACATAGTGGCCAAGGCGATCTTTGGCGTCTTGATTTTTGCCATTGCTTTGAAGAAAAGCGAAGCGGAAGCCTCTGCATAAACCTTGCAGCAGACTCACCACAGTCGCGCTCAATGCACGATGAAGGGCGAAGTTGTCTCCCAACCACCAAAAAGCGTTTCCTCATACTTGACGGAGGCGTTTTTTGGAGGGGAGCAGATCTGTGAGACCATTCCGATTCATGCTGCCTACATTCATCATTTTTTAACGCCCGGAGGGGGGGCCCGGGTTGGGCTAACCCAAAGCTGTTCCTCGCTCCTTGGCATCAGTGAAGAAAATAGCAATCGTCTCGCGGCGGCTGTAGAGTGCCTCCACAATGCTTCGCTGGTCCAAGATGATTTGCAGGATGAGTCCGCCATGCGGCGGGGACGGGAATCCGTTGTATCCAAGTTCGGCATTCACATTGCTCTGGGGCTGACGGACCGCCTCATCACCAGCTCCTTCGCTTGCCTGGCAGGGGTTACCCCCTCGAGCGCACTTCCGCGCTTGATCCTCCAGATCAACCGTGCAGTCGCTGAGATCGTGGAAGGGCAAATCAGCGAATTTGCTCAAGGTAAAGAAATCGGCTCCTTGGAAACTCGTTTGGATTCCTCAAAGAAAAAATCGGGTCCATTGTTTGCTTTGACCATCGAGCTTCCCTTGATTTTGGCCAATCAAGTGGAATATCTCGAGCCAGCCCATCGGGGCGGGTGCTTGTTTGGACTGGGTTATCAATTTTTGGATGATTTGACCGACCGGGCTGCCGATGCGGATCATTCTTCAAACGGCAACCTTATTTTAGCAATGCAAGAAGACACCGGAGGTGATTCTGCTGCACCCCTTGGGGCAGAACTCGCCCGAGGCTTTTTTCGAGATGCAGTCACCCAAGTTGAGAAGCTTCCCCACGGCGCTGGCGAACCCCTAATAGACTTGGCCAAGAGACTTTGTTTGCAACTCGATGCCTTCGACTCATAAATCTGTCGTGATCGGGGGTGGTTTCGGAGGAATCGCAGCAGCCCTGCGACTTCGCGCCCGTGGGCACCATGTTACTTTAGTTGATCGATGCGCGCGCCTTGGTGGCCGGGCTCAGGTGTTCGAGAAGGATGGCTTTACTCACGATGCAGGGCCAACGGTGATCACTGCTCCCTTTCTTTTTGACGAGCTGTTTGCATTGTTTAAGAAGCGCCGAGAGGACTACTTCGAATTGATACCGCTGGATGTTTGGTATCAATTTTATTTCCACGATGGGCAGACCTTCAATTACGGGGGCACTCCCGAGGATACGATTCGTGAAATCATGCGATTGAGTCCTGAGGATGTGCAGGGCTACAAGGACCTGCTCAAGCAATCGCAAAAGATATTTGAAGTTGGGTTTGTCCAGTTGGCCGATCAGCCGTTCCATTCCCTCCTCACGATGTTGCGCCAAGTCCCGGCCTTGGTTCGCCTCAAGTGCTATCGAACGGTCTGGCAGCTCGTTTCGCATCATCTCAAGCACGATCACCTGCGCCGCGCCTTTTCCATTCAACCCCTGCTTGTGGGAGGCAATCCTTTTGAAACAACCAGCATCTACAGCCTCATCCATTATCTCGAACGAAAATGGGGAGTCTATTTTGCGAAGGGCGGCACGGGGGCAATTGTCCGGGCTTTGGAGAAGTTGATGCGTGAGGAAGGCGTAGAGATTCTCACCTCACGAACGGTCCAAAGGATTGAAGTTCAAGATCGCCGAGCCACAGGGGTGCGACTTGAAAATGGAGATTTTCTTGAGGCGGACTCGTTAGTATCCGACGCCGACCCCCTGCATCTCTACCGTGAACTTCTAAATCCTGGCAAACATTCGCGACTCTTTCGAGCCAAGGAAGGGATGATGAAATCTTCCATGGGGCTTTTTGTCCTCTTTTTCGGGACCGACCGCACTTACCCAGAGGTCGCACACCACACAATCTGGTTCGGCAAGCGTTATAAGGAGCTCCTCCATGAGATCTTCCATGGCACGAAAATGCCCGAGGATTTTTCGCTTTATCTGCATCGGCCTACTGCTACGGAC
This sequence comes from Spartobacteria bacterium, assembly GCA_947499885.1. Classification (GTDB taxonomy): domain Bacteria; phylum Verrucomicrobiota; class Verrucomicrobiia; order Chthoniobacterales; family Terrimicrobiaceae; genus UBA967. Next base: position 9,150 of record CANMQB010000063.1, read on the forward strand.
ACGAGCTTCGCGCCAAGCGGTTGCGATTCATTTTATGTTCTTGCACCAGTGCCGAATCTCCGTGCAGAGATCGAATGGGACAAGGAAGGCCAGGGGCTTCGGAACAGGATTGTGGATGCATTGGATAAAACGATTTTGCCGGATTTGCATCGCCACATCCGCTCGGATTTTTTCATGACCCCCAAAGATTTTAAATCCGACTACCTAAGCCATCTTGGCAGTGGCTTTTCCGTGTCTCCGGTTTTTTCCCAGTCCGCGTGGTTTCGTTTTCACAATCGGTCTGAAGTGCTTGATAACCTTTATCTGGTTGGCGCCGGAACCCACCCTGGGGCAGGGGTTCCTGGTGTACTTTGTTCAGCCAAGGTGCTTGATCGAATACCTTTTTCATAACAATGAATCTTCATTCCAGCCCCCAAGCGCTTTTCCGGAAAAATAGCCGCTCCTTTTCGCTCGCTGCTCGCTTCTTTGATGCTGGAGACCAACTGGCCGTGGCGCGGATGTATAGGTTCTGCAGGTATCTCGACGATCTTGCCGACGACACGCAGGCGGGCGACTACCATGCGCTCGACCAAGCCAAGAGGCGCCTTTTGGGAGAAAGTGCACCACCGGCCTCATCCATCGAGGCCGATTTTCTTGCTCTGGCCGCGGAAAGATTGATCCCTATCGAACCAGCCCTCGATCTGATCGCAGCGCTCCTGGAGGATTGCGGGGCAAGATCTATTCAGAACGAAGGGGAACTCCTACGCTTTGCCTATGGAGTCGCTGGGACAGTTGGCCTGATGATGAGGCATGTGATCAACGCCCGGGATGCTGATGCGGGTCCCTTTGCCATTGATCTCGGGATCGGACTCCAATTGAGTAATATCGTCCGCGATATCGCTGAGGATGCACGCCGGGGTCGCTTCTATCTGCCTGCAGACTGGGTTGAACCAGAGCGAATCCTAAGCGCCCTTGCGGGAGAAAAAAGTGCCATCGCCGAAGTCGATCAGGCCGTTGTGCGCGCGCTGGAACTTTCGGAGAGATACTACAAAAGCGCCCGGAGAGGCTTTTGCTACATTCCACACCACAACCGGCGCGTGATTTTTATCGCAACAGCGCTCTATCAGGGAATCGGCAGGAAGGTTTTTCGTAACGCCCCCGGCGGCTGGCGTCGGCGAGTGGTGGTGGGGGGCGCTGAAAAGTTCACCCTCATCGTTCGCTCACTTGGGGAATACAGAAAGTGGCACCTTGAGGAATGGTCGCAATACCACAGACCAATCCACAGCAATGCATTGCATGACCCGATTTTCCCAACCTATCATCCTCAACGGCCCGGGCCTGCCTCTGTCGATCGTCCATGACTTACGCTGGCTTCCTTCTACTTTTTCTCATCGTTCCAACTTTGCTTCAACTCTGGGGCATTTGGCAGATGGAAAAACGCGGCCACCTTCCGAGAGCAAAGCTCCATCACCATTGGCGAGGGATCGCAATCCTGGCATGCGTGGCCTTTGTCTGGACGACCCCATGGGATAATTATCTGATCTTCCGCGGTGTTTGGGACTCTCCCGCAGACCGAGTTTTTGGACACATCTTTTATGTGCCAATTGAGGAATATGCCTTTTTCATCCTCATGCCTCTATTCAATGGAGCTGTTCTTTGCTGGTTTCTCGGAGGCCTCCCAAAAGAGCCTAGCACTTGGCGCTTGCCACAATGGCAAGAACGGCTGCTTGCCCTGCTCTTCGGCCTGCTGATCTTCTGCGGCGGCCTTTACTTTCTGAGCCATGAGCGCGGACTTTATCTTGGCCTGATCCTTGTTTGGTTCACTCCTCCAATACTGATTCAATGGCTCTTCGACCCTGCGGCGCTCCTCCGTGCGAAGCGGATTGTTTTGTTAGGGACTCTTCTGCCAGCGATTTATCTCGGGTTGGTTGATAGTTATGCCATTCAAAAGGGAATCTGGGTCATCTCTGAAGCAAAAACAACGGGGTTGCGACTGCCTAATCTCCCACTGGAAGAGCTTCTCTTTTTCGCGGTGACGAGCTTCCTGCTCAGTCAGGGCGTAGTTCTTTGGCACAGCATCAAAACGCCACCTAAAAAGTCATGAGAACCTTTTTTTTCTGGGCTCCATTAGCTCCTCCTCGATCAGATCGATGCGATCCTACGGCGCTTGCAAGTTGGGCAGAGAGAGGAGCAATGATTTTTCTAGGACTTGGACTACTCCAAGTCGTGACTGGGCTCGACAAGGGTTGGCTGCAGTTTATTCCGATGGCCATTGGGCTTCTTTTATTTGGTCTTCCTCACGGAGCCGTT
>CANMQB010000064.1 GCA_947499885.1 Spartobacteria bacterium
GGGAGTCACGCGGATTGCCGGAATCGCTTCTAAGGGAGCAGGCGGTTAACTGTCTGAAAATTCCAATGCTGCCGGAGGCTCGCAGCTTGAACTTGGCGACCGCTGTTGGTATCGCACTTTACGAGGCGAAGAGACATACACGGGGTTTGGATTGAGTTTTTCTTGGAGGCTAGGGGATAGCTGGTGGCCTTGAAGCTAGAGTGTAGTGTGCTTTGTATATGGCTTTCGCAGGATCGGCCGCTGATGACACAGTGTTCTGAGTTTTTCTGTTTCGACACAAATCAGAGCGAACCCTTTCTGCCAAAGCTCCTCTCTCCAGGGGGGGGTATAGGTGGAGCGACGACTGAAGTGAAGAGCCCAAGTATTGTCTTTGAATAGTGCGCAGGCTTCGCATTCTCGAGGTCAGGGTGCCTTTCGCGGTCGTGTGGGTTAAACTCGAACTCAGCAGAATTGACCACAGAGCGCACAACCGAAAAGGCTGGGGGGTCTTTGAGAAAGAGCAACCGAAGGTTGGCCCGAAGGGCACGCAGGCGGCGAGGGTAGCCGCGCGGGAGAGTGCCGAAGGCAGCCCCTCTGGGGCGAGATGAGCGGGAGTGAACGAGTCAACATTGCCGAGCGGGAGCGAGCGAGTCAAAGGACACAGAGGATGTTCTGCTTGAAATGATTTGTACGATATCAAACAAAAGCCAAAGCCTTTCCTGTATATTCTGCCTAATCACGCCGTAGTCGCCCGGCGCGTAGGCCGATCCTCCTGTATAAAAATCCGTTTTCGGGTTAAACCCGAATGCAGCAGAATCAATCGCAATCGATCAGTGGGGCAGCTGCGAGAACAATCAAGCGAAGATTGGCCTGAAAGGTGAAGGAGCGGGAGCGAGTGAAACAATGGACACAGAGAATTGTTTTTTTCGAATACCCCTCAGGCCTTGCTGTAAAATCTTAGAATCGTAGCATGCTGTTTAAAAATCCGACCACGTGTTAAATTATTTATCGAGTCCCCCAGGACTCCATCTTAGCGGGACTGGGATCATGTGACTCTGACGTCTTGATCTGTTCCTCATTCCAGCATTGAGGGCTGGATGGTCTTTCATTTTGATGGCTCCGCGTAGTCTCCAGTTCACCATTTGTTCCACGTGGAACAAATGCTCTTAATAAAATAAAAGAAAGAAACGCGAAAAAACCGAATCAAGGCAGAAAAAACGTGTCTTTAAAATGGCGGCCAGTGCGTTTTTATTCACGAGGAAGGTATCGGTAGCTAAAGCCTGGCCCGCGAGCTCCAGGGTCGTTCTGGCGCAATTGGGAAAGGATTCGCTTTCTAAGAAAAAACCAGAGGCTTAGGCATCGAATGCTGACAAAAATTTGCTGTTATCTCAGGTTCCGCTCGTTTATAGACAGTGGAAACAGAAGTAAAAAAAGAGTCTGAATAAAAATGTGAGAATAGCTATTGTTGAGGGCTCTTGCTGATGAGTGTTCTTCACGTGGGTTGGCTGGCTCGGTTTGTTAGCTGATGTGTCCGTGGCCTATTATTTTTCCAATGCGTCGCTCAACATTTGTGACAGGGTTGGAAGATCTGGAAATCCGTCTATTAAGAAAACGCGATGAAGGGCCTCTGGAGAGCCATTGGAGTCAATCTTCCCTGATTTGAGTCGAACCCATTGAATCTTTAGGAAGCGAATTAGCAACGTCCTCGCTTCAAGTGTTCCACGTGGAACATCAGGTTGAGAAAATGATTTTACATTGGGAAAAGCTAAGAGGCTGTATTAAACGTTATTGTTAAGTAACTTAATAATTTTAAGAGGCGGTTATAGATCAATCATTTAAAGTGTCGCGTGAGTGGGTTGTATAAAAGATTTGACACTTTTGTCTTATAAGTATAACTCTTCGCGAGTCAGCGGGGTTTTCCGCCTGAAGGAATGGGAGACCAGAGCAGACTCCAAAATCTTTTATGCAATCGGTTCTTGACTCACCCGTTTTAGTTCTCAACCGCCTCTGGCAGGCGGTGAACACGTGCAGTGCCCGACGTGCTTTCACTCTGCTCTATCAAGGGCACGCGCAGGTGGTCTGCGCCGAAGAGGGACAAGGTTTTTTGACTCATGATTTCAAAAGCTGGCAAGACTTTTCGCAGAGCAATCCGGACCCGGAAATGGCAAAGACGGTATCGATGCGGATTCGGGTGCCACGCGTGATCGTGCTTCTGCTTTTTGAGCGTTTGCCGAAGAAGGAGGTCAAGTTCACCCGACAGAATGTTTTTGAGAGGGACAACAACACTTGTCAGTATTGCAACAAGGTTTTCTCGCGTGAGATGCTCAATTTGGATCACATCATGCCTAGGGATCGCGGTGGGCAGACGAATTGGGAAAACATCGTTTGCTCGTGCATTCCCTGCAACACGCGTAAGGGCAACCGGCTCCCGCACGAGGTTGGCATGGCGCTCATCCGAAAGCCCAAGCGTCCGCGCTGGAGACCGTTTGTGAACATTTCAGTATCGGCCCATCCGCACGAGAGTTGGCGTCATTTCCTCGACATCGCTTATTGGAATGTCGAGTTGGGTGACTGACGGCAGGGGCATTAATTTTTTTCTTTTTCTCTTGTGCCGATCCGGAATCTGTGAAATATTGAAGATGTTCTGGGGGGAACAGCAGGCCGTCGTGACACTCGTCGCGGCGGCCTGCAACTTTTATAGGGTCTGTAGATTCGGCGAAAATCAGGCTCCAGGTGCTGCCGAGAGTTGAGGAAGCATCTCTTTGAAAAGCCTCACAGCGGCTTGCAGAGCGGTTTCAAAGTCGATGGAAATGCCGCACTCATGTTCGAGACTCGTTATTTCCACGCCAGCCAGACCGCAAGGAGTGATGCTTGAAAAAGGGGCTGTGGAAGATTCGAGAATATTGATGGCGAAGCCGTGCATGGAAATCCATTTGCGAACACCAATGCCGAGCGAAGCGAGTTTTCGTTCTCCGACCCACACGCCGGTGAGGCCTTCGCGGCGGTGGGCTGTGACACCGAAGCCTGCGGAAAAGCGGATCAGATAGTCTTCGAGAAAGCGGAGGTAGAGGTGGAGGTCGCGACCGCGTTTGTTGAGGTCGAGAATGGGATAGCCCGTGAGTTGACCAGGTCCGTGGTAGGTCGCTTGCCCACCGCGGTTGGTTTCAAAGACGGAATAGGGGAGGGAGGAGCGCAGACTCGAGCGGTCGCGTGTGCGACCTATGGTGAAGACGGGTTCGTGTTCAAGAAGAATGAGTGTCTCATCGGTTTGGCCACATTGGAGGGCCTCAACAAGTTCCTCTTGGAGTGCCAAGGCTTTTTCAAAAGTGAGTCGGCCAGGAAGGAGAATCCTCATTGCCGATGCGCGCCAGCGGGTGGCTTTGGAAACTTGGTGGATTGAAAATGGGTGAAGCCTACGGCGATGGCATCGGCTGCGTCGGGCGGGGGGGTGACGGTAAGCCCGAGAAGCGTACGCACCATGAAAGCAACTTGGGTTTTTTGAGCAGACCCGGTTCCCACAACGGCCAGTTTAACCCTCCGCGGTGCGTATTCGTAAATGGTCAGACCGCGTTGGGCAGCCGCCAGAAGAACCGCTCCACGAGCCGATCCCAGCGTAATGGCTGTGGGAAAACTTTGCACATAAATCACGCTTTCGACGGCCATGGCCGAGGGATTGAAGCGCGCGATCGCATCGCTCAGGCGGGTGTGAATTTCCAATAGGCAACCCGGCACAGTGAGCTTCGGCGGATTTTTTATCACATCGAAGTGCAGGCAGCGCACTTTACCGGCTGAACGCTGGAGTACGGCGAAGCCGCTTCCGCGCAGGGAGGGATCTACCGCAAGAAGGATTTCATCGGCATCCATTTTAGGAAATCAGAAGTTCCGAAATGTCATTGCCCCTGCGGCAGGCTCGAACTCATCGGGTTTTGCCATGTTTTTCAGGTAAGCCACGGTCTTGTCACCCTCGCTGGGAATGGAAACGTGGCCGGGTCCGACAAAGCCCGGCGGGCGGGAGGTGAGAGTGTAGAGGATGTTCAGCACGCCGCCGACTTGAAGATTTGAAGAGGTGCGGTTGACACTCACAATGCGGGCGGTGATGTGGATGTTTTGACGATCGGGTTCCGTCTCAGGGGCAACATCAACGCGCAGAATATCAAGATTCAAAAACTCTGGGGCCTCATCCTGCATTCTCTCGTAAGCCGAGGGTGGGAGTTCCGCATGGATGCTTGCCAGGAAAAATATGGCGGCGAAGGTGGAAAAAAACTGTCGCATGACAATCTTCTGGCTCTCCAAGCTGGGATGCGCAAGCGAATCCGTGTGCGAAATGCTTTTCGCACTGCGAACAATCCTACGCAAAAGTCCGAGTTGGAATTTTTTCTGAATTGAGCTATGAATGAATCGTGCAGCCTATCCGCTCAAAACGTCGAAAAAATCCCGAAGTTTGGCACAGCGTCAATCGGTTCTTGATTGTCTTGATTTTCGCTGGTGGTGCGGCAATCGCCTTAGCGGCGTTCTATCCTGAAATCCGTCGTCACAAGTCGCTTTCCGCGCAACTGGCCGAAGAGCAGGCGACGTTGACCGCCGAGCAACTCACAAAGGCCCGACGCGAACGCGAAGTTCATCTTCTAAAAAATGACAAGGAATATGTGGAGATCATCGCCCGTGATCGCATTGGAGTCATGAAGGAAGGGGAGACCATCTTTCGCCCTGATCCTTCGGCGCCGGCGCAGAGTCGAAACTGATCTCCGCAGGCTTGGACGCGGAGAATTAGTTTTTAATAGGCTCGAGGCGGCTGTATCCTGAGATTTCAATGAACGAAGATCTTCAAAATTTGGACACCTCCGCGATCAAAGGCCGCTTGGCTGCGTTGCGGAGGTTTCTTTGACTTACCAGCACTGACTCAAAAACTCTCTGAGATCGAGGCTCGCATGGCGGCGCCGGATTTCTGGGATAACCGGGAACGCGCCCAACGCGATGTGGCTGAAGTATCGTCCCTGCGAGGGAAAATCCAGCCCATGCAGGCGCTGGAATCCCGCGCCGCCGATCTCGATGTGCTGCGCGAACTCTCGCTCGAAGAAGCGCCGGAAAATCAAGCGGCGGCGGCTGCAGAGGTCATGGCCGAATTTTCCTCGATTCAAAAGGATCTCGATCAATTCGAAATTACCGCGCTGCTCTCTGGCCCCTACGACAACTGTCCCGCCTTTCTTTCCATCAATGCCGGAGCGGGCGGCACCGAGTCTTGCGATTGGGCGGATATGCTGCTGCGCATGTATCAGCGCTGGATGGAACGCCACGGCCTGGAGTGCGCCATCACAGACATCCAGCTCGGTGAGGAGGCGGGCATCAAGTCCGCCACGCTGCGCGTCACAGGAGAGAATGCCTACGGCTACCTGCAGACCGAGCGTGGAGTGCACCGCCTCGTTCGCATCTCGCCTTTCGACTCGAATAAGCGCCGCCACACATCATTTGCCAGTGTGGATGCTGTGCCTGAAATCGAGGATGTGCCTGTGGAAGTCAACGAGGCGGATATCAAGCTTGATACCTTCCGCGCCGGCGGGAAGGGAGGGCAGAATGTCAACAAGGTCGAAACCGCCTGCCGCCTCACACACATACCCACGGGCATCGTCGTGGCCTGCCAGGCTGAGCGCAGCCAGGGCCGCAACCGCGAACTTGCCCTCCAACTTCTCAAGGCGAAGCTTTTTCAAATGGAAAGCGACAAAAAACGCGCCGAGGTGGACCGCCAATACGGAGAAAAAGGCGACGTCGCTTGGGGCAACCAAATCCGCAGTTATGTCTTCCAGCCTTATCAAATGGTCAAAGACCTCCGCACTGGCGTAAAAACCGGCGATATCCAGGCCGTGATGGATGGCGACATCGACGCTTTTATTGAAGGAAAACTCCGTGGCCTCACTTACAAAAAAGGCGAGGCCGACGAGGATGAGGATTAAGCGCGCTGATTAAAAAACCAGTCCAGCGAGGAATCCAAGCACAGCTGCATTTTGGACAGCTGCAGATCCACTTCCATTCGGGCGCGAGAAGTATTGAACAAAGGGTTGGATGTAAGACCAGCCGTTGATCTGGAAGCGATACCCTCCTTCGATCACGGCCGTGTAGCCGTCCACCGTCGGGCTGACATCGCCTTGATAGGCTCCGTAGCCGAGTGAGATCATGGCCAAGTCCTCGTCGCGGTGAGGGATGAGGCCGGTATAGACAAGTCCGCTCTGGAAGTAGAAGGGATAAACATTTTTGACAGCATATCCGGGAGCAAAGGTGAGGAGGTTGAAGGTGCTCAGGCCTTGCTTGGAGAGCTTTGGAGCGGATGGCTGCACGGGTGATTTGAAGGATTTTCCACTTGCGACCGACTTTCCGCCCACGACCGATTTGCCATCGCTTTTTGGCGTGGGAGCCTCTTCATCAGAAGGCTCGCGGTAGAGCATCTGGTCGGCTTGGAAATAGAACCCATATTGGCCGGCATCGTTCGTGCCATTCCATGAGCGAGTCTTGTTGGCAGGTGTGCCGTAGAAGTAGCCGCCGAAAGCGTATTTGCCTGGCAATTGGGATGCTCCGATACTTGGCGTGTAGCCTGTTTCGCCCATGTAGAAGAGGCCGTTCTGGTTTGTGGCGGGGCCGTATCCTTGATAAGCGAGACCGTGGTTCGTCGAGGCGGTAGCCTGCGGGAATGACATGAAGAGACCGTTTTTCACATAGACGGAATCGTGTAGCTGAACTTTCAGCGTGCCGCCCCAAGTCGAGAAGCTGGACGAGAAGGGAATGTTGCCACCGATGCCTTTGGCGCTGTTCACGGCATTGTTGAGGAACAGCTTCGAGAGGGGTTGATCGATAAATTCCTTTTGTGGCTGCAACCAACCTCCGCGCAGAACAACCATGTCTTTGATGGGCAGCACGCCTTTGGTGCCGATTTCTGCACCGAACGCCAGAACGCGGAATTGCGTGCCGGATTGCCAATTCGAGGGATTAAACATCGACTGCGCCATGACGAAGTCGTTGGGGTTCGAGTCCTTGGTCGAGTCACGGTAGCGAAAGCTGGAAAATGCGAGAACGCCTTCGAGGTTTTCGTTTTTGAGGAGCTTTCCGAAGTTGATCTCGTTTCCAAAGTTGATCTGTTGATCCCAAAATCCGCGGGCGCCTTTTTCGCTATCCACGACACCGAAGAATGCGCCCTGGTAGTTGCCGTTGAAGGAAACGCCTTCCGCGGCGAGTTTTTGGCGCAGGTCAAAGCCGAAATTGCTGCCGCCGCCGAGCATGTATTTGCCATTCCACCAATCGTTGAACGGCTTCGAGCGGTCGTCATCCGGCGCTGGCATTCGCTCTCCACCAATCGTTCCCGAGGTTCCGGAAAGAATCTGGCCGTCTTTGATTTCGACAGGTCCTTTGAGCAGCAAGGGATGCCACTGGATATTTGAGAAAACACCTCCGACGCCGGATGAGTTGGTATTGTCCTGATCTGCAGCAAAAGCGCACGAGAAGGAGGAAATGACCAGTGATGCTGAACAAACGACGGCCTTGGCAAGAAGCGAGCGAGTGAGAGATTTCATAAAGCGCAAATGATTTTCTAGGGAATCGGAATGGGGAATCAGATTTTTGTTAAGAAATCGTAACGTATGAGATGGATAGTTTGCTTTTCAACTCCCACTCGACAGCCCCACCCCCCGCGCTAATGTGTCCATGCGATGAAATTCGAAGACTGGCCTGAAGAATGGCAGGAGTGGGCAAAGCTCACCCCGCTGGAGCGCTTCCGGGAAAGCGAGAAAATCTTCGCTCAATACTTAGCCATGGGAGGCAGCCTTGATCCCGACCCCGATCCGACAAGTCCTTTCTACGATCCAGAAACATCAGGTTCAGGCGCTGCTTATGGGAGGCCAGGCCTGTGTGTTCTACGGCGCAGCCCAGTTTAGCAAAAATGTCGATTTTCTCCTTCTTGCGAAGGAGGAGAATTTTAAAGGACTTCACGCGGCGCTTGCGGAGCTTAATACCATAAGGATTGCCATTCCGCGCTTCGACCCGCGCGTCTTGGATCGCGGGCACGCGGTTCACTACCGCTGTAAGGCAGTTGGTGTCGAAGGGCTCCGCGTCGATGTCATGACAAAACTCCGCGACATGCCGGATTTTTCCGTGCTTTGGGAGAGGCGCACAACGATCACGGAAACGGATGGCCGAGAATTTCACCTTCTCTCCGTTCCCGACCTCGTCAATGCCAAGAAAACCCAACGCATGAAGGATTGGCCCATGATCAGTGCGTTGGTGGAAGGGCATTATGAGGAGCATTCGAAAGAGGCAACACCACCGCGTATAGAATTCTGGCTTCGGGAATCGCGCGTAGCAGATCGCCTCCTCGACCTTGCCGCCCGCTTCCCGAGCGAAGCAGCTGCTATGTTAGCCGCCCGCCCGCTCCTCTCGCTCGCCATCACGCCCGACCTTCCGCGTTTGCGCGAGGCGTTGGATGCCGAGGTGCGTGTGGAGCAAGAGAAGGACCGCATTTATTGGGAGCCCCTCAAGCGCGAGATGGAAGAGTTCCGCCGCGCCGAGCGAGCTCTTCTGTGACGGGATTGTCTCTTGCCATCCGCAGTCCGAGCGGCTTTTCTGGCATATTGAAATCCTGATCCCACTATGACTTTAGACATCTCATCTCTTGAAATCGCAGCCCGCGATGCGCGCGGCTTGGCCATGGACGCCGTCACGAAATGCAAATCCGGCCACCTCGGCCTCCCGCTTGGAGCCGCCGATATCGGATCTGTCCTCTTCGGCTCTGCCATGAGCTTCAATCCCGATGAGCCCCGCTGGCTCAATCGCGACCGCTTCATTCTCTCTGCAGGCCACGGCAGCATGTTCCTCTACAGCTGGCTCCACCTTGCGGGCTATGGGGTTTCTTTGGAAGAGCTCAAAAATTTCCGTCAGCTCGGCAGCATCACTCCCGGTCATCCGGAGTTCCACGAAACTCCCGGCGTCGAGGCCACCACAGGCCCGCTCGGCCAAGGCGTGTCGAACGCCGTAGGCTTCGCGATTTCGGCCAAAATGTGTGAGGCCCGCTTCAACACCGCGACGCACAGCATTTTCAACCACCATGTCATCGCGCTCGCGGGTGATGGCTGCCTGCAGGAAGGCGTGGCGATGGAAGCCAGCGCGCTCGCCGGTCACCTCGGCCTCGACAACCTAGTCCTCATCTATGATTCCAATAATGTGACGCTCGACGCCATGGGCCCGGTCACGCAGAGCGAGGACACTGCCGCGCGCTATGTCGCTATCGGTTGGGATGTGCACCAAATCGATGGACACAACCTCCACGAAATTGCCGAGGCCGTCGAGAAGGCGAAGTCCGCCACCAGCGGCAAGCCGCAGTTCATCATCGCAAAGACCCTCATTGGAAAAGGCATTCCCGAGGTCAGCGGCACGAACAAAGCGCACGGCGAGGCCGGCGTGAAATTCGTCTCCGAATCCCGAAAAGCGCTCGGTCTGCCTGAAGAAACCTTCTTCGTAGCTCCCGAAACCATCGCCTATTTCGAAAAACGCAAAGCCACGCTCAAGGCTGAATACGCAGAGTGGGAAAAATCCTACGCCGCCTGGCGCTCCGCCAACGCCGATCTGGCTAAGGAAATCGATGACGCACTCGCGGGAAAAACTCCGAACCTCCTGGATGTCATCCCGCCGTTTGATCCAAGCGTCAACATCGCCACTCGCAAAGCCGGCAGCGATGTGCTCCAGCCGATCTGTGCCGCTATGCCCCTTGTCACCAGTGGCAGCGCCGACCTCCACGGCTCCACGCTGAACTACATTAAGGATGGCGGCGACTTCAACCGTGCCAACCACGCTGGTCGCAACCTCCACTTCGGCATCCGCGAACACGCCATGTGCGGCATCATGAATGGCATCGCCTACGACGGCATCTTCCGCGCCAGTGGTGCGACATTCCTCGTCTTCAGTGATTACGGGCGTCCATCGATCCGCCTCGCTGCGCTGTCGCATCTTCCCACCGTTTACATTTTCACTCACGACTCCGTAGGCGTGGGAGAAGACGGCCCAACACACGAACCCGTCGAGACCGTTGCCGCCCTGCGCGCGATTCCTGGCTTGGATGTGATCCGTCCCGGAGATCCCGAGGAAACCGCCGGTGCCTTTGCTGCAGCTTTCCAAAAGACAAATGGCCCAACCATGCTTGTGCTCTCGCGCCAGAATCTACCAACTCAAAATGACATTCCCGTCGCCACACGCCGCGAAGGGGTTTTCCATGGCGGCTACATTGCCAAAAAAGAAACTGCCGACTTGGAATTCATCCTCCTCGCCAGCGGCAGCGAACTCCAACACGCCATGAATGCCGCAACTGAACTCGGTGCCGGCGCCCGCGTGGTTTCGATGCCGTGCTTTGAACGCTTCGAGGCCCAGAGCGCGGAATACAAAGAATCCGTCCTGCCAAAGTCCTGCCGCAAACGCGTCTCGATCGAAGCAGGCATCTCAGACCCATGGTTCCGCTATGTCGGCCTCGATGGCAAAACCGTAGCCATCGACCGCTTCGGCCTCAGTGCCCCGGGCAACATCGTCATGGAACAACTCGGCATCACCGCCGCCCATGTCGTCGCCGCAGCAAAAAGCCTGTAATTTTTCACCACAGAGGACACAGAGAGCTCAGAGTTGGTAAAGCCCGGCAGGCCTGGAAGTTTTTTTCTTCACCTCCGTGTCCTCCGTGCTCTCCGTGGTTCAATCTTTTATGCCGTCGAAATTCGATCCCGAGGAAATCCGTCGCAAGTCCGATGAGCTGGAATCCGCCAGCCTGCGCGAGGTTTTGTCGTGGGCATGGGAGAAATTCGGCAACCGCGCGGCAATCGGCACCAGCTTTCAAGGAGCGGGCCTTGTCGTCATGAACGAGGCGTTTTCAAACGGCCTGAATTTCCCTGTCTTCACGATCGACACAGGCTTGCTCTTCCCCGAAACGCTCGACTTGAAAGCAGCCGTCGAGAAACGCTTCGGCATCACCATCGAGCCGCTCGTCCCCGAGCAAACCGTGGAGGAACAATCCGCCGAGCTTGGCCCTGAGCTTTGGAACACCAAGCCCGACCTCTGCTGCTCGCTCCGCAAGGTCATTCCCCTGCAAAAAAAACTCTCCACACTCGATGTCTGGATCACTGGAGTCCGCCGCCAGCAAAACGACGCACGCGAAAAAACCAAGATCGTTGAACTCTACCATTTCGATGTCCTGCGCGACCTCTACATCGTGAAGCTCAACCCCATGGCCGCCTGGAGCCGTGACGAAGTCCAAGATTACATCAAAAAACACGACCTCCCCGTGAACGCCCTCACCGCACGTGGCTACCGCTCCATCGGCTGCCAGCCCTGCACCCGCCCCACCGCCAGCGGCGAGAACGAACGCGCCGGCCGCTGGACCGGCTTCGACAAAAGCGAGTGCGGCATCCACACCTTCCTCG
>CANMQB010000065.1 GCA_947499885.1 Spartobacteria bacterium
TGCGGGTTAATGCGATTCATGACTGTCTCGATGGCGATGAGGATTTTGGTGATCATTTCGCCAGCAACGCTAACAGCCCCGGTCGGACATCCGCTGGGGGAGGGAATTTTATTTTGACCGTGATAAAAGCCATTCAAGAAAATCTCTGGCTATTGATCGAGTGTCCAGAAGGTGGCTACGCCGCGCCACTCCTTTTTCCCATTTGTATTTCGACAACCAAGGCAATTCGATTAGCTGGGCTTCGTGTTTCAAAACGGTTTCCGCCATTTCTGCAAGAATGACTGCATCCGCATTGAACCAAGTGCGCGGCCTGAGTGAATCTGGATCAAAGGTGGGGGAGGCCATGAATTTTCCGTCACCTGAATCGTGCCGAGCAGGATGAGAGTAAGAAGCGTTCGCTACAAGAACTCCCGTAGAGTCAGGAGCGGGCCACGGAAGAATTGAGATTTACAAGGCGGGCCATGATCGCTTTTTGAGTATGGAGGCGGTTTTCAGCTTGGCGGAAAATCGTGTCTGCGTGCGACTCGAGAGTTGCCTCATCAATTTCTTTGCCTCTGTAAGCGGGAAGGCAGTGCATGACGAGAGCCCCAGGGGCGGCCTTGGCTACGAGTTCGCTGTTGATTTGGTAACCTTGGAATTGGGCGAGCCGGTAAGCGGCTTCTTCTTCTTTACCCATGCTCACCCACACGTCGGTGTAGAGGACCTCCGCCTCATGGGCTGCCTCGAGCGGATCTGTGGTAATAGTGATCTTGCCGCCCGCGCGTTCGATCAACTCCGGCGGGGGTTGAAACTTGGAAGGCGCGGCTATCACGAGCTCGAACCCACATCGTGCGGCGGCCCATATCCACGAGCGGGCCACATTGCAGTCCCCGTCGCCGATGAATGCAATGCGAAGCCCATCGAGCGACCCTCTTGTTTCACAAATAGAAAAGAGGTCGGCCAGAATCTGGCAAGGATGCTCCTCATCGGTAAGGGCGTTGATTGTGGGGATGCCACTGAATGCGGCAAAGTCCTCGACGTCCTTTTGCGCAAAGGTACGGATAACAGCGCCGTGAAGCATTCGGCCCATAACGCGTGCCGTGTCGCGAATTGGTTCCCCTCGCCCGAGTTGAATATCTGCAGCAGCTAAGAAAAGAGGATCACCGCCGAGTTCTCGAATGCCAACTTCGAACGATACGCGGGTGCGGGTGGAGGACTTGGAAAAAATCATCGCCCAGCATTGATGCTGGAGCGGGTGTGCCGAGTGATGGCCTCGAGTGGCTTTGAGGGTGGCCGTATCGGCAATGATGCTGGCGATATCTTGCGCGCTGAGTGACTCGATGGAGAGAAGATGTTTCATGATCTGAGCTCAGAATTCTTTCAGTTCTTGGATTCAAAGTTGCGAAGCGCTGCAGAAAATTTTGCCACAGCATGATCAATTTCCCTGCGAGTGACATTGAGTGGAGGGAGAAGACGCACCACAGATTCTCCGGCCGGAATCACGAGCAATCCCTCGGACATGGCCCGAGTCACGACTTGAAGTGCCGGCGGCGCAGAGGATTGAGGAAAGGCCGGGCTAAGCTGGACGCCGATCATCAGGCCGATGGCTCGAATTTCCTGAATTAACGGAGATGCAAGATCGCGAAGTGCTGCGGTGAGATATTCACCAAGAACACGCGCATTCTGGAGCAGTTGATCACGCTCGATGATATCAAGCACTTTCAGACCGGCTGCGGAAGCAACAGGGTTTCCTCCATACGTCGTGCCGTGACTTCCCGCTCCGAGAAGATCACACAGAGGCCCGCGCTGATCGATGGTCTTTGATGAAGCCCAAAATGCCCCGAGTGGAAATCCGTTGGCAATGCCCTTGGCCCATGAGACACCGTCTGGTTCGACATCCTTAGCCATCGCATGCCAACCACACCAGTGCCCAGTGCGACCAAGACCGCATTGCACTTCATCGAAAAGCAGAAGTGCTCCGGATTCATTACACAGGGTGCGGAGGCCACGCAAAAAACCCTCGCTGGCGGGATGTATGCCGCCCTCACCTTGAATCGGCTCAACGAGAATGGCGGCTGTGTTTGGACCCCACGCGGCACGCACAGCATCCAGATCACCAAACGGCAGATGCCGGAACCCGGTGAGCAGCGGGCCAAAGTCTTTCTTCACCTTCTCCTGACCAGTGGCGGAAATACAGGCCATAGTCCGACCATGAAAAGATCCAGAGAAAGTCAGAATTTCCGAGCGACCCGTCGCACTGCCGAAGCGGCGCGCCAATTTGATGAGCCCCTCATTGGCTTCTGCCCCGCTGTTGCAAAAGAAAATCTTTCCAGGACCTGTGAGATCGACCAGACGCTTTGCCAGATCCGCTTGGGGTCTTGTGCGATAGAGATTGGATGTGTGAACAAGTTTTGCAGCCTGATCACAAACGGCCGCAGTGACCTCAGGGTGAGCGTGACCGAGAGAACACACGGCAATGCCCGCGCCAAAGTCCAAGTACTGTTGGTCTGATGTGTCCCAGACCTGGCAACCAGATCCCCGATCAATGTCGAGATCAAATCGCCCATAGCTCGGGATGATGAAACGCGAATAGGCGTCGGCAAGAAGGCTCATAATCTCAAAAAAGACAAACGGGCGGGACCCGCAAAGGCCCCGCCCGGTCCGTCAGGGGATTTCTCGGGAGAAATCTTCCACAGGTTTCAGGTTAAGTATTTTGGCAGGATCGCTAAGAATCCCACCTTGGATTACTCGGCTTTTTTTGACTCCGAAGATGTCGCTGCTGTTTCCACAACGGTTTCTTCAATGCCAGCAGCCTCATTATCGACCCATTCAATGTAGGCCATCGGAGCAGAGTCGCTCATGCGCTGACCGAGCTTGATGATGCGCGTGTAGCCACCTTTGCGCGTTGCAGCGCGTGGTGCCACTTCGCCGAAGAGCTTCTTGACGGCATCTTTCTGACCTAGGTATCCCGCAGCAAGGCGGCGGGCATGAAGGTCGCCCCGTTTGCCGAGAGTGACCATCTTTTCCGCCAACGGGCGGACAGCCTTGGCTTTGGCAAGGGTGGTTTTGATGCGTTTGTGTTCGATGAGGCTGCAGACCTGATTCGCGAGCAGAGCGTCGCGATGAGTGTTTGAGCGGCCGAGTTTGACAGTTTTCTTGCGATGGCGCATGGCGTATTATTTTAGTTCTTCAGCAGCGGGAGCTTCGATGAGGCCTTGGTCAAGCTTCATTCCGAGGCCGAGGCCGAGTTGGGTGAGTTTATCTTTGATTTCGTTGAGGGACTTTTTGCCGAAGTTGCGGTACTTGAGCATTTCCGCCTCGCTCTTGAGTGCCAACTGACCAACAGACGTGATGTTTGCATTGTTGAGGCAATTTGCGGCACGAACGGACAATTCGATCTCATTCACGCTCATATTGAGGAGCTTCTTGAGACGACTATTCTCTTGGCTGACTTCTTGTGGAGTTTCATCGAACTCGACCACATTTTCATCAAACCCGACAAAGACGTCGAGGTGGTGGCGAAGGATGGCAGAAGCTTGCAGAAGGGCATCGTCTGGAGTGATACGACCATCGGTCCACACTTCCAAAATAACCTTGTCATAATCTGTGCGCTGGCCAACACGAGTGTTTTGCACTGCGTACTTCACGCGGGTTACAGGAGAAAAAACTGAGTCAATTGCGATGACACCGATGGGTTGGTCGGAGCGCTTATTTTCATCGCCCGTCGCAAAACCACGGCCCACCTTCACTTCCAGCTCGGCCTCGAATTTCATCTTTTTATCCAGCGTGCAGATGACCTGCTCGGGATTGAGAACCTCGCACTGGTTTGTGCCTTGAATGTCAGCAGCCGATAGGACGCCTTCTTTGTTGACCGCGATCTTGAGCGTACGGGGCTCATGATCATGGGCTTTAAATTTGATTTTTTTGAGATTGAGGATGATGTCCACAACGTCCTCAACAACTCCTGGGAGTGTACTGAACTCGTGTTGGACGCCTTCGATCCTCACCGAAGTGATAGCTGCTCCTTCGAGCGAGCTGAGTAAAACGCGACGCAACGAATTTCCGATGGTGTGCCCGTAACCGGCCTCGAAAGGCTCTGCGACGAAAAGGGCATATTTATCTGTGGCTGACTTTTCCTCTTTGACGAGGGATTTCGGCATTTCAAACCGACCAAGACGAACTGGCATGTGAGTATGGTATTTCTGATATTTCGCCGGGTTTCCCTGTGCGCTTGAAGCCGAACATCAAAGACGACGACTACAGGACCAACGGCAGATTTCTAGTAAAGCGCGAGTCGGGCTGTTTACCACCTGCAGAGATGAAGTCAAGCCCCAGATTGGATTTTTTTATTTCAGTCCAATTTGCTGAAGCGTTTTTCTGGATCAGCGGATGCGAAATCTCTACTGAGTGAGCCATGTCAAAATCTGCAATCATCATACCAGCGCGCTGGGCCTCCAGCCGACTACCAGGCAAGCCCCTGCTCGATCTTGGAGGCAAGCCTCTCATTCAACACGTGTGGGAGCGTTGCAAAAAAGTGCGCGAGGTGGACTCGGTCATCATTGCCACCGACGACATGCGAATTGCAGAAGCGGCTTTTGAATTCGGCGCCGAGGTGGCTCTCACTTCGGCGAAACACCCCAGCGGAACAGACCGTGCCGCCGAGGTAGCCAAAAACTTGCCCGGCTTCGAAGTGATCCTCAACGTGCAAGGAGACGAGCCGTTGATCGAACCCAAGCTGATCGAAAATCTCCTTCAAGTTCTCAAAGCAGAAACATCACTTGCGATGTCCACCGCCGCTTGTCCGCTTGCTGGCGGCGAATTGGAGAATCCGAATTGTGTAAAGGTCGTCACCGATCTCTCTGGCCACGCCCTTTATTTTTCCCGCAGCCCGATTCCCTGCGATCGCGACGGCACATCCAACCCGCTTCGTCTCCGCCATCTGGGCGTCTACGGGTATCGTCGCAAATTCCTCCTGGAATTTGTAAAGTGGAAACCATCACCGCTTGAGAAATGCGAAAAACTCGAGCAACTCAGAGCCCTCGAACACGGCGCAAAAATCCGAGTCATTAAAACCAAGTCTTCGGGTCCCGGTGTCGACACCCCTGAAGATGCCGAGGTGGCAGCAAAACTCCTCAGCAAAAAACGACGTCGTGTGTGATCTCCGAGTGATACCCCCTACCCGCCCCAACGCGAGCCTGCACTGAGCCCCGGCGTCCAATTGCGCAGGTGTCCATTCGAGTAGTCCGTCTTGCCGATAGCCCCAATCATTCGCTTCCCAGTGGCTTTCTTCCATTTCTTGCTCATGCTTTCCGCAGTGTGGCAGCTCCAGCTTTTGATGAATACATCGCGGGTGAAGATGTCCCGCCGCACACGCCCAAGGTCGTTTTCGTGAAGCCAGCTCTTCGATCCACTATCAATCTCATTGCTGTAGTCAAACATCCAACAAGCCCTGTTTGAGTGACCGTAATATTCAAAATCGGCAATTTTTATGCGATCGCGGGGCTGGCCAGTATTGAGGTAGTCGATGACCTCATCTCCTTCGGTGAACCATACCAAATTCACACCATATTTATCTCGTACCGAAAGAATGTTTGCGAGCAGATCCTGCTGATCCTGCCTCGCAGCGCGGCGGACATAGCTAGGCTTGTGGACAAGCCATGTGATGTTCGCTGAGGACCCTGACTTTGTCTGAATTTCCTGAATCCGGACCCTCGCGGCGCGAATAAAGTTTCCCCACCAGCGGTCATGAGGTTCGGCCTTGAACTTCTCCCACTCCTGCAGAGATGGCCCACCGCTCACGAGAATGTACTCACGTTGCACCTCAGCGCTCGCGGTAAAAACACCAAAGAGAAAAAACACAGCCAGAATTCGAAACATCATCACAGGTTTGGCACGCAGACGTTTTGATCAAGAATATTCCTGAAAAATCGAGCGTGGAACTTTTGCTGAACCCACCGCGACTTTGCTATATGGATTTTGGAAATATGGAAATTTTCTTTCTTGCCGCACTGGCGGCCTCGATTCTGACCCTCTTGGCCACGTTGTTTCTCGTCGCCCTCCGCAAAAAGGATCGCGCCGACTTCACAAAGATCTTGGGCGATCAGCTCGCACTCCAGCAGACAGCTTCGCGTCAAGAACTCACCCAGACACTCGACTTCGCTTTGCGTCAGCATTCCGATGCCGCCCGCGAAGCACTCGTCACACAGTCCACCGCCATCAACACCCTGCGCGATTCTCTCGAGCGCTCAGTCACATCCTCCTTTGAACTCCAGAACCAACAACTCGAGGGCTTTCGAAACCAACTCGACAGACTCACACAGAGCAACGGTGAAAAGCTCGAAACGCTCCGCGCTTCGGTCGAAGCGAAGCTCACCAGCCTGCAGCACGACAACAATACCAAGCTCGAAGCCATGCGGGCCACCGTGGAGGAAAAACTCCAGACCACGCTCGAACGCCGACTCAGCGAATCATTCAAACTCGTGAGCGACAACCTCGACAAAGTCCAATCCGCGATGCTCGGCATGCAAAGCCTCGCCGAGGGCGTCGGCGACTTGAAGAAAGTCATGACAAACGTGACGCGCCGTGGAGCCTGGGGGGAGTTCCAACTCGCCACAATCCTTGAGCAATTTCTGAGCCCGCAGCAATACGAGAGCAACGTTGCCACCAAAGGAGGGCTCGAACGCGTCGAGTTCGCAGTGAAGTTGCCCGGGCGCTCGGATGACGCCTCAACGGTCTGGCTCCCCATCGATGCAAAGTTTCCTAAAGAGGACTACGAACGCCTCCTGACAGCATCCGAAAATGGTGACACAACCGAGGCTGAGAATGCCGCAAAGCAACTTGAGATTCGCATCAAATCAAGCGCCAAGGACATTCGAGAAAAATACCTCAACCCGCCAGCGACAACCGATTTTGCAATCATGTTCCTTCCCACCGAAGGCCTCTACGCCGAGGTTCTCCGCCGCCGCGAACTTGCCGAAGGCGTGCAACGAGACTACCGCGTGCTCATAGCGGGCCCCACAACACTCGTCGCCCTCCTCAACAGTCTTCAAATGGGCTTTCGTACCCTCGCCATCGAAAAAAGGTCGAGCGAGGTCTGGCAAACTCTCAGCGCCGTGAAAACCGAATTTTCGAAATTTGGCAATGTGCTGGAAAAAGTGAAAAACAAACTCCAGTCCGCAACCAACGAAATCGACCAGGTCGGCACCCGCACGCGCGCCATGCAACGCCAACTGCGCAATGTCGAGTACGCTCCCAAGGACACAACCGAAGCTCTCTTCAACGACGAGGCCGATTCCTTGCCTGCACCTGAGACGCAAGAAGAGACATGAATTCCCGACGCGGGTTGGCGCATTGGATTTATTGATTTTTCCTCTTGTCAACAAACCTACGGCGCGCTTAATTATGCCTCCCTTTTAAATCCTGAGTAGCTCAGTGGTAGAGCGGTCGGCTGTTAACCGATTGGTCGTAGGTTCGAGTCCTACCTCAGGAGCCAAAACCTACCGGATTTGGCGATGCGCGATAGCGCTCCAGCAAACGACAAGAACGCAGTTCGACTGCCAGCGCAATAGCGCAACCCAAGAGTGCGAAGCAAACAAACTCGCGGAGTCACGACCCAGGCACTAACCAAGTGGAGTCGTCTGCCAGTCGTTTTTTCAAACAAACGCGAAAGTGTACGGCGTTTAAACGGGCACGGCAGGCTCCACGGGTTGCGGGGCATTGACTGGAGGCGCAGGGATCGGGTTGCTCGGCGGATTTTCTTTTCCGCTCCCTCCATCTCCCCCTGATCCGTCTTTAGTGTGCGGGTCGAAATAATGATCCAAAGCCAGAAAGAAGGCCTTGGAGTGGCGGGCGAAGAGGAAATTAAAAAGCACGACGGGAGTGATGACACCAACGAGGAGAAGGGGCAATGGGAGGTGGTAGTTCCACTCGAGGTAGCAATAGATCGCAATCCCCAGGATGCTGCCGAATCCATAGTTGATAGCCCAGATGGACAGCAGAAAATAACCGGTCTCCCGCTCATAGGCGTAGCCACAACGAGGACAGCCATCGAGTGGGGTAAAGTAATCGCTCAAACGGCGCGTCTTTAAAATCGGTAAAAACACGGGTTTCGTGCCGCACTCCGGGCATTTCAAAAAACAAGCACGTCGCAAGTAGCGAAAGGCTCTTTGGAAGTCATTTTTCATGGATTGGAGGTCTGCGCAGTGACTCTGATACGTTCTGCGGAATACCCGAGTTTCACAGCATGGGCAACGATGCGCGAATAAGCCTCTGCGCTCATTTGAGGCCTGCGTCCGAGAATCCAGAGGAATTGACGCGAGGGATCTCCCACAAGGGCCCAAGAGTAGTTTTTTTCGTCAAGGCCGATGATCCAATAGTCGCCGGCCACTGGACTCCCTGCAAAACGGACGCGAAGTTTTGAATCATGAGATCCAGGTACGATCGTTGCATATCCCCTCACCTCACGGAATGTGCCATTTTTTTGACGGCAACGATTAACGACCTCTACGCGACCATCCTGCTGCGGTGTGTACTTTGCACTGATATCGCCGACACAGCTTGCCTGAAACCAATTGGGATATTTTGCGATCTCAAACCATCGGCCTGCGTACCGCTGGAGATCAACATTCGGAACGGTAGCAAGCGGCGGACGCGAGGCACAGCCCGCAAGCACGAGAGTGATCAACATTGCAGAGAGGCAGAATCCCGCTTTCATAGTGACATGAGTTTACGTCCCTCGAGCTGGATTTGCATGGCAATTCTTGGGCTGGCCCTCACAAGCTGCCGAGATGCCTCTACACGCGCGGATTTGGTTTTCGTAAATGGTGCGGAACCCGAGACGCTGGATCCGGCCATTATTACAGGTCAACCGGAGAGCCGTGTCGTGAACGCCTTGTTCGAAGGACTCTGCGCCTATGATGAAAATGGCCAGCCTGTACCCGGGGTCGCAGAACGCTGGGAGATTTCGCCGGATGGACGGGTCTATACATTTTATCTCAGGCCTGATGCAAAATGGAGTGATGGGTCTACTCTCACTGCGGGAGATTTTATCGCGAGCTGGAAACGCACACTCACCCCAGAAACGGGTTCCCAGTACAACTATCAGCTCTACCCGATAAAAAATGCCGAGGCGTTTTCCGAGGGCCGTATCACCGATTTTGCCGAGGTGGGAGTGCGATCGGTGAATGCGCGCACACTCGTCGTGGAGCTGGAAAATCCGACCCCATATTTTATCCAGCTTTGTGCTTTTTCCACACTCCATCCCGTGCCAGTCGCCCTCATTCAACGAGTCGGAGACAACTGGGTGAAGCCCGCTCACATCATCAGCAATGGCGCCTACACGCTCGAGGACTGGAGGATCAATGACAGAATACGCCTGAAGAAAAATCCGCACTACTGGGACCGCGCGGGGGTTGCGTTGGAAACAATCGACGTGCTGCCGATTTCGGATGCCAATGTGGCGTTTAATTTTTATGCCAGCGGCCTTGCAGATCTCGTCATGGACAAGGGCCTTGCTCCCCCAGCGCTCCTTGACGATCTCAATAAGCGTCCAGATTTCCATGCAGCTCCGTTTCTTGGCATTTACTTTCTCCGCTACAATTGCGAGCGGGGCCCCTTCCGTGACGAACGCGTTCGACGCGCGTTTTCTTTGGCGGTAGATAAAAAGCGCATCGTCGAAAAAATAACCCGCGCCGGAGAACTCCCCGCCCCCGGATTCGTGCCGCCCGGAATACCTGGCTACAAGGGCACGGATGGCGTGGCATTTGACCCCGACGAAGCCTCGAGGCTGATGTCAGAAGCCGGCTTTCCCGGCGGGAAGAATTTCCCCAACGTGCGCTACCTTTACAGCAAAAGCGAACTCAACGAGGCCATCGCAGTGGAACTCCAAAGCATGTGGCGCAACGCACTCGGAGTGAATGTGAATCTCGAGAGACAGGAGTGGAAAGTGTATCTGAACTCCCTATCCCTCCTCGATTATGATATAGCCCGCTCCAGTTGGGTTGGGGACTATCCTGATCCGAATACCTTCCTCGATATATTCCTCGCAGGCGGAGGCAACAACCGGACCGGTTGGACCAGCGAAGCCTACGATTCTCTCATCGCCGAAGCATCCAAGGAACTCGATCCGGCTCGCAGATTTGAAATCCTGCGCCAAGCGGAGGATCTCCTCGTTCAGAGGGCACTTCCCGTATGTCCGATCTACTACTACGTAGGCATCCAACTCTACGACCCCACGAAACTTGGCGGGCTAAAGGATAACGTACTCGATGAACACCCCCTGCGCCGTGTGTTTCGAAAAGATCGGCAAAGTTTAAAACAGGCGAATTGAGAATCAGCACGCGTGTGCAAAACCACAGGGCAATCAAATCAAACTCGCGAGCAGGCGCACTGCGGGTGGCCAGAGCGGGCGCGTCCGATTCGGTGCGTGATGGTTCACTTCGACAATGTCGCTTGGATTACTGTTCCATCCTGCAACTCACCTTGGTTGCTGGTCACGATTTCCTCGTCTGGAGACAAATCCTGGGTTGTTCCATTCACCGACCAGCGCACTGCGGCAGTTGTGCCGCTTTCTATTTGGATGACGATGGATTTTCTACGAGCGGTTCCATTGTCATTTTTGAAGAGGTATGTCATGCCTCCGTCCCGAACAATGGCGCTGCTAGGCACAACGAGAGCGGACTGCGGTTGGCTCATGGTGAGTTTCATTTTGCCATACATGCCGGGGAGCAGACCTGCAGCCTGACCGGCGGGCAACCCCTCTGGAAAAAACGGCAGTGTACGGCTTTTGAGATTGCTTCGACCGTTCGACTCGGCCTGAACCTGAAATTTTGCATACTCGTCCGCGGTTCCATTGAAGAGGTCCAACTCAACGCTCAGAGTGCGGTCTCCCGACTTGAGGCTTGGGGCGATGCGCGTCAGGCGGCTTCGAAAAATCAGGCCCGGCAGGGCATCCATACTCACATCAGCGATGGTGCTGTTCTTGGACAAATAAGCCACATAGGCCTCAGGAACAGCCATGGAGATCGTCACGATATCTGTCCGATCGACAGTGAGCAGCGAATCCACTCCTGGAACGATAGCCGCACTCGGCACAAAAAGCCCTGGATCGGCAGCCCGCGCTGAAACAACACCGTCAAAGGGCGCATTAATCGTTGCGAGAATTCCTGACGCATCGCCGGTGTCCAACTGGACCAACACCTCGCCAGCCGTGACCTTGTCGCCGATGGCTTTCTCGACGGATTTGATGGTTCCGGCCACCCGAGGCAAAAGGCCCACCTGATAGTAGGCGGAGACCTCGGCGGGCTGCTCCACACTCACGGCTTGCTCTGAAGCAGCTTGAGGTTTTGCTGTCAAAACACGGATTGCCGCTTTGGAGGCGGAATTGTCGGTGGCAGTCACATTGCCAAGGAC
>CANMQB010000066.1 GCA_947499885.1 Spartobacteria bacterium
CGGCGACCTCTGCATTTCCCGCCCAAAATCCCGCCTCACGTGGGGCATTGAGCTTCCGTTCGATCCAGCCTTCGTGACTTATGTTTGGTTCGATGCACTCTCCAACTACATCAGCTTCGCCGGCTACGACGCCAAGCCTGGGTCTGATCTGAGCCTCTTCAAATCCCGCTGGCCTGCTCTGCATGTCATCGGGAAGGACATCCTCATCCCGCCCCACGGCATCTACTGGATGATCATGCTGCGGGCCCTCGGTTTCTCCGACGCCGAAATGCCCACGCTCCTCGTCCATGGCTGGTGGAATATTTCTGGTGCCAAGATGAGCAAGAGCGTTGGCAACATCATCGATCCAGAGGCGCTCGTTGCCCGCTACGGCCAAGCCGCCGTGCGGTATTATCTACTCAGCGACATCTCCACCGGGCGCGATGCTGATTTCAGCATCGAGCGCCTCGAACAGCGCTACAACGCCGAACTCGCCAATAGTCTAGGCAACCTGCTGAACCGCACCCTCAGCATGGCGAAGCGCTACCGCAGCGGCATCCTGCGCCGCATGGACTCCCCGCTCGCTGCTTTTGTTCAGGAAAAAACCACCGCCTACGACGCGGCCATGAAATCTTATCAAGTCCAAGCCGCCATCGAGGCCGCGATGGAGATCGTGACCCGCTGCAATGCTTACGTCGAGGAAACCGCCCCATGGAAACTCGCCAAAGACCCTGCCCAATCCGATAAGCTCGACGAAGTCCTCTACACGCTCTCCGAATCCCTGCGCATCATCTCGATCCTCATGTCACCGATCATCCCCCGCGAAGCGGATGCCATACGCGCCCAACTCAACTGGCAGGGCAACGCCTCCCTATCGGCTACTGCTTGGGGCGCGCTCCCGGAGGGCCACCAACTCGGCGACCCTGTCCCTCTATTTCCCCGTATCGAACCGCTGAAGGATTGAAAGGCTAAACGCCTACGCCGCGTTCTCGCGGCGTTTGTCGAGCCAGGCTTTGAAGAATTCCCACGCGATCGGCAGAACTGAAACCACGATGATTCCGAGGATCACGAGCTTCATGTTTTTCTGCACGATCTCGAGCCCCCCGAAGTAGTAGCCGCCGCCAAGGAATATGCCGATCCATAGGATCGCGCCGGTTACATTGTAAAAGGCGAATTTTGAGTAGTTCATCGAGCCGACGCCGGCCACGAAGGGGGCGAAGGTGCGAACGATGGGAACAAAGCGGGCCAGAATGATCGCGCGTCCACCGTATTTTTCGTAGAAGGCATGGGCTTTCATGAGGTGTGCCTTATTGAAAAACCGACTCGACTCATAGTGAAAAACTTTCGGCCCAAGCCATTTTCCAATCGCATAGTTCACGCCGTCTCCAAGAATGGCCGCGACTAGGAGAAGCGGCGCGATGATCCTCCAATCAATCAAACCTTTTCCAGCCAGAGCCCCCACTGCAAAAAGCAAGGAATCTCCGGGAAGAAAGGGCGTCACAATAAGGCCCGTTTCGCAAAAGATGATCGCGAAAAGCAGTGCGTAAATCCAGATATTGTAGTTGGTGATAAACCATTCCAGATGCTTTTCGGCATGCAGAAAAAAATCGATAAATTCGCTCATGGCGTGGTTATGCTCGGGAGCAATAGGCAAGGCAATGGAAATTTCATGGGATTACTTCTTGCTCGAGGCATTTTGGCTTGCGCGCATTTGCAGGAGTTCCACCAGCAAGGCAAAACCCATCGGGAGGTAGAGCAGTTCTTTATCCACGTGTTTGTGCAAACCCTCAAGAATCAGCGTCATTCCAATGCAGATCAAGAAAGACAAAGCGAGGATTTTCAAGGCGGCGTGACGGATAACAAATTCGCCGATCGGTCTGGCAAAGGCCAGCACAGCACCAAAAGAAACCAGTACGGCTAGAATGATCACCTGCATGTAGGACGTCAGACCAACTGCCGTGATCACCGAATCGATTGAGAAGACCGCATCGAGCAAGACGATTTGGACAATAGCTGAGGCAAAGGAAGATTGCACGGCCCCTGCAACCGATGACGCATCGTGGGCATTCGGATGCTCCACGCAGTGGTGAATCTCCTTCACCGCCTTCCAAGTGAGAAAAAGTCCACCGCTCAGAAGAATGATGTCCTTCACCGAGAGGTTAAATCCCAAGAGCGAGGCGACCGGATCACTCATGCTCACGAGGATGCTTGCTCCGGCAAGCGCAACGAGGCGCATGACCAAAGCCAATAGGAGACCAATTGTCCTAGCCTTTTCCCTCTGGGAAGGATCAACCCGCGCTACGGCCAGTGTGATGACCAAGATATTGTCAATCCCGAGCACCAATTCAAGGCCCACCAGAAGAGCCAGTGTTGCCCAGGCTCCAGGAGTCTGTATCCAACCAGCGGACCAGTCGGCAACCACCGCTGCGTTTGAAGGCTCCGCACCAAAAGCACTTCCGCAAAGCAGTAAGACAACTAGAGCAAAAAGAAATGGCACTCTCATGGCTGCAGGATCGCAAAAGCTGGAATAAATTCCAGCCTGCATGTTGATTTTTATCGCTCAGGCGCTTTTTGGCTTTATGCGGAAGTGGAACTCATTTCGCCGTCTCGATTGAAGTCCGGTTTTGCGAAATTCAGAAAAATGCGTGCGACAAAGAATCCGTTGCTGAGAGCGTAGGTCGGCCTACATTGATTCCATCATGAGCCGGATTCGCCCACTTGCCCGACTGTCAATTTTGGCAGTTTTGGTTTCGGCGTGGCTTTTGGCATCGAACCATTGCGCCATTATTGCACTGGTGGGGTTGAATCAAACTAAACACCTTTGCTGTAAGCCGGAGTCCTCCGCAGGGGATGGCAAGCGTTGCGCTGAAAAATGTTGCAAGGGTCTTTCTGCACCAGTTCGAATTGTTGATAGCGTCCCAAGCCCCTTTTTCTTTTTGGTGGCAACTTTATCCGAGGCGCTGGATTTCACAGAGGACTTAGCTGCGTTTCATTTTTGCGGAGGTCTTCCCCCTTTAGAGCGAAGTTCCTCATTTTTTGTGGAATGCGTGGCGGGGGAAAGTCAGCGTTCGAATGCCCCGCCGTTTTCTTTCATCTGAGCAGGCTGCGCCTGAATCTTACGGGAGACGCCATGCGTCGTCGGTCCCGCTTACTAACTTCAATAACAGAAAATATCTTATGAAAAAATCACTCTTCTTTCTATTCATCGCCACGGGGCTTGCTTTTGCCGCAGAATATCCTCTCACGACCTGTGTGGTCTCTGGGGAGAAACTTGGCGCAATGGGCGAACCCTTTGTGTTTGTCCATGAGGGGACAGAGGTCCGGCTCTGCTGCGACCACTGTAAGCCAAAGTTTGACAAGGATCCTGCAAAGTATCTGGAGAAGCTCACCGCAGGCTCGAAAGCCGCAAATTGATGTGACGCGCGGCGGCAGTTTTTTCTGCCGCCGCGTTTCAACTCCAACAAATATGAAGTCATTCTATCCGTTTCTGCGGATTGCTGCTCTTTGCCTTGTCGTGTCCATGTTTTTTGGCTGCGCAAAGCCGGTCGAAAGCGAGCACAAGCCGAAGTTTTATCAAAGCCCGATGCATCCATGGATCCGGTCCGACAAGCCGGGCAATTGCACCATCTGCGGGATGGCTCTCGTGCCCGTTTATGAGGGGGATTTCGAGCTCGCAACCAATGTCATTGCTCTTCCGGCAGCGACTCTACAAACAATCGGGGTTGCCACCGCTCCAGTCGAGTGGGGGCCGCTCAAACGCAGTCTGCGATTCGCTGGTCGCATTGATGACGATGCCGGTCGCCACCGGTTTATCTCCGCGCATTTTGACGGAAGGGTCGAGCGCCCGTTTATCGAGCAAGTGGGTGAGGAGGTGCGCCAAGGCCAGCCGTTGGCTAAGATCTATAGCCCGGAGTTACTCTACGTGGTGCGCGAATACCAAGGCGCCATCGCGACAAAAAATAAAAATATCTCGGACGTCTCAGCCCGCAGACTCATCCAGTTCGGACTCACACCGGGGCAACTCGATGCGCTTGCCACCCAGTCCCACAACCAATTCGGCGTGGATATCCTCTCTCCCATCACCGGAACAGTGATCACTCGCTACGTGAATTCTGGGCAATATGTGAAAACTGGTGACCCGCTTTTCGAACTCGGTGACTTCTCAAAAATGTGGTTCTTGGCCACCGCATACGAGAGCGACTTGCCATTTCTTCATCTCGGCCAGACCGCAAAGATCACCACTCCGTCAGCACCAGAGCGGGTTTTTGAAGGCGTCGTGACACTTATCGATCCCAATTTCGACCTTCGCACGCGCAGCACGTCGATTCGAATTGAGGTGCTCAATCCCATGGTGCGGACTCCCCACGGCGAGCGTCGCGAGTTGCCTCATCGGGCCTTTGGTGAGGCGGTGATTGAATCCCAGAGTGCTGATGGCCTTCTCGTGCCGCGATCAGCTGTGCTGAATACAGGGGATCAATCCGTTGTATTTGTTCAGAAAAATGAAGCCACATTCGAGCGGAGGGACGTCCTTGTGCAGGCCTACGGCGACCACTTCGCCCGCATCTTGGATGGCCTCTCGCCAGGGGAGCGTGTGGTGACAAGTGGGAATCTCCTCATGGATGCCGAGTCGCAGATGAAAAACTCTGCTGCCCCTGCAGTGCAGCCGACGCCTGTTGTTTCATCCAAAACACCAGAGGCAACACGAGCTGCCCCGGATGTGATGGTGCCCATCCTTCATGCCATTGCCGCTGTGGGCCAAGCCCTCTCAAAAGACGACTTTCCCGCCTACGAATCCGGTGCCAAGCAGCTCGATGCCGATTTTCCGGCACCACAGGCGAACACCCCCGCGGAAGTGCAGTCCGCATGGGCGGCAGTCAACAGCGCGCGCCATCTCCACGCGGGCGAGGCCTCTCTCGCCTCTGCCAGAGCGGCCTACTTGCCACTCTCCGAGGCGGCTGCTGACCTTGTTCTGGCACTCAAAAAGGCGGGAGTGGGAGCTGCCACCATAGATGTTTTTGCTTGTCCCATGACGCAATCGGCTTTTCCTGGCGCTCCCTCTAAAGCCCGATGGATTCAATCCAGCGGTCCGCTTCGGAATCCTTGGTTTGGTCCAGAGATGATCGACTGCGGAGCAAAACTTCCGATCGAGGTTGCGCCATGATTGCTCATCTGATCGCGTGGTCCCTGAATAATCGTTTTCTCGTCCTCTGTGCCTTTGCGCTCTTGATGGTTCTCGGAGTTCGTGCTCTTAGGGAAACTCCAGTGGATGCGATTCCTGATCTGAGTGAAAATCAGGTCATTGTTTTTGCAGACTGGCCAGGCAGATCTCCTCGTGAGGTCGAAGATCAAATCACCTATCCCCTCAGCACGAGTCTTCAAGGCCTTGCCGGAGTGAAAACCGTGCGGGCGACTTCGATGTTCGGATTTTCCATTCTGACGATCATTTTTGAGGACTCGCTTGATAACTATTTTGCTCGGACGCGTGTGCTCGAGCGCTTGAATTATCTTGGGGCTCAACTGCCACAAGGAGTCATTCCCCGAATTGGGCCCGATGCAACCGGCCTGGGGTGGGTGTTTCAGTACCACCTGAAAGTGGATCCCAACCTCGCGCCTTCGGGAGGATATGATCTTGGCCGCCTGAGATCCGTGCAGGATTATTTTGTCCGGCTGCAATTGAATGCTGTGCCTGGGGTTGCCGAGGTTGCATCCGTGGGTGGGTTCGTGAGGCAGTATCAAGTCGAGGTCTCTCCCGCAAAAATGCGCGCCGTGGGGGTTTCTCTTGCCGAGGTCATGGATGCCCTCGGTCGCAGCAATCTGAATGTCGGGGGAAAGGTGATTGAGGAAAATGGTATGGAATTCATCCTCCGCGGCATTGGTCTGGTTGAATCGCCTGCAGATCTTGAAAATATTGCTGTGTCAGGGGGAGGGGAGACTCCTCCTGTACTTCTCCGCGACATTGCGACTCTTCAAATCGGCGGGGATTTCCGACGTGGTGCGCTGGATGTCAATGGTTCGGAGGCGGTCGGAGGCATTGTGATCATGCGGACAGGGGAAAATGCCAAGGCTGTCATCGAGGCGGTCAAGGCGCGCATTGCAGAGATTGCCCCGAGCCTGCCTCCTGGAATCACCATCGAGCCTTTTTACGACCGCAGCGATTTGATTGATCGGACGATCGGCATGCTCCGGCGGGCCCTTTTCGAGGAAATCCTGCTCGTTACGCTCGCCCATATTATTTTCCTGTGGCACTTCCGAAGTGTTCTGATTGTCACGATTCCTCTCCCCGCGGCGATTCTGGTGTCGTTCATTCTCATGAGGGGCTTCGGCATCACTTCGAATATCATGTCCCTCTCCGGCCTTGCCATCGCCATCGGGGTCCTCGTGGACGCGGCCATCGTGATCGCGGAAAATGTGATTCGTCACTGCGAGAAAGCGACGAATGACAAGGGCTCTCCCCTCACGCGGCAGGAAACCTTTCGAACGACGCTCGAAGCGTCCACCGCCGTTGGACGTCCTGTTTTTTTCGCCATGGCGATCATCATTCTCGCTTTCCTGCCGGTCTTCGCGCTGGGCGGGCAAGAGGGGAAGCTTTTCCATCCCCTGGCTTTCACCAAAACCTTCGCCATGGTGGCCGCGACACTGCTTGCCGTGACGGTAGTCCCGGTGCTCTGCTCGCTTCTGGTGAGGGGTCCGTTTCACCCCGAGAGCCGTAATTGGGTGATGCGGCCTTTGCTGAGAGTCTATGGGCCGATTCTCAACTGGGCCCTTCTGCATGGACGATTGGTGCTGGCCCTTGCCGCTTTGCTGCTTTCCTCTTCGCTCATTCTGGCTTTTGGCGTTCCTAACAGCATTCGCAATTCCGTTCACAAAATTGCGCCTTCTGTGAGCGCTTACTTGCCTGTTGGTCTGGGTAGTGAATTCATGCCGCCGCTCGATGAGGGGAGCCTCCTTTTCATGCCGGTGCTACTTCCCAGCACCTCGCTCACCGAAGTGAAACGCATCATGGCGTGGCAAGATGCCGTGATCAAATCCGTGCCTGAGGTCGTTTCCTCCGCAGGCAAGCTTGGGCGAGCCGAGAGCGCCACCGACCCCGCTCCGGTCGAGATGATTGAGACGACCATCCTTTTGAAACCGCATTCGCAATGGCGCCATGGAATGACAAAGGACCTCCTCGTCAACGAACTCAGTAAAAAACTCACCGCTGTGCCCGGATATGTTCCAGGATTTCTCCAGCCTATCGAAAACCGGATTCTTATGCTCAGCACGGGCATTCGCGCGCAGGTGGGAGTAAAAATTCTTGGCTCTGATCTAGATGTCCTTCAGCAAGTGGTCTTCGATGTCGAGCGCATCGTGCGTGAGGTACCGGGTGCAGTAGGGGTGGCTCCATCTCGCGTTTTGGCCAAGCCGTATTTGGAGGTCATTCCAGATCGTTTCCGGATCGCCCAGTTTGGACTCAGCATCCGTGAGGTATTGGACTACGTCGAGACGGGCCTCGGCGGCGTGAATGTGACTTCCACAATCCAAGGTCGCGAACGATTTCCCATCCAACTCCGCTTCCAGGCAGCTGACCGCTATGATATCGAACGTATCGGCGATCTGCCTGTTACTTCTCAATCCGGAGCCTCTGCTCCCTTGCGAGAACTCGCATCCATCCGGCGTACGATTGGCCCGAGTGAAATCTCGAGTGAAAACGGGAGCCTTCGCCTCTTTGTTCAGACCAATGTGAGCGGGCGTGACCTCGTTGGCTTCGTCCGTGAAATCCGTGAACGCATCCAAGGCCAGCTGAAGCTTCCGGCTGGAGTCACCATCGAATACAGCGGCCAGTTTGAACATCAGGTTCGCGCCGCAAAAACCCTTTCCACCATCGTTCCGATCGTTCTGCTGGTAATCTTCATTTTGCTTTATATCAGCTTCCGTTCATTTCTGGAGGCCGCTCATGTGCTTCTTGCCGTTCCATTTGCTCTCACAGGAGGTGTCTTTCTCCAATGGATCCTTGGATACAATTTCAGCGTCGCCGTGTGGGTTGGTTATATCGCCCTTTTTGGCACGGCGATTCAGACGGGCATTGTGATGGTCACTTATCTGAACCAGGCGTTGGAAACAAAGCGGCAAGCTTGCGGCTCGGCATTCAGCCATGCCGATTTACTTGAAGCCGTGAAGGAAGGCGCCCTGCTCCGTCTTCGCCCAAAGGTTATGACCGTCTCGACTGTAATCGCCAGTCTTCTGCCTGTCATGTGGAGCACGCAGACGGGAGCTGAAGTCATGAAGCCGTTGGCCGCCCCTGTGATCGGAGGTATGCTTTCCAGTCTCATCCACATTCTCATCATCACGCCCGTGATTTTTACTTGGCTGCACTCGCGGAAATCACGCCTCGACCTGATCAATGAATCCCCAACCCGCCGGCCTGATGGAGAGGGCTCGACTAACGTGTGAAATTCGATAAATATTGGGATCCCATGAAAAAACCCCTTCTCCTTCTTCTGGCCACTGCGACTGCCCTCCTTGTTTCGGCCTGTGGTGGCAACCATTTCATGCCACCGCCGGTGCGCGCTGCTATGATGGCCGGTCGCATTGTCTCACATGAGGAGAAAAAGAATGACGACGATTCCATCCCGAACAGTGAAGTTCCGGCAAATATTCTCGCCGCCGCTCAAGCCAAAGTACCCGGATTCACTCTCGAATCCGCTGAAAATGACCGCAAACTGATACGCTCCAATTGGGAGCTCAGCGGCTATGCCCAAGGTCAGAAATATAAAATCACGGTCAATCGCCTCGGACTTGTGACAAGTGTAGACACCCTTTAACCAGAATTTGGTTTGGCGGTAGATGGGGCCTCACTTGCTTGGGAGAAAGACTTCTGCGTCCTCCCGAAGTGGGCGTCCTTTTTTACTGACGAGAATCTGCCACCAAGCGCCGGCATTGGCTGAGACGATGAGGAGGACGAACACAAGGAAAGCGCCTGTGACCACGCTGTTGACTTGATTATTCACGAGTTGTTGGTGCCAGGCGGCGATTTGAGTGGCACTGCCTCCAACAGTGATTTTTGCAGAGAGATCGCTTGCGGCGCTCAGAAATCCCAAGCGTGGATCCGCGGCGAAGATTTTTTGGTAGCCCGCGGTGAGGGTCACCGACAGCAACCAGGTGAGTGGCAGTACGGAAACCCAGATGTAGCGAAGTTTG
The DNA here is from genome assembly GCA_947499885.1 of Spartobacteria bacterium. Lineage (GTDB taxonomy): Bacteria > Verrucomicrobiota > Verrucomicrobiia > Chthoniobacterales > Terrimicrobiaceae > UBA967. Next base: position 9,157 of record CANMQB010000066.1, read on the forward strand.
CCCATCTTCAAAAGCACAGTCGTGCCGAAGGAGAGGGCGACCACGGCAAGAAGCTGGTTGGCGATGCCAAAGATCGGCCAAAATGAGTTGATACCACCAAGCGGATCAACAACGCCTTGATACAGGAAGTATCCCCATGCCGCCACAAATGCGACGCTGGCCACGATGTTGCCAAAAATTGACTCTGTGCTCCCGAGGGGCTTCCAAATGTGGCCCAGCAAGTCCTGCACAAGGAACCGTCCGACACGGGTTCCCGCATCAATCGTTGTTAAAATAAACAACGCCTCGAACATGATGGCAAAGTGATACCAGATCGCGATGGCCGTGGGATTGTCCACAAGTCGGGAAAACATATTTGCCATGCCCACGGCAAAGGTTGGGGCGCCACCCGTGCGGCCGATCATGGATTTTTCACCCACCCGCTCGGCGAGAGTTGCCATTTGCTGCTCGGTGACAGGAAAGCCGAGGTCGGTGATCTTTTGCACCACTGCAGCAGGCTCTCCCTTCATATTGATCGCAAAATACTCCCCAGGAGGCAGCGTACAAGCGGCTATGAGCGCCATGATACCGACCAGCATCTCCGTGATCATGGCTCCATACGCAATCAGGCGGATGTCCTTCTCCCTCGCCAGCATCTTGGGCGTCGTCCCCGAGGAGATGATCGCGTGGAAGCCCGAAATCGCCGCGCAGGCGATGGTGATAAAACAGAACGGAAAAACCCCTCCCGCGAAGACCGGGCCCGAACCGTCGATGAACTTCGTGATTGCAGGCATCTGCAGCGTCGGGCAGATCACAAGAATCGCAACCGCCAAAAAACCCACCGCACCAATTTTTAAAAAAGAACTCAGATAATCCCTAGGCGCCAGCAAGAGCCAGACGGGTAGCACAGAGGCCAGGAGGCCATAGCCCATGAGCAACCACGCGAGGGGGACTTCCTGAAAATCGAACCAAGCTTCAAATGGCGTTCCTTGAATCCACTGCCCACCCAGCACCGAAAGAATCAGCCCGACAACGCCCAGCGTGCTGATTGTCCTCATGCCCGCCCATTGGAATTTCATTCCCAACCCCATCGCCATGGCCAGCGGGATGGTCGCCGCGATCGTGAAGAAACCCCATGAACTCTCGGCTAGCGCTTTCACCACCACCAAGGCCAGCACCGCCAAAACAATGACCATGATGGCTAGGATGCTCGCCAGCGAAACAAAACCGGCAAACGGCCCGACTTCATCGGCCACCATACGAGGCAGGGATTTGCCGCCCCGCCGGACGGAACAAAACATAATGATGCTGTCATGCACCGCACCGCCCAAGGTCGCCCCGATTAAAATCCAGAGCGTTCCAGGTAAAAATCCGAACTGCGCCGCGAGCACAGGGCCGACCAGTGGACCCGGACCAGCAATCGCAGCGAAATGGTGTCCGAACACGACCCACTTGTTTGACGGCACGAAGTCCTTGCCATCATCCAAACGCACGGCAGGCGTGAGCCTCGAGTCCTCGAGAGTCAGCACCTTTGCCATCAACCAAGTCGAGTGGAACCGCCATGCCAACGCAAACACACACACCGAGGCGATGACCAACCACAGCGCGCTCACCTGCTCACCCCGCGCAAAAGCGACAAAGGCAAGGCAGCCAATGCCTATCACGGCGACAAGCCCCCATACCAAAATGGCAGGCAGCGAAAGGCGAGATGGACGATGTTTTGTCATATCCCAAGAACACCATCGACCTCGCTCGGTGGAAAAAATCGCAAACCCAAAGTGGGCAAAAACCTAATCAGATTGCTTGTTGTAGTTTTCAAGGATGCTGGGGGCAGGCTCGCGTTTTTTTATCTGGGTTCAAATTTGCTAGGGTCATTTTTTCTCGCTTCGGGGGCAGTGACTCTCTCAAAAAGCCAACCATAGGCAGAACTCCCTCATCCAGCAAGTCAGCTTCGTAGTGCGAGAAGGCTATGCTGTGCCAAAAAATTTGTGATGCGAGGGTTAATAAAAAGAAGGCTTGTCAGCGGTTGACTCGACAACGGGGCGTACTATTACTCCGGCAAGTTAATAAGTAGCACTCAAGCCGCCTTAGCATAAGCAACGGCTGGATGGTTGAAATAAGAAGCGATGCGTTGAGGGGATTTACTGAGTTGGCGCATCGATCCA